>CAZKRK010000305.1:0-9589 GCA_964555035.1 uncultured Victivallales bacterium | reverse complement strand
CTCGTAACGGCGGAGGACCGCCGTCTCCAGGGGCTTTTCGGACACCCTCCAGCTAGTACGTTTTGATGCGGTCCCCCGGGCAGGCGAAGCGGGACCGCGTTGAGTGGCGGAACCGCCGCGTCCCAAAAAAAGACGTACTGGATATTCAAGAAGCCCGTATGCTACCATTCTGCCTTTTATGAATTCCAGCACGAACATGCGCGATTCTCGTCACGGGGCGCATCTGCGTTTCGGCGCACTTGTCGCCTGGCTGCTGCCGGGACTGGCTCTGGCCGTGGACCGCTTCCCCCGGCCGGAATTCGAATCCGGCTACGAGCTGCCGACGCCGACCTATGTCCTGCCGCGGGCCAACATCCACGACTGGCTCGACGTCGCCGTACTGCTGGCCTGCCTCGTGCTGGGGGCGTACCTCGTCCTGAAACAGCGCCGCCGCCGCACGATTGCCCTCCTCTCCGTGTTTGCCCTGCTCTACTTCGGTTTCTGGCGTCGCGGGTGTATCTGCCCCGTAGGCGCAACGCAGAACCTTGTCCTGGCCGTCTGCGACAGCACCTATGCCGTCCCGGCCACGGTCGTCCTCATGTTTACGCTCCCGCTCCTGTTCGCGTTCCTTTTCGGACGCGTTTTCTGTTCGGCCATCTGCCCGCTGGGCGCGATCCAGGATATCGTGATCCTGAAGCCGGTGGCGCTGCCGGGATGGCTGAACACGTCACTCGGCATGCTGCGACACGTTGTGCTCGGCCTGGGCGTGCTGCTGGCCGCCACGGGCACTGGGTTCCTGATCTGCCGCCTGGATCCGTTTGTGGGTCTCTTTCGCTTTGGCGGTCACTTTCACATGATCGCCGCGGGAGTCGTCCTTCTCGTTCTGGGCACGGCAATTGCACGGCCGTATTGCCGCTTTTTCTGCCCGTACGGCATTCTGCTCGGGTGGGCATCGCTCGTCTCCTGGCGGCCCGTCCGGATCACGCCGGACGAGTGCGTCCAGTGCCGTCTCTGCGAAGACACGTGCCCCTTCGGCGCCATTCGCCGCCCGACGCCGTCGCAAGTCCCGGAAACACACGCTCGCGGCGTGCGCCGGCTGGCGTTCATTCTCGTGTTGCTGCCGCTGGTCGTTCTGGCCGGCGCCCTCGGGGGACGACACGTATCGCCCGTCCTGGCGCGCATGAACTTCACGGTGTCGCTCGCGGATAGAATCCGTATCGAGGACAACGCGGGCGGGGCGTTGACGATGACACTCGAAAGCGAGACTTTCAGAGCGATGGGGCAGTCAGTCGCCGAGCTGGAGGCCGAAGCCGCGGCCGTGGTCGGCCGCTTTCGCCTGGGCGGTACGCTGCTCGGCGGGTACCTGGCATTCGTGTTCGGCGCCAAGCTGCTTGCGCTTTCGGTCAGACGCACGCGAGAGGACTACGACCCCGACCCCGCCATCTGTCTGGCATGCGGCCGCTGTTTCGAGTATTGTCCCCGCGAACATGTCAAAAGAAAGGGAGACCACGCGCTGGAAACCTAGGCCGGATCCGCGGTTCGGCTCGCACGAGAACTGAGCGCATGGCGACAGCTCTCGAACCTGCGTATGGCAGCCATGACAGAAGAAAAAGACACCAAAGCGCTGGCGCGTTTGACGGCATACATCGTGACGGCCGTTGCGGGCCTTTTCGTCCTGTGCGTGACTACGCTCCTGGTTGCCACCTGGATTCAACTCACGGTCCACGATCCGCTCGACAGCCCTGCCCTGCTCGCCCTGAAGGAGACCTATGCCAAGGGCAACAAAGAGGCGGTCATTCTCGACGGTATTCGCGCCCTGGATTTACAGGCCCGACGGGCCTATTTCACCAACCAGTCCCAGGTGCGCCTGGCCAGCTACCTGGCCTTCGCCGGTGTCTTTGTTCTGCTTGTCGCCCTCAAGTCCGCGGCAGCGCTCACCCGTCGAGCACCCATGCCGTCGAAATGCCCGGGCGGAGACAGTTCGTGGCACAACGCGGCCCTGGCCCGCCGCATGATCGGGGCCGGCGGCTTCGGTTGCCTGGTTGTCGTTGTCGCCGTTGGGTACCTCACGGAGAGCATGCACTTCGCCGCACGCGGGCGCGGGGAGAAACCCGACGCGCCGTCCACGCTCGAACCGGAAGACATCCCAATGCCGTCCGGCACTAACACCGCGGCTGCCCGCCGGCCCACAACCACCGGTGTCGTCGATGACAGGCCCGACAGCCCCGCCGATGCGCTGCCGGAAGTCGCGCCGCCCCCGCCGCCCCCGCCTCCCCCCACGAGTTGGCCGTGCTTCCGCGGACCTGACGGTCTCGGCATTGCCCGGGTCGAGAACCCGCCCACCGCCTGGGACGGCAAGAGCGGCTCGAATGTCCTCTGGAAAGTAAAAGTCCCGAGGCAGGGATACAATTCCCCCGTTGTCTGGGAAGAGCGCGTGTTCGTGACGGGCGCCGACGACCATGCGCGCGAAGTATACTGCTTCAACGGCGATACGGGACAGATCCTCTGGCAGGGGCGGGTCGATACGGTGATTGAGGGTGAACTGCCGGAAGTGAGCGAAGACACCGGCTACGCCGCGCCAAGCACGGCGACCGACGGGAAACGCGTCTATGCGATCTTCGGTACCGGCGACATCGCCGCTTTCACGCTGGAAGGCGAACGCGTCTGGTCGCGCAGCCTCGGCGTCCCCGACAACCACTACGGCCACTCGAGCTCACTGATCATGCACGGTACCAACGTCATAGTGCAATACGACCACAGCAAGGCGGCCAGCATCCTCGCCATCGACGGTGCCAGCGGCCGGACCGTCTGGGAAACACCGCGCGACGTGAAAGTCGCCTGGACCTCGCCGATCCTGGCGCGGCGGAACGGCCGGGAGGAGATCGTGCTCTCCGCCAACCCCTTCGCGATCAGCTATGATCCCGCCAACGGCAAAGAGCTCTGGAAAGTGAAATGCATGGGCGGCGAGGTCGGTCCCTCGCCGGCTTTCGCCAACGGCTACGTCTTCGTGGCCAACGAATACGCCAAGCTTGTTGCCCTCGACCCCGGCAAGCAGCAGATCCTGTGGGAAAACGAGGATGACCTGCCCGACACCGCCAGCCCCCTGGCCGTCGAAGACCTGCTGATCACGGCCAGCAGCGCCGCCATCGTTACCTGCTACGACGCCGAGTCGGGCGAAGTCCACTGGAAAGAAGAGTTCGATGAAGGGTTCTACGGATCCCCGGTGTTTGCGGGCGGAATGGTCTATGTCATGGACATGGAAGGGACCACGCTCATCTTCAAGGCCTCGAAGACATACGAACTGGTCGCCAAACCCCAGCTCGGCGAAGGTTCCTTCTGTACCGGCGCCTTTGTCGAAAACCGCATCTACCTGCGCGGCTTGACGCACCTGTTCTGCGTGGCGGAATCGGCGGCGGAGTGACCCCGGTCCGGACAGGAGAATCGAACAACAAGTAGTCTGGAGTGACCGCGTCCCTTCCCCTCACCCGGTCCGACGCAGGAGGACCGGGTGAGGGGAAGGGACGCGGAGAGAGTGAATACATGAGTAACGACAGCGGCATGGACGGGATGGCGTGGATGGACGGTGCTCCCGGGAAGGGCGAGCCCGTTGTCGCCGTGTCGCCGCGCCCCCTTCTTCATATCGACGAACAGGACGTGGAGATGGAAGCCGGCGAGACCGTCCTCACGGCCGCGCGCAGAGCCGGCATCACGATCCCCACGCTCTGTCACAAAGACGAGCTGCCCGCGCACACTTCGTGCATGGTCTGCCTGGTGCGTGATCGGCGTGCCAACCGCTTCATTCCGGCTTGCACGGCGCGCGCCGAAGAGGGTATGGACATCGACGCCTCCAGCCCCGAGGTGCGCGCCATGCGCCGCCAGGCGATCGAGCTGCTGCTCGGCGAGCACGGTGGCGACTGCGAGGGACCGTGCACCCGCATCTGTCCGGCCCACATGAATATCCCGCTCATGATCCGGCAGATCCGGGCCGGGGCACACCACCAGGCGTTGATCACGGTCAAACAGCACATCCCGCTGCCGGCCGTGCTGGGCCGTATCTGCCCCGCCCCGTGCGAGAAAGGCTGCCGACGCGCCGAGCAGGATGAGGCCGTTTCGATCTGCCTGCTCAAGCGCTTTGTCGCCGACGAAGACCTGGCGCAGAACAGGCCCTGGAGCCCGACCCGCGACGCCGACACGGGCAAACACGTCACGATCGTGGGTTCCGGACCGACCGGACTGACCGCTGCCTACTACCTGCGCATCGCCGGACATCGCTGCACCGTCATCGAGGCCGAAAAAGACGCGGGCGGCGCCCTGCGCTACAACATTCCCGGCGACCGCCTGCCGCCGGAGGTGCTTGACGGCGAGATTGAGATCGTCCGCCGCATGGGCGTGGAGTTCGTATTTGAACGACGGCTCGGGGCCGATGTGTCGCTGGCCGAGCTGCGCGGGCAGTGTGACGCGGTCGTGCTCGCGGTGGGCGGCGTGGAAGAGGCTGACATCAAAGCGTGGGAACTCGATTGCGCGAAGAACGGAATTGCCGTTGACCAGGAGACGTTCGCCACGGGCATCGATGGCGTCTTCGCCGGGGGCAATGCAATCCGCCCCGGCCGCCTCGCCATTCGGGCCGTGGCCCACGGCCGGGCAATCGCGCACAGTGTCAGCGCCTTTCTCAAGACCGGGATGAGCGCGTCGCTGCCGGCGACGTTTGACTGCCGCCTGAGACGCCTGGCCGACGCCGAAATCTCCGAGCTCATGCACGACACGGATCCCGGCCGGCGCCGTCTTCCCGCGGATGGGGACAGCGGCTTCTCGAACGAGGAGGCCGTTGCCGAATCGCGTCGCTGCATGCACTGCGACTGCCGCAAGCCGCACGGCTGCTCCCTGCGACGGTTGGCCGGGGAATACGGCGCGACGCGTTCTGCCGCGGGCACGGTTGCCCGCAAGCCGGTCCGGCGCGTGTCACAACACGCGCGCGTCGTCTACGAGCCCGGCAAGTGCATCGATTGCGGCATTTGCGTGCGCCTGACGGAGCAGCAGGCCGAACCGCTAGGCCTGGCCTTCATCGGACGCGGTTTCGACGTCCGTGTCGATGTTCCCTTTGGCGACACGCTCAAGGAAGCCTTGACCAAGACCGCCGATGCGTGTGTTGAGGCATGCCCGACGGGAGCGCTGGCGTTGAAGGAAGGGTAAGGAGGCAGGTCCGTTCCGCGGAGTCGTCCTGTCCTTCATAACATCTCGCGGCCAACGTAGGTCCGATTTGCAATCGGACCCGACCCTCGCCGGTTGTTTCAGATGACGTAAGGAGGCCCTGCATCTGAGCGGCGTTGGGTCCGATTACAAATCGGACCTACATTGGCCGCGGATCTGTGACCCTAACAAGAAGCCCCGGAGCTTTTCTCCTTTCCATCGCGGTGAGCCCGTGCTAGCCTCTGAAAATGGGGTAAACGTAAAGCGAAGTATGCGCGGTAAGGGGGTTTCTATGGCAGGTTCGGATGAGACCGGCTTTGAAGACAAGAGGCGTTTCCCGCGCCTGAGCATTCTCTATCTTATCTCGTACGTCAGCAAGGAGGGCGGCGTTCAGCAAACGCCCATTTCCATGGGACGCGTCCTGGACATCAGTCCGGGGGGAGTCCGGGTCGAGGTCTTTGAAGAGGTCGACGAGGGGGCCGAGATGGAACTCACGATTACCATCGGGGAAACCTCGGTTGCGGCGCGCGGGAAGGTCGTTCGCGTGGAACCCGCGGAGAAGACCAAACGCATTCTCGGTATCCAGTTCAGCGGAGTAGTCGAGGAGTTGAAGGGCCTGCGGCAGGGTCGCTGACTGCGGTGTCCAGTCCCAATCCGCCTTTGCCCGAACCGGATTCCCGGCCGGGGATCACTCGCCGAACAGCACCACCGGCATCTGGACTACGCAGAAGTAGGCCAAAACCAGGATTGTCCCGGTCCGTGTCGCCAGAATGACTTCACCGTACCCGATGTACTCGGCCGCCCAGACCATCGACGGCCCGACGAGAGCGAGTACCGCGAATCCCACGGGCGGGGACTTGATGCCGGCGCCGACGCTGTTTGAACGATCATCCATCGCGTGGCCTCCATAGTGACGAAGAAGTGGAGGTTACGTCGACATCATATATGCGCAAATCGTCAGTCGGTCCCTGCTCGCGCCTTGGGCTCAGCAGTCCTGATAAAGGTCCGTAGGACGGTGCGGCACCGCGCCGAGCCCCTTTTCGGGGGGGGTTGCTCGCCTTTTGGCGGGCCCGCTTCCCGCAGGTGAATATGCAGGGGATGCGCATAGAGGATACACTGCATGCATACTGACTGCTCCTGGCAGTCTAGTGAAACCTGATTGCCTGATTGAGGTGATGCGTTTGGGCCGCAACGGCTTACGCCTGCATGAGTCAACCCTGGCATAGACCATGCGATGCTGGGCTTCGCCTTCGTGGTGGTCTCGGAGGCAGAAGCTCAGGAGACGTGAGATGAAGACGCAAACCGCCAAACACAATCGCATCGCAAGAGTAGTCGTCTTGGGGCTGGTCATCATTGCAGGGATGATGACCACGGCGCCGCCTGCCCATGCCGCGGGACTGCTCAAGCGGCTGGACGGCGCCGCGGATGGCGTCAAGATCCGTTCGCACAAGGTCGATGTGACCATAAACAACGGGTTCGCCCGGACGGAGGTGGACCAGGTATTTGCCAATTCGACGGACAGCGATATCGAGGCTATCTACACCTTCCCGGTCCCAAAACAGGCCAGCCTCTCGGAGGTCAGCCTGTGGGTCAACGGACAGGAGATCGTCGGTGAAGTGATCGAAAAGGAACGCGCGCGCAAGATCTACGAGGACCAGGTTCAGAAAGGCAACGACACCGCGCTGGCCGAGAAGAACGACTTCAAGACCTTCGATGTCGCCGTCGGGCGGGTGCGCGCCCGGTCGGACACGCGGATCAGGCTGGTCTACTACCAGCCACTGGAGATCGATCTCAACGTCGGACGGTACGTCTACCCGCTTGAGGAGGGTGGCGTGGACGAAGAGCGGATTGCGTTCTGGTCGGTTGACGACGTGGTGACCGGCACATTCGATTTCAACCTCACGTTGAAGTCCGCCTTTCCGGTGAAGGACGTACGCTTGCCCGGCTACGACCGGGAAGCCTTGATCTCCAGACGCACGAACGACGCCGAACACGCCGGTGGAGAGATCCACACTGCCGAGCTTTCTCGCGGTAGTGAAGGCGGCGGGGCGAACTTGTCGCGCGACATCGTCTTCTACTACCGCCTCGATGACAGTGTTCCAGCGCGGGTGGAGCTCATCCCCTACCGTGAAAGCAAGAAGGGCGACGGCACGGTCATGGTGGTTGTGACCCCTGCCGCGGACCTCAAACGCATTGCGGAAGGCACTGACTGGATCTTCGTGCTGGATGTCTCCGGCAGCATGGGCGGCAACAAGATCGCCACACTGGCGGAAGGCGTGAGCCGCGTCCTCGGCAAGATGTCCCCGAACGATCGCTTTGAGCTCGTCACCTTCAACAACCAGGCACGCAGCCTGACCCGCGGGATGGTGACGGCGACGCACGAAAACGTTGCGCGGTGGATCGAGCGGGTCAAGGCCATCCAGGCAAGCGGAGGCACGGCGCTCTTTGCCGGATTGAAAGAAGCGTACGATTCCCTCGACGACGATCGCACCACCGGCATCATCCTGGTGACGGATGGCGTATGCAATGTCGGGCCGACAAAGCACGACGAGTTCTTGAAGCTCCTGAACTCCTATGACATACGGCTGTTCACGTTCGTAATCGGGAACAGCGCCAACCAGCCGTTGATGGACCGCCTTGCAACGGACTCCGGGGGATTCGCGATGAACATATCGTCGTCCGACGACATTATCGGCCGCCTGATCCAGGCCAAGGCCAAGGTCCTGCATCAGTGCATGCACGACGTGACCTTCAGGTTCCGCGGCGAGAAAGTCCGCGACGTGACTCCCCGCAAGATCGGTAATCTCTACATGGGACAGCAGCTCGTCCTGTTTGGCCGCTACGGCGGCACGGGAGAAGTCGACCTGGAAATGACCGCGCGCATCTCCGGGGAGAAGAAGACCTGGCATTGCCGCACCGTGTTGCCCGCGATCGACACGGACAACCCCGAGCTCGAGCGGCTCTGGGCGCTGTCCCGGATTGAGGAGGCCATGCAGACAGTCCGCGAGAAAGGCGAGACAGAGACGCTGCGCAGAGAAGTGGTCCGCCTCGGCCGCGAGTACTCACTCGTCACCGACTACACCTCCATGCTGGTCGTTCAGGACGACGTGCTGGAGAACGAAGGCATCCAGCGACGCAATCAGCAACGAGTGACTCGGGAACGTCAAGCGCAACAGCGTCGCGCTGCCAAACCGGTCCGGAGTTATCGTGTGGACCAGGGGCAGCAGACGTTCCAGGACCGCAGTGCGCCCGGCATCGGCACGGGTCCGGTCGGCCCGCTTTTCATCCTGCTCGCATGGTGGGCCAAACGGCGCAAGGAATAGGTGGTGTGGAACCAACGGCGCCCGGCCCCCGCGGCCGGGCGCCCCTGTGGAGGCTGCCGTGACTATACCCGTCTTCCTCGCCCGCCCACGCTCCGCGTGTCCGGCCTCACCCCCAGCGGGAGAGGTGCCTGGGCGCGAATCACGGTGGGATTCCTGGCTCTGGCTGGCTATCGTAGCCGTCGTGAACCTGCCCCTTCTTGCCGGAACTATGCCCTCATGGGCCGTGTTTCATCCTGCGGCGGTAGTCGCCGGCGGCGAATGGTGGCGGGTCGTCGCCCACCCCCTCGCCCACGTCTCCCTGTACCACCTGCTGCTCGATGCAGGCGCCTTCTTCCTGCTCTACGCAGGCCTCAAGCGGAACGCGGGTTGGAGACTGACCTGTGCCTGCGCCTGTGGCATCGGCAGCTTGCTGGGCGCGATGGCCACGCCGGCCGTCGCCACCGTCGGGTTCTGCGGACTCTCCGGAATCGGCCATGGCCTCATGGCCGTGACCGGCGTGGAGCTCGCCCGCGCGGCTCGCCACCGTACAGAACGTGGAGTCGGTTCGATCGTTCTCCTTCTTGTCGTTCTCAAGAGCGGCTACGAAGCCGTGACCGGTCACGTCTTCTTTGAGGCCGGCCATATCGGCGATGTAGGCGCCCCCCTGGTGTTCTGCCACGCGGGCGGCGTAATCGGGGGACTGACCCACGCCGCTTTGAGCGCGCGCTTTTGGGGCCGCCGCCAGCGGGAGAGCAGCAGCCAAGCGTGACACGGTTACCCCTCCGTGGCAACGGGAGCTCCCCCAGAGGGAGTTGTTCGGAGCTGACTCACGGGTAAGGGGCAGCGCCAGTGCTCCTGGGCGTAAATAGACCCTGTCCGAAAAGGGTCGGCAACCGATTCTGGCCGGAAATGCGCGCAAAAAGGGGACGCCAGGAGATTAGGGCCAAAGATTAAGGCGAAAGATTAGGGTGCGACGGCGAGACCGTAATCTTTTGCCCTAATCTTTCGCCCTAATCTGCTCCTGAATACGCCGCGAAATCCGCGCGAACCCTTTTCGGACACCCTCTAAATAGCGTAGCAGTCTCGCAATGGGTGAACGTGAGTGGTTGATCAGTTTGATT
>CAZKRK010000304.1:0-9651 GCA_964555035.1 uncultured Victivallales bacterium | reverse complement strand
CCGGGCCTATGGACGGCGCTGCACTTCCACCACCGGAATTGCCGCCGGGTTCATCCAGGTGTGTGAGAGTGACTCCTGGCCTGGAAACGCAATGGAAATGCCCCCGCAAATGGAATAGAGTGAGCGCCATGAGATGGATGAACTGCTCTCGAAAGGGAACACACCATGCGCATTGTCGTACTTGACGGATATGCACTGAACCCGGGCGACCTGTCCTGGGAGGAACTCGGAACCATGGGCGACTGCGAGATCCATGAACGCACTCCGCCCGAGGAGACCATTGCCCGATCGCAGGGCGCCGATGTCCTGCTCACCAACAAGACGGTTCTGGATGGCGAAACCATCGCCCGGCTTCCGGACCTGAAGTACATCGGCGTCCTGGCCACCGGCTACAACGTGGTCGACGTCAAGGCCGCGGCCGAACGCGGCATTCCGGTGACCAACGTACCCGAATACAGCACCGGTTCGGTCGCCCAGATGGTGTTCGCACACATTCTGAACCATTGCCATCACGTTGCCGAACACAGCGCCGGCGTGCATGACGGCAAGTGGTGCCGGTCTGTCGATTTCAGCTACCGGGACACGCCCCTGATCGAATTGCGCGACAAGGCCATGGGCATCGTGGGCCTGGGCCGAATCGGTTCAACCGTCGCCGGCGTGGCCACCGCGTTCGGCATGAAGGCGATCGCCTATGACCCTGTCCCACCTGCGACCCTGCCCGGCGGCGTAACCATGACGGACCTTGAGACCGTCTTTGCGCAGAGTGACTTCATCAGCCTGCATTGCCCCCTGACCGAAGAGAACCACGGATTTGTGAATGCCGAGCTGCTCGCCGGGATGAGACCAACGGCATTTCTCGTCAACACCAGTCGCGGACCGGTGATCGACGAACAAGCCCTGGCCGATGCGCTCAACCGGGGAACCATTGCCGGCGCCGGACTCGATGTACTGGTCAAAGAACCTCAGGCGCCGGATTGTCCGCTGTTGAACGCAAAGAACTGCTTCATCACCCCGCACATCGCCTGGGCCACGTACGGCGCCCGCGCCCGCCTCATGGGCGTCGTTGTCGACAACTTGAAAGCGTTCCTGGACGGAGAACGCGCTAACGTCGTCAATTGAAGCTCAATTCGCTCTTCTTGATGGTGAGCGAGTGCTTCTTCTCGTTGTCAATGTTGATGACGTCGTAGGTCACCTGGGGGTCGGCAAGCGTTGTGTCGAACCTCAGCAATCCGAAAGAGCATTTCTCATTGTACCCGAACAGGCATTTCTTGATGAGCTTGTGCGTGTGCACGTTGGTGAGTTTTGAGCTCTGGAATTCGTAGAGCGGATAGGCGCCCGGCCGGTCCATCTTGTACGCATCGGACCGGTGCCTGTCCGCCGAAATGATGAAGACGCCCTCGATCCTGTTCTTCGCGATGCACCGGAAGATCGCCTCGCGCTCTTTGTCAAAGCCGTCCCATGTGTCTTTGCTGCCGGGCTTCACCCCGGGCGTCATGGGCACATCGACGCAGAGCACCTTGAACGTTGCCGCCGAACGCTTGAGGCAATCGAGCAGCCACTGTTTCTGTTCCGGACCAAGCATCGAGCCGCCCTTGGGGTCGCGGTACATGCGGCCGTCCACGAGGATGAAATCCACGTCGGCCATGCGGCACGAGAACCAGCACCCCGGAACTTCCTCTCCGGAACCGTAGGCCGGATTCGCCCAGTTCTCCTTGAAGACCTGCCACACCTCTCGCTTCCAATCCTGTATGCCCGGACCGCCGTGGCAGTCGTTGTCCTTGAAATCGTGATCGTCCCAAATGGCAAAAACCGGCGTCGACGACACGAAGTTGCGGTATTCGGGACGGCTCTGCCGGCGGTAGTAGCAGTAGCGTTGACCGGGCCGGTTCAAGGTGTCGTAGTAGACGTTGTCGCCCAGCGCCATGTAAGCCCGCGGCCGATAGCCGTCGATGACGTTCCACATGTGCTCTTTCCAGGGCGTGTACCCCGAACCGCCGCCAAACATGATGGTGAACTTCGCCGGCTTGCCCTCCGCGGGCAGGGTCTGAAAGTCATACACGGTCGGCAACACGTTGCCCGCGACCTTGAGCTTGTATTCGTAGCGCGTCGATGGTCTCAGCCCCGCAAGAACGACCCGACCCGTAAAATCGACGGCCGCCGCCGTCTTGATCGCCGACTCCACCCGTGCCGTGAAATCGCCTTTCCCCTCTTCCCGCAGCAGCACAACGACATCCGCCTCGTGCCAGGTGCGCATCCACACCGTGACGCCTGTGTCCGTGGCGCTGCCAAGCATCGGCCCGTGAATCAACTCCATGCTCTGCTCCTCGGCCCAGGCCTTGAACGGTTCACTCTCCGTCAGCGGCTTGAGCAAACCGCGTGGCCCCGCCAGAAGTCGGCCGAACGGCAACCCCTTCTCGACGCCCCTGCGCGCCATCGCCATTGCGTCCTCAATCTTGCCCCGCTGTGCATGGCATATCGCCAGGCCGTAGTGCGACTCGAGATCGTCCGGATGCTGCCGGAGGTATTTCGTCCAATACTCCATCGCCTCGTCTACGCACCCCTCGGCCACGTTCACGATCTGCTGTTTGGGGTATTTTTTGTACTGCTTGCGACCGAGCGAGACCGACGTGCTTACGGCCAGGACGGACAGGGCGAGGATGGTGTATCTGCTCATTCTTGTGGCTCCTTCCATTAGTTCGCAATCGGGCGCATCTGCGCTACAGCAATTCTCATTATGGCCACGCCCCCTGCGACACAAGGTCGCAGGGGGCGTGGCCATAATGAGAATTGCTGTCTGCGCTACCCTTTCTATGGACAGGCGGGAGTGCCTGTCCTATCATGTGTAAACCGGATTTGACGCCAAGACGATGCGGCCCCGGTATTTCTCGCAGTTCGTCGAAGATGGGAAAGGAAATGCACATGCAGCTTCAAGATCTGCCCAAGTGGACTCACGTGATTCCCGTGTTGCTCGGCGTCGCGCTCTCCATTGTCGGGATGAGCGTCTTCCCGGCATTGGGCTTGCGCAATACGCTCGGCCCCATCGTAGGACTTCCCGTCGGCGCGCTAGTGGGCTTCGGGATTCTGGCGTTGTACGCGAAATCAAGAGGCGAATAGCCACCTCCCGTCCGTCATCCCCCGACTCCGCTCCGCCGCGTTCCCAAAAGAACGGCCGGGCTCCCTCCTGCTCTCTTCCCGATCATTCCCCCAATCGGATCGCGAAGAGACCGGGGGAACGACTCAGAAGGCATCCCCTGCCCTACGGCTGCTCCATCGTGACCCGGTAGTAGACCGACTTGGCACCGACGGGTACCACAGTGCGATGGGCGTTCTCGGGCGGGGTCGCCACTATGTTGGACTCCACGACGGAGAACCCTTCGATCAGGCTTGTTGCGCACCAGACGGAGTAGGTCTTGCCCGTCACGCTTCTCCAGCGCACCACGAGCACCTCGGCGTCATCGCCGCCGCGCTTATCCTTCGAAGTCGGCGCCATGCCGGAATCGTCGACTCGCTCCAGTCCGGTTATCTCGAACACGGAATCGGTGTCAAACGGATCTGTCCCGGCCAGCATCTCGCCGTCGTCGCTCATGCCGTCCATGTCCGTATCCCAGGACGGTTCGTCGATCACGTCGTCACCGCCGCCGCCGGGCTCGCCACTCGCGCTCCCGCCGCCAAACGCCACTGCGCAAAGCTGGTCGGTACGGCAAATCAACTCAACGATGCCGTCGCCATCGATGTCGCTGGATATCACCTGGCCGTCACGATGCCACCACCGCGACCGGCCCACCCTGCGCGAGTCGATGACCGCAAGGTCGGCATCCAGCACCGTCAGCATCCCGCCCTTGGAGAGCAGTACGATGTCCTTGCGTCCATCGCCGGTCAGATCGCACACGAGTTGCACATGGCCGTCGACCGGTTTATCGGCCACCAGTTGAAGCTCGTGGTCCAGAACGTGGAGGGTCGAAGCGCCGTACTTTCTGTGCCCTGCCGTGGCGATCACTTCCATGTCGCCGTCGTTGTCAAGATCCGCCACCGCGTGGTGCCAGGTTACGTCGCGGTGCCTGCCCTTCCACTCGGCAAGCACACTTCCCGCCTGGTCGTAAAGACGAATCCCCGAACTCCTGCGACGCCCCCGGTGCCACCAACCCCGGTGCCACAGTGACGGACCGCGGTTGGTATCCTCGAAGCACAGAAGCTCCATAGCGCCATCCCCGTCCAGATCGACAAAGGAGTGGTCGCGCCGTCCACGTCCCGAGAAGTGTTTCCAAAGCTCCTCGTTGCCGTCTTCATCCACGACGGTCATCTCCGTGTCCCCGGAGCCGGCAGCGCCCGCAAACTCCAGTTTCCCGTCGCCATCGAAGTCCGCAATCGACGTGATACGATGGGGTCGTCCGGCCCAGTAGCTCCAGACGTTCGAGCCTGTGCCGCCATCGTAGACAGCGGGACCGTATTCTGTTTCGACTGCCACGTTGCCGTCCGCCAGCAATGCGCGCGGGCGTATGGCGCGACTCATCCACCACCAGCCACAGTCTTCGTGTTCGATGCTCTTCAGAAGCGTACCCGTTCCGTCGTAGAACTCTGCGCGCGCCGGTCCCCAGCCTCCGCCACGGCCGATTCCGATATCAAGCACTCCGTCGCCATCGGCGTCAGCAAGCATGCTCAGCTCGTGACCTGCCCAGCGACCGCCGCTGAGGGTCACGTTAGTCTGGAGGTTGCCGCTGCCGTCATAGATGAGCAGTCTGTTGCGGTTGACGTTGACAATTTCCAGGGCGCCATCGCCGTCAACGTCGCCGGTCAGTATGTTCCCGCGCCAGCAGCGCGGCACCTTGAACCGTTCCACAAGGTTGGTGTCGGTCGGCACGCTCGAACCGTCGGGGTCACAACGGGTGCCGGCGAGATCCTTGCCGACATAGTGCCATCCGGAGCCGGTCGCACCAACCGGAACTATGGCAACGTCGAAACGTCCGGTCAGGGTCACATCCAACTCCACATACACCGCCTCGATCAAGACCGACACGTTGCTCGTGACCATGCCCGCCGTCAGCTCGCCGGCGTCGATCACCGTTCCCGAAGGTGCGCTGCCCGCAACCATCCACTCCGCCACCGCGCTCACGTTCGAGCTGCTCTCATCCGAATACTCCGCGGTAGCCACGTAGCTCGCGCTGCCCCCCGCCGAAACCGCGGCAGGTCCGTCAAGAGACAGGCCGGTCAGAATGACTGCGTCCTTTTCAAACGCGGCGTAAATTTCCCGCGAGCCGTCCATCACTACCGTGATCTGGTTGCTGCTGATCGAGCACCCGTTGGTGTCCCCGCTCCAACCGCTGAAATGATAGTGGGGATCGGCCGTGGCCGTTACGGTGATGTTGCTACCCGCGTCAACCCACGTGTCTGCTACGTCCACGCTGCCGCCGGCGCCGGCTTCGCTGTCCAGCAGGTACTGCGTCCGCCACTGCCAGGTCAGCGCGGCATCGTTGGTCAGCGTCATCGTCATGCTGGCTTCCGCACCTGCCGCCGGGCCGTTGCCGCTCATGCTCCAACCGGTGCAGACGTAACGGGTTGCGCCCTGCGTATCGGGCGACGCCACGGTATTGACCATAACGCTGCCGTAATCCCTCACATGCGAGCCGACCGGCGGCGCGGCAGTGCCGTGCGCAGAGGCGATCTCGAGCGTATGGCGGTCGACTGCAAAACCGGCCCCGATCTGTCGTGCCTGGCCCATGGGCGCGGTGATCGTGTTGTCCGAAATCGTGCAGCCGTTGGTGTCACCGCTCCAGGCAACAAAATGGTAATGCGCATCCGCCGTCGCCGTGATCGTGACGCTGCCGCCGGCATCGACCCACTGGTCCGACACATCCACGCCGCCGTTGGGACCGGCTTCGGTGTCCAGCAGGTACTGCGTCTTCCACTGCCAGGTCAACACGGCGTCGTTGGTCAGGACCATGTTCATGCTGTCTTCCGTACCGGCTGCCGGATCGTTGCCGCTCATGTTCCAGCCGGTGCAGACGTAGCGGGTCGTGTCCTGCGTGTCGGGCGAAGCCACGGAATTGGCAAGCGAACTGCCGTAGTTCGCGGCATGGATCCCGACGGGCGGCGTGGCCGTCCCGTGCGCCGAAACGACTTCCAGCGTATGCATGTCGATCGCGAAGTTGGCGGTGAGCTGCCGCGCCTGGTCCATGGGGGCAACGATCCGGTTGCCGGCGATGGTGCAGCCGTTGGTGTCACCGCTCCAGCCGACGAGGTGATGGTGCGCGTCGGGCGTGGCCGTGATGGTGATACTGTCGCCGGCATCCACCCACTGGTCCTCCACGTCCACGCTGCCCTCGGGGCCGGCTTCAGTGTCCACTTGATACTGCGTCTGCCACTCCCACGTCAGCACGGCGTCGTTGGTAAGCGTCATGGTCAGGCTGGTCTCCGTGCCCGCTGCCGGATCGTTGCCGCTCATGCGCCAGCCGGTAGAGACATAACGGGTTGTGCCCTGCACGTCGGGCGAAACCACCGAGGCGTCCAGCTCGGTGCCGTATTCCCCGGAATGCGTTCCGACCGGCGGCGCGGCAATGCCGTGCGCCGAGACGATCTCCAACGTGTGGACGTCAATCGCGAAGTTGGCGGTGAGCTGCCGAGGCCGATCCATGGGTGGCACGATGATGCTGTTGCCGGCGACCGTGCAGCCGTCGGTGTCTCCACTCCATGACTCCAGGTGGTAGTGCGCATTGGGAGTTGCCGTGAGAAGGACAATGCTGCCCGCATTCACCCACCCACTGGTCATGTCCACGCTGCCGTTCGGACCGGCCGCAACGTCCATCCAGTACCTCGTCTGCCACTCCCACGTCAGTACGGCGTCGTTGGTCAAGGTCAGGGTCACGTTGGTCGGCTGAAGCTGCACGAAGTCGTTGCCGGCCACAGTTCCGGCCACGCACACGTACTGCTTGGCGCCCTGAGTGTCGGGGGAAACGACCGTGTTGGTCAGCTTGCTGCCGTAGGCGTTGGTGTAGAGCCCGATCGGCGGCTCCGCCGTACCATGCGCCGAGACGATTTCGAGCGTGTGCCGGTCGATTGCAAAGCTGGCGTGAATCGTGTGGTCGGCGACCACATTGTTGAACGCGTAGCTGTCGAGCGGTCCCATCGACACGGAATCCACCGCCACGTCGGCCACGTGATAGTGCGGGTCGGCCGTAATCGCGAACGCCTGGCTGCCGCCGTGCGCCACGGTGACCACGCCGCTGGGATCGATCGCGCCGTGTGCGCCGGCCGTTGCCGCGATCTCGAGATCCGGCGGCGGGGCGTCCGGTGCGAAGTTGGCCACGATCTGCCGGGGGCGGTCCATGACAACGACGATCTGGTTGTCGATGAGCGTGCAACCGTTCGTGTCCCCACTCCAGAAGTCGAAGTGATGGTCAGCGCCCGCCGTGGCCGTCAGGGCGATGCTGCCGCCGGCGCCCACCCACTGGTCGTCCTGATCGACGCTGCCGTCGGCAACGCTGCCGACATCCAGCCAGTAGTTCGTCTCCCACTGCCAGGCCAACACCGCGTCGTTGGTCAGAACCAGGGTTACGTTGGTCGGCTGGAGCTGCGTGAACTCATTACCGGTCACCACGCCGGCAACACACACATATTGCGTAACTCCGCGGACGTCGGGCGAGACAACCGTGTTCGTCAGCACGCTGCCGTAGTCGTTGGTGTGGATTCCCACCGGCAGCTCCGCGACGCCGTGCGCCGAAACGATCTCAAGGGTGTGCCGATCGATCGAAAAACCGGCATGAATCGTGTGATCGGACGTTACGTCATTGAACGTGTAGCTGCCGACAGGTCCCACCGACACCGAATCCACGACCACGTCGGCGACGTGATAATGCGGGTCCGCCGTGATGGCAAACGCCTGGCTGCCGCCGTGCGGCACGACCACCACGCCGCTGGGATCGATCGCGCCGTGGGGACCGGCCGTGGCCGCGATCTCAAGATCGGGTGGCGGCGGATCGACCGCAAAGTTGGCCGTAATCGCCCTGGGGCGGTCCATGGCTACGATGATTCGATTGTCGCTGAGCGTGCAACCGTTCGTGTCCCCGCTCCAGAAGTCAAAATGGTTGCCCGGTTGCGCCGTGGCGACAATGGTCACGTTGCTACCCGCACCCACCCACTGATCACCCTGATCGACACTGCCGTTGCCCACGCTGGCGACGTCCAGCCGGTAGTTCGCTGCCCACAGCCATGCCAGCACGGCATCGTTCGAGTGGGTCATGGTCATGGTTGTCGCCGTTCCGCTCCCCGGCTCGTTGCCGCTCATGCTCCAACCGGTGCAGACATAGCGGGTCGTGCCCTGAGTGTCGGGCGACGTAACCGAGTTAACGACTATGGCGCCGGGATCGTTTGTGTAGATCCCCACCGGCGGCGAAGCCGTGCCGTGCGCTGAAACGATCTCCAACGTCAGACCCGTTCCCCCCGAGCTCAGCGACTCCCACGCTGACGCCGACCCGGCATTGTAGTCCGCGGGAGGAGAAATCGGCGACCCGGCCGGAATCGTGAAAAGCCCACTGTCTATGGTCAGGTAGTGGGACGCTGAGTTCCTGTCAGTACCATTGAAGACAACCGTGAAGACCCTTTTGCCCGGCTCGATCGAAAGACCGGTGTAAAAGAACATGAGGCTCGAATCCGTGCCGTACATCAGCGTAATGGTCGTCTGGGCTAAGGCGGTATCGTCCCCACGGCTAACGGTCTCTCCGCCAACGCTCTCGAGTCCGCTGATGACGCCATCCCCGCCGTCCTCATACATCACAACGGACCAGTCTTTGGCATTCTGACCGTTCCAGGTTACGATCCCTGTCCCGCCGCCACCGATCTCAGGCCCGAGATCGTGCAACCAATTTATGGATCGCGCCCCGAACGCGCAGCTCGTCAGCAGGGCCATCAACGCCAATACCGCGGGAGATACCTTCTTTACACCGGACATTTACGTCTCCATTTCAACATATGAAGGGTCAGAGCCAGATTTGTGTATAATTGTCGATGATTCTGACATAGTGCCGTCTCTACTGTCAACGGCATAGCCATCAAAAAGGACGATTTTATCCTTGATCATAATCCCAAATGCTACCATTCTGGTAGCACTTCACAAATCCAAACCAGGAGGAGTAGACATGAGAAGTACCGTCAAACCAATCGCAGTGTTCGCACTCGCTCTGATCGCGGTCGCGGGATCAGCCTCGGCGCACTGCCAGGTTCCGTGCGGGATCTACGGCGATCCGGCCCGGTTCACCATGCTCGAGGAGCACGCCACGACCATCGAGAAGGCGATGAAGAACATCATTGCGCTCTCGTCCGAGAAGAGCCCCAACCGGAACCAGATCGTGCGCTGGGTTCAGAACAAGGAGAAACATGCCGAAGAGCTCACGGAAATCGTGACCTACTACTTCATGGCCCAGAGGGTGAAGAAGCCCGCCGACAAGAGCAGCGAGGCAGCATCAGCCAAGTATGTGGAGCAGCTTACGACACTTCACGCGATCATGGTTCAGGCCATGAAAGCGAAACAGACGACCGACTTGAGCCACGTCGAAGAACTGCGCAGGCTTATCGCCGCGTTCAGGAAATCGTACCTGGGCTAGCTCGACCCCGTCCGAAAAGGGTCTACGTTTGCGAAACGCCCGTTAATTGAACCTGGAG
>CAZKRK010000303.1:0-9668 GCA_964555035.1 uncultured Victivallales bacterium | reverse complement strand
CGCCGGGCCAGAACAAGGGGCAGGGGTACTACCACAGTTACTACTTCACCAGCGGACTCGAAACCATCGCCATGATGATAGAACACGCGAAGTACTCCGGCGACAAGGCGTTTCGCGACCGGGTACTGGTCCCCTTTGCGCGCGAGGTGCTGTTGTTCTTCGACAAGCACTACCCGCGCGATCCCGACGGGCCGCCTTCGGCTGACGGCTCCGGCGTGGCAGGCAAGCTGCGGATCGATCCGGGCATGGTGCTCGAAACATGGTGGGTCGCCGTGAACGCCGCGCCCGACGTCTCCGGCCTGCTCCACTGTCTCGACGAGCTGCTTGTCATGAAGGCCGGCACCCCGGAAGACATCGCAAGCTGGCAGCGCTTCCGCAAGGAGATCCCCGACGTGCATCTGCACGAGATCAAGGGACGCATGGCGATCGCTCCGGCCCTGTCGTGGGCGAAAAGGAAGAACGCGGAAAACGGACTCCTTTACCCGGTCTTTCCCTTCCGACGCTTCGGCATCGGGATGGGCAGCAAGGACATCGTCGAGTGGACCTGCCTGCACCGCACCAATCCGAACCGCTTCGGCTACAAGTGCTGGACCCAGGACCAGATCCACTGGGCCTACGCCGGCAACGCATTCGAAGCGAGCGAAGGCCTGGTGCATCGCTACCGCAACGCATCACCGCACTGCCGCTTCCCGCTATACGGGAGCGAAGGTCCGGATTCCTGCCCCGACTTCGATCACTTCGGTTCCGGCAGCACGGCGCTGCAGCGCATGCTTGTGCAGGAGGCCGGCGACAAGATCCTGCTGCTTCCCGCCTGGCCGGCCAAGTGGGATGCTGACTTCAAGCTGCACGTCGCGCGGCAGACGACGATCGGCGGCAAGGTCGCCGACGGCAAACTGGTAAGCTGGGAGATCGAGCCGGCATCACGCAAGAAGGATGTCGTCGTGTACGAGCCGCAGGCCATTCCCAAGCGCCCGCCCGTGCCCCACGGGGATCACCCCGTGCGCCTGGGAGTGGACAGTGGTGGCGGCAGCCGTTACCGGGGTCAGATCGGAAGAGCGACGATGTTCCGGGGCATGCTCGACGCCGACATGGTCAAGAAGCTGGCGGCGGGCGATCGCGGTGAGAAACTGACGGGCGAGAACGTCGTCGGCTGCCTGCTCAATCCGAATGTCGGCGATACACTGCCGACGAAGGACGCCGACTTTGCCGGCGCGGTCTCTTTCGAAGCCTGGATTAGCCCCGCCAAGGGCGAGGCCGGCCGCATCTTCGACAAGCTTACCGCCGGACAGAGAGACGGTTTCCTGATCGACTGCTGGCCGGACCTGAACCTGCGCGTGATCGTCGGCCCCCGCCAGGACGACTTCCCCGACGCCCTGAAGGCCGATGTCTGGCAGCACATCGCCGTGGTCATGGGGAGCAGGGGTCAAGTGAACGTGTATCTGAATGGAAAGAAGCTGAAGAAGCGTTGATCCTAAAAAGAGCAGTTGCCCGCGGATGACGCAGATTGACGCAGATAGAGTCCCGAATCCGCGTTCATCTGCGTCATCCGCGGGCAACTTCTGCCTCATCCGGCTTCTCGCCAAATGGGTGCGTCGTGTGACGTCGCCATCGTCAATGTTTGCAGACGTTTGCGTAGGAATCGGCGGTTCAACTGCCGAATACAGGTTGAGAACTCCCTGCCCAGTGGTTCTGATTGACGATTAGCGATTTGTGGTCTTCGAATTTCGATTGAGATCGATCACAAATCGGAAATCGCTAATCGCTAATCGTCAATCAGGATTCACCTCCCCACTTTCTTCGCTTGCACCTGTGGCGATGGGACGGTGATGGGGACAGGCATTGGCGGGGGCAGGTGGCGATGGGGACAGGCATTATGATCCGTGGAGGGGGGAGTTTCTTCCGGCCCACATCAAGCCCGACCAGTGCATCCAGGAACTCGCCACTACCGGATACAGAACACCGTCCCCGGCGCGGGCTGGAAGCGGACTTCGTTGCCGACGATCACGGCCCGCAAACCGCCGGAAACGTTCCACCCGCTCAGGTGGGTTGCGCCGGTGTTGCTGCCGGTCCACCGGAAGCCCACGGCGGGGTCCGACAGGGTGCCGCCGCCGGTTCCGGACCCGGCGGCCACCACGAGCGTCCCGCCGTTGACGGTCGTTCCGCCGGAGTAGGAGTTGTTGCCGTTCAGCGTCCACGTGCCGATGCCCTCTTTCACGGGGTCACCGCCGCCGGGAATCACCTTGTCGACCCGGCCGTTGGCCGCCCCGGTCAGGGTCAGCGTGCCGCCGCTGAGTTCGTACAGGTCCGTGCCGGCCGTATCGCCGCGATTGTCGAGGACCAACCCCTTCGCGGTGACGGTCCCGTTGCTCTGGATGAACTCGCCCGTGCCGTCGACGCCGAGGTAGATGATGCCGCTCTGCTCGCTTCCGCCGCTCGGCGTTCCGGTCAGGTTGAGCACGCCGTTGGTCATGGTGTAGGTACTGGTGTTGTTGGGCCAGTGCCCGACGATGAGGATATTGCTGACGGTCACCGTCCCGCCGTACTGCGTCATGTGGCCGCTCTCGCTGTTCGAGTCGCCGAAGAAGAGGTTGCCGACGCTGAGCGCGCCGCTGTCGGCGGTGGACATGGAACAACCGCTGCCGGAGTCAAGGCTCGACGAAAACCGCCTGGATGTGCATTGGGATGACCAGGGGGACACGATTGCGTTCGATGTGAAGGACGGCAAGCTCTCCGGGGTTGCGGTGAAACAGACGCTGAGAACGCGGACGACGCCCAAGCTGGAGATTGTCCATGCGCTGCCCCCGGAGGGTACTCCGGCAGCGGGAAAGAGACCTGTTGTCGCTCTGCCCTACCTGTTCGCCACCGGGCAGGCAATCCAGCGGCCCGGACTGACCTCCTCCAGCACGGGCACGTTCTCGGCGCACT
The DNA here is from genome assembly GCA_964555035.1 of uncultured Victivallales bacterium. GTDB lineage: Bacteria > Verrucomicrobiota > Kiritimatiellia > UBA8416 > CAYOBW01 > CAZKRK01. The sequence goes on along the minus strand of CAZKRK010000303.1, from coordinate 6,743 downwards.
CCTTCTCGGCCAGGGAACAGCGCGTGCGAAAAGGGCACCCGGACGGCTTGTGCAACGGGCTGGGCACTTCCCCCTTCAGCGCGATGCGATCCGGACGCCGGATCGCGGGGGTCGGCAGCGGCACGGCGGAAAGCAGCGCCCGGCTGTATGGGTGTATGGGCTTGCTGTAGAGCTCCCGCGCCGGGCCCAGCTCCACCAGGTTGCCCAGGTACATGACCGCGATCCGATGGCTGATGTGTTCGACGACCGAGAGGTCGTGGGCGATGAACAGATAGGTCAGGCCGAACTCCTCTTGGAGGTCCTGCATCAGGTTGATCACCTGGGCCTGGATAGAAACGTCGAGGGCCGACACGGGCTCATCCGCCACGATCAAGCGCGGGTTGGTGGCCAACGCCCGGGCGATGCCCACCCGCTGGCGCTGCCCGCCGCTGAACTCGTGCGGGTAACGGTACGCCTGCTCGCCCGTGAGCCCCACCCTGTCCAGCAACCATGCCACCTTGTCTTCACGGTCCTTTCGGCTCATGTCGGGGTGGTGAACGGAAAGGGGCTCGGAGACGATGTCCCCCACCGGCCAACGTGGGTTCAGGGACGAGTACGGGTCCTGGTAGATCATCTGAATCTCGGCCCGCACGGGACGCAAGTCACTCCGGGTGAGTTCCGGCAGGTTCGGGCGCTCGCCATTGCGGCGCTTGAACCAGATCTTCCCGGATGTGACTTTCGCCAGTCCCACAATGGCCTTTCCCGCGGTGGTCTTGCCGCAACCGGACTCCCCGACCAGGCCAAGGGTTTCACCCTCGCGCACCGTGTAGCCGATACCGTCCACCGCCTTGACGTCTCCCACGTGCCGCAGCAGGACGCCCGCGTGGACGGGATACCACACCTTGAGGTCCCTGACCTCGAGCAGTTCCCGGCCGTTGGATGAATTCCGCACGGTCATGCCACGTCCCTCTTGCCGGCCGGGCCGGCCTCGGCGGGCCCGGGGAGCTGGGGCTCCACCAGGTGGCAGCGACACCAGCGGCCGTGGCGCACCTCCACCAGCTTCGGTTCTTCGTTCCTGCAACGGTCAGTGCTCACCGGGCAGCGGTCGGCGAACTTGCAGCCCGCCGGCATATCCAGAATGCTGCCTACGATACCGGGGATGGTCTCCAGCCTGCGCTTCTTCTCCCGGTCGGGGCGAGGCAGGGATAGCATCAGGCCACGGGTGTAGGGATGCAACGGCTCCGCGAAGAGGGGGGTGACCTCCGCCACCTCCTGGATCTTGCCGCCGTACATCACGGCCACCCGGTCACAGGTCTCCGCCACCACCGCCAGGTCGTGGGTGATGAGTAGAATCGATGCGCCGCCGGTCTTCCGCCGCACCTCCAGCATGAGTTCCAGGATCTGGGCCTGGATGGTCACGTCCAGGGCGGTGGTGGGCTCGTCGGCGATGAGCAGGGCGGGGTTCATGGCAAGGGCCATGGCGATCATCGCCCGCTGGCGCATGCCGCCGCTGAACTGGTGGGGGTAGTTCTTGAGTCGCGCCATCCCGTCCGGGATGCCCACAAGCCCGAGCATCTCGGCTGCACGTTCCCGGGCCTCGCGTTTGCTCACGGCAGAGTGATGACCAACGGCCTCCTCCAGTTGAAATCCGATCGTGAAGACAGGGTTGAGGGCCGTCATCGGTTCCTGGAAGATCATCGAGATCTTGTGACCGCGGATTTTGCGCATGTCGGCGTACGGCAGTTTGAGCAGGTCTTCCCCCTGGAGCAGAATCTCCCCCGCCACGATGTCACCCGGCGGGTTGGGGATGAGCCGCATGACCGACAGAGCGGTCACCGACTTCCCGCTGCCCGACTCGCCCACAAGGCCGAAGACCTCGTTGGCGTAGATGTGGAAGGAGACCCCGTCCACGGCCCTCGCGGTGCGGCCCTCCACATCGAAGTAGGTCCGCAGACCGTTCACTTCGAGCAGTTTCTTGCGGTCCTTCCTGCTCATCCTGTCATCCTATCTCAACCTCGAAAAGACTTTGGGATCGAAGGCTTCCCGTGCGGCCTCACCCACCATCACCACCATGTAGAGGGTGGAAGCCAGCGCGCACACGGGCACCATGACGAGGTGCGGGTACCACTTGACGTTGTCGAGGCCCTGTCGCAGCAGCGCTCCCCAACTGGGTGTACCGGGGGGTAACCCAAAGCCAAGGTAGTCAAGGCTCACCAGGGAGCTGATGTAGGCCACAATCCCGAATGGCATGAACGTCACCACGGGCACCAGCGAGTTTGGCAGGATGTGAGCGACCATGATCTTCCAGTCCGAGACACCGGTGCCGATGGCTGCCTGCACGTAGTCCTTGGCCTTCTCCCGGTAGAACTCCCCCCGCACGTAGAAGGTGATGCCCAGCCAACTGCGAAGGCACACCATGAGGATCGCCAGTACCCAGAAGTTCGGGGTCACGAGGGAGGCGAGGATCATGATGGTGAAGAGGAAGGGCACGCTACCCCAGATTTCGACGATGCGCTGTGTGACAATGTCCACCACGCCTCCGTAGTAGCCCTGGATGGCTCCCACGACGATCCCGATGCTATAGCCGCACAAGGCCACCATCAGGGCGAAGGCCAGGGAAATTCGAAAACCGTAGACCAGCAGTACCAGTACGTCACGGCCCGCGACGGTCGTGCCCAGCGGGATGCCCTGCCGCGGGGAGGGCTTGTTGGGGGGGTTCTTTTCAAGGTCGTGGCGCAGGGTCGTGGGGGAATAGGGATGCAGGGTTTGCCACACGCGGGCCTCGCCTCGCTGGAAGACCCCCTTCGCCTGCTCCAGCCGCCTCAACTGGCTCTCTCGCTTTGCGGCCGTCTGCTTGCGCTGTGCGTAGCGGGACTTCTTGAACTCGCTGTCGTCAGGCTTGGGGAGGGTCAGCTTCTCAAAGCGCTCGCGGGCCTTCTCGTAGCGCTCGCCGGCGTCCTCGATTTTCGGGTCCAGGAGGGAGGGGTCAGCCACGCATCGCGCGAAGAGGCGATAGTCCACCTCGCTATCCCCGGCCTGGCCAAAGTCATCCTTCTTGTTGAAAGTGGGAATCTCGATAAAGGCGATCCCCGCCACTCTCGCGGTCCATTCCTTCAAGGCCGGCATGGCCCAGTTGTTCTCGTACCGGATGAAGAGCGGTTTCTCGTTGACCACGAGCTCCAGGAACAGGGAGGTAACACCCGCCGTGGCGATGATCAGGAAAGACCGGTAGCCTCGCCTTATTCGCTTGAAACGCCGGATGCGTTTGAGCGTGATGGGAGAAGCCTGCATGCGAAAGCCCATGAGACGCCCCAGCCGTGTTGCCACCCAGGGGATGGCTCTCACGGTCAACAGGTAGCCCAGCACCAGGACCACGGCGAGATAAACCATTTTTCCGAAGATCGCCATGGTCTGTCCCTATCCGAACCGTACACGCGGATCCACGAGCGCCAGGATCACGTCCGAAATGATGTTGCCGGTCAGTCGTATGAGCACCCCGAAGGTGAGGATGCCCATAAGCACCGGGTAGTCGCGCTCGACCAGGGAGTTGAAGCCCAGCAGCCCCATTCCCGGAATGTTGCATGTCTTCTCGATCAGAAACGAGCCGGCAAAGAGCAGCCCAATCGCGTGCCCCACTCCCACGCAGATGGGAATCAGGGAGTTGCGCAGCGCGTGAACGAAGATGACCCGGCGTTCGCTGAGGCCCTTGGCGAAGGCCGTCCTGACGTAGTCGGCCCCGAGGTTGTCCAGGAGGCTGTTCTTCATGAGGATGGTCATGGTGGCGAAGCTTGCGAGAACGTAACCGATGATGGGGATGATGGTGTGCCTGATCTGGTCCTTGATGCACCACCACGTATTGCCCGCCTCCCACATCTGGTCCCAGTTCTCCGAACGGAAATCGCCCAGCGGGAGGATGTTCATCCCGAAGTTGTCGGTAGCGAAGACCAGCATCAGGGACAGGGCGGCCACGAAGCCGGGGATCGAGTACCCGAGGAACACCACCAGTGACGAGGTGGTGTCGAAAACCGAGCGGTGCCGGATGGCCTTGTAGACCCCGAGCGGGATGCACACCAGCCAGGAGGCCAGGTAGCCGATGAGCCCGAAGTAGATCGAGATCGGGAACTTGGACGTGATGGTGCTCAGCACCGGGTCCGAGTACCGGTACGACTTGCCGAAGTCTCCCCCCAGAATGCCACTGAAACCCTTGTGCGTACGGACCACCACCTGGTCCTCGGACTCGAAGACCTTGCCGCGGCGGCGGCCGCCCTCCTTGAGACGGACGGTCCCCGCCATTCCCTCTCCGGCCTCGTCATCCCAATCGATGCGAGCCACTTCCCGGCGCATGAACGTCGTGTCCACTTCGCCGCGGTCGGGGTACAGCCCGAGCCAGATCAGGTAGCCCACGGGGATGGCGCGATCCAGCTTGTAGTAGACCTTAAGCTGCTCGATCGCCTCGGGAGGCAACTCGAGTTCCTCCACCCCCAGGCCGGCGCTTCCGCCCCCGCCTCCTTCCGTCATGGCAGCCGCACGCATCTGCTGCCTGGCCTGTTCGATCGGGCCGCCGGGGGCCAGGCGGACGATGGTGTAGACCATGAAGGTGATGCAGACGAAAGTCACCGGCACAAGCAGCAGGCGCCGGACGAAGTAGCTCGTCATCCCGTGCATACGGACCCTCTCGTTCGCTCGGCCGGAGGTTCGTGGCTCACTTCCCGAAGTCCTCCCAGGGCTTGATGACCACGGGGCCCCGCGGAATCGGTCGGCCCGCATCCATGGCCGCTTTCAGATTCTCGATCTTGTCCGCGTCGAACCACCAGTAGCCCAGGATCTCCGACGGTGGCAGTTGGCCGATGCGGGTGAAATACCTCTCGGGATGACCGAACTTGTCCCAGTAGAGAATCCGGTTGAAGTTTGCAAACCAGCCCAGCGCGTACGGGTGCTCCTCGAAAACGATGGCATCGATCTCGCGAACGATCTTCTTCTGCTCGGCCCGATCGAACGTGATGTCGTACTTCGCGCACAGTGCGTCCACCCGGGCGTTCTTGAAGCCCGGCAGGTTGTTGTTCTGGGGCTTGTCCGCCAGGCTCGACTTCCACGACGTCTCCGGGTTGGGGAACAGCAGAGCGCTCCAGGACCACCACGTCACCTTGAACTGCCGCTCGTAAACGCGTTTGATCAATGTCGAGTAGTCGATGAGTTTCAAGTTGAACTTGATGCCGGCGTCCTCGAAGTCGGGCTTGATCACCAGCCATATGCGCTCCCGCGACTGTGCACCGTACTCCAGGGTTACCTCAAAACGCTTGCCGTCGGGACCGACCAGGTAACCGTCGTCGTCGCGCTCTTTGTAGCCCGCCTCCCAGAGCAACTCCTCGGCCTTGTCCGGGTCGAAGCGAATCTCCGGGTTGTTTCCGCCGTTGCCCCAGTCCCGGCCGGGGAAGTACGAATCCGTGAATGCGTATTCGTTGAAGAAGAGCTTCTCGAACAGGGCCTCCCGGTTGAACAGGTGACAGAAAGCCAGGCGTACCCGCCTGTCGTTGAAGGGCGGGATCCGCATATTCATCACCAGCCCGCCGAAGCCCTCGGGGCTCTGGGTGTAGATCTTGCGGCGCTGGACCCAGCCCTTCTCGATCTTGTCTTCCTTCGGGATATCCTCCACCCAGCGTTGGGCGCGGCTCACTTCGTAGAAGTCGTGCTCCCCGGCCATGAACTTCTGGTACTGGAGCTCCGGCTCGCGTACTACCACGAACTTGAGCGCGTGGAAATTGGCCGTGTTCCTGGCCCAGGGCTCGCTATCTGCCCACCAGTCCCAGCGACGGGTGAGGGTGACCTGCCGGCCCTTCTTGAGATCTTCGGGCTTCAGGTCGTAAGGCCCCGAGCCCGTCATCATCTTCCAGTTGTACTGGTCAAGGTACTTCTTGCCGGGAATGTGAATCTCCTTCTCGGGGTAGATCGGCATGCCGCCGAAATAGAGGAAATTCCGCCAGCGCATGCGCCTGGTGGTGACCCGGATCGTCCGCTCGTCCACGACCACGGGCTCCTCGTACTCCTCCTTGAAAACCAGGACATTGCTTGGATCGTTGCGATCCTCCTGCACGCGGTGCCACCAGCTATAGTAGACGTCCCGGGCCGTGACCGGTGACCCGTCGGACCACCTGGCGCGGGGATTGACCCGGAACCAGAAGGTCTGGCTGCCGGCGGCCTTGTCGGTGACGATGTTCCATTCGCTGGCCAGTTGGGGGATGAACTCCTCAGTGGTCGGGTGGATCCCGATCAAGGACTCGTACATCAGGCCGTGAAAGGTCGATGTGGTAGAGGTGTTCGAGTTGGGGCCGTCGCCGCGAAGCGTTGGCGGGAAGGAGGAAATCACGATGGGCAACGCGTCTTTCACGTCGCGCTTCGCCTTGGGCGAGCCCAGGGGAGGGTACTTCCCGCCGTTCTCCCATCCTTCCGTGGGAACGGGGACGCCCTTGCCGGCGGACGTGTCCGCCCGCGCGGGACAGCTACCCGTGGAGCAGAAAGCGGCGAACAGCACCGCGTAGAGGGTTACTTTCAATCCGTTGACCACGCTTGTTCCTCCTCAGCTTTGGCAGGTGTCCGGTGTGGGCGGCGAGAAAACCGGGGGATTCGGCTTGCATCGCCGAATCCTCCTCCCCGCGTCGAATGGAACCCTGCACGTTTGGGATGGAGGGTACGAGAAGCTCGCCGGGGGGGTCAAGGCCGGTTAGTGTGCTGTCAGCAATTCTCATTATGGCCACGCCCCCTGCGAC
>CAZKRK010000302.1:0-9703 GCA_964555035.1 uncultured Victivallales bacterium | reverse complement strand
TCACGAGATCCCTCGACTCCGCTACGCTTCGCTCGGGATGACAGGTCGTCTGCTGGAAGTCGTCTGCCGAAAGGGGCAAAGAAGGGCCGTTCGACGTTGTGGCCAATCCCATCTGCGCCGCTACCGCTTCGGCGGCCGCACCTCGCGGATGACGGCGCCGTGGTCTTCGCTGAGGATCAGCAATGCCAGCCTGGCGGTGTCGTCGAGCTCGTTGGTGTTGAGGGACACGTAATCGAAGCGACCGCGGAAATCGGTGTAGCCGTCCTTGAAGAACTTGACCCGGCCGTCACGTATTTTGGCGTAGACTTTAACATACACCTTGGACAGCGGCTTGCGGGTCTTTTCGTGCGTGATTTTGACCTGGCCGTAGTTCTCGATGGTTTGCACGGCCATCGCGTTGGCGTAGTACGCCTGCGCGCGGCGTATGCCGGCCGCGACGACTTCCACCATCACGTTCCTGGCTTCAAACTCCTTCGGGAGCTCGAGCTCGAATTGGGTCTGGTTCTTGGCGAGTTTGAGCTCGCGGCTCGAGACCGGGAGGATGAGGGAGAATTGGGCCGACTGCTCCTGGATGAACGGATTGCGCGAGAACAGCAATTCGATGTCCATGGGGTAGTAGTTGACCACGCATGTTTGCAGGTTCTGGTACTCGATGCGGATGGTCTTGGCCTCGACCTCGAAGCTCAGGCTTGGTTCTGTGGCCGCCAGCCGGCTTTGGGCCTGGTCGCGGTCTTCGGTGTCGGCCACGGCCGGGGTCTCCCCCTTTGCCTCCTCGAGCTGGTTCAGCAGGTTCACGAACTTGCTGCGCCACCTCGGAACCGGGTAGCTCTTGTACGCCTGCACCAGGGCCAGCGCCTGGTCGGGCTTGTCCTCGTAGAGCTTGACGTAGGCGTTCATGTAGTCGTACTGCAGGCGCGTGGGGAGCTGTTTGACGTCGACCCGCGCGAACCAGTCGAGACCTTCCTCGATGCGGTTTTGCAGCAGCATGTAGTAGGCAACGGCGAGCTCGTCGGCGTCGTCGAGCGCGGCTTTGTATGACAGCACGGTCATCAGGCGCTGGTACTGCTCGCGGAAGCGGCGGTTGAGAATCGTGCGTTCCTTGCCGACCTGGTGGGCGCGCGGGTTGACGAGCGGGGCGTACTCCATGTGCTGGTAGCGGTGCCTGGCCACGGGATCGACGGTGAGCAGCGGCGTGTCGATGAACATTCCCACGCGGTTGGCGTAGGCGGAGTGCTTGAGGAACTCGCGCGCCACGGGCAGAACGTTGTGGAGTATTCCGTAGGACCACAGCGTGCCGTTGTAGTGGTGGCGTCCCGTGAGGAGGTCGATCGTCCGCGTGAAGAACTCCTTCTCTTTTACACGCCAGGCGATCTCCGCCAGATTCAGCCGGTTGAGATTGTGAGTTTCGAGGAACTCGACTACCTGGTCTTCCGTGCCGTTCTGCGAGACGTAGGCCCAGGAGGTCTTGTCGATCTTGCTCAGCTTCTCGACCACGTTGAAAATGAAGGCCTCGGCGCGCGCCACGAGCTTCTCGTTCTTGGCGACGTGTACCGGGTAGTGGGCGTAATCGCCCGTCTCGGGGAAGTAGAAGTAGTACTCCATGGTCTGGGTGGCGTAGGGTTCCAGCGAGACCTGGCGGCCCTTGGTGTAGAAGCCGCTGTTGACGGGAATTGCTCCCTTGGGGATCTGGAGCAGCAGGCTCAGTTTCTGGCGGTTGGCGTTGGGGTTGGTCAGGATGACCTGGCAGCCGTACACGACGTGGCGCAGGAATTCTTCGGTGACATACTTCTCGAAGCGCTCGTTGTTTTCGTGGCGGTAGCGGTCGTCCGCCCGGAAGAAGTGCTGCGAGACGAGGATCGGGGTTTTGTCGGCGGCCGCTTCGCTTTCGCGGATCTCCTGGTGGAAGACCACCAGTGGGCTCGCGGCTTGCATCGTGTAGCTGGCGCCTTCCGCCTTGGTTTCGTGTTTCTGCGATTCGAAGGGCAGGTCGACGACAGACAGGGCGAACATCATCTCGGCGAAGCTGCCGGTGGGCTGGGCCAGGTGTTCGCTGAGGAATGGCGTCTTGCCGTCGTGCGCGGCGTAGTCGCTCCAGAAATCGTTGACGGTAATCAGGCCGGCGACCTGCCGCTCGATCGGCAGACGATAGTAGTTGTTCTCCACCAGTTCCTCGGTCTTGTCGAGTTTCTGGAAGTGGCGGCGAGCCCGCTTCCTGTCCGCGATGGCTTTGTCGAAGAGCATATCACCGTTGGTGTCCAGCGACTCTGTGTCGAGTGCCAGAGCCAGTTCGACTGTGTTCGCCATGGACTCCGACTGGCTTTTGAGCGCGCGTCTTTTCATCTCTGACGCCTTTTTCGCCTTTTCCATTCGGGCCTCCCCGGGCGGCATGGCTGCCACGACTGGCGCGGCGGTGGCGGGTGCGTCAAACGACGCCAGGCGACTGGCGGCAAGCCTCGCGCCCAGGGCGATTTCTCCCTCCGCGCGCGCAAGCCCTGTAGCGGCCTCGGCCAGCCTGGCGAATTCTCCGCCGCCTTCGAGCGCGCTGGATTGGATGGCGGTATTGAAACGGCGCGTGTACTCCGCGATGTTGGGTGGAATCAGGTCGGCCAGATCCTTGACGAAATGCGCCAGGTGGGGTTTGCGCTCCTGAATCCGCCGGCCGAGGAGGATGCGCTCAACGATGTTCAATCGACCGAACGCCCAGGGCTGCAGGTAATCTTCGAGGTCAGCCCCGATCAGCCAGCGGTCCAGGAACGTCTTGTCCTTCTTGTTCTTGAGGTATGGCAGCACCACCGTTTCGAAGAACGCGGGATCTCTCTGGTGAACGAAGAAGCTCAGCTCGTGGCAGGCGTACTTGGAGTAGAGCTCCTGCTTTTTGTCGGCGTCGAACGTCGGCCAGTCGCGGATGAAACCGAATTCGTTCAGCGTGCCGTTGCCGCTCAGGGTGGCATACAGTTTAAAAAGGTCGGAGAGCGTATTGTAGGACTCCATCTTGGCCGTGGTGACGTCCTTGATCGTGATCGACTCGCCCTGTTTGACGGGGGTGATCAACTTCTGTTCGGTGAACCGCTTCTCGGGATCGAAGCCGAGCACGAGGCGCTGTTCGCTCGTGGCGAGCGGCACGTCGGTCAGCGACACGTGCCGCAGGACGGCGCTTTCGGGGTCGACCGCGAGGATACGCACGTGGGCGTGCGGGCCGAGCTTCTGCTTCGGGATGCGGACAACGCCCTGGTCGTCGGGTCTGAGGTTTGCGAGCACGATCGACGCGTCTTTCAGGAAGTCGAGATTGGCGTAGTTGTCGCCGGACGATGCCGCTTTCGAGGCGCGCTTGCCGCGTCTCAGAGCGTCGACGCCTCTGTCCTTGCCTCCGCCGTATTTGCCCGTCGCGGCCAGTTTCTCGTGTTCGGTCTCGGTTTTGCGGATCGCCCACGGATTAAGCAGCAGGCCGGGGCGCTTGAGCATGTTGCCGGCGTACTTCCTGGCGTACTGGCGGTCGAGGATGTAGCGGTACTCGTCCCCGATGCTTCTGCCGGATTCGTAGAGCGATGTGGGATCGGTGCGCCGCTTGCGCGACGGACCGGGCATGCCGGAGTCGCCCAGGGACGGGAACAGCGCGTACTGCGGCAGGTAGCGCGCGGCAACCACGTGTACGCGGGTGTACTTGTTGGCGTTGTTCAGGCGGACCAGGAGCTCGTCGTCGTCCGCGTCCACGGACTCGATGCCCAACGGCTTGAGCTTGGGTGTCTCGAGATAGCGGGTGTTGGACAGGATGTGGTTGCGTATCCTGTCTCCGTCCGTCACCCGCAGCGTAACGCGGTGTCGCGCGGGTTTGATCCAGAGATCGTAGTCTCCGGCCGGAAGCTCGCCGATCGTGAGAGTGCCGTTCTCGATCGAGACGGCGTCCGCCACGTCATGAGTGAAGGTCCCGCCGGCCTTGGCCAGGAGCGACACCCGTGTGCGGAGCGCTTGTGCTTTCCAGACAAAGGGGAGCCGGAACTCGTCGCCGGCCTTTCCGTGCAGCTCGTCCGGCAGGGCGCAGTCGGCGCGGGCCGTGCGCCACAGGTGCTTGGGGTCATTGGGCCCCTTGAGCCTGAACCAATCGATATCGTCCAACGCGCCGAGGTAGGTGCGTCCCTTCTCGTCGCTGCGTAGATTCACGTGCATCGTTTCGCGGAAGAGGCGGTGCTTGAATTCCGCGTAAACCGGCTGGCTGACCTTGGGTTCGCCGTTCTTGCCCAGCAGCTCGACGACGTAGTCACCGCCGGCATGGGTCACGTGTACGTCGTCGACCCCGAAGCCCTTATCCATCGTGTTGAGCTGGAAGCCGCGGGAAGAGGAGACGTCTTCCTTCTTGTTGCGGCTGATGTTCTGGATCTTCCCCGTCAGCGTGAAGGCGACGCGCGACAGGTTCTCCGGGACCTTGATTGAATAGGTGGACTCCGCTTTGTCGAGCAGCTTGAAGTCGGGCACTTCCTTACGGGACGAGACGCCGTCGCGGTCGACGGATTCGACGATCAGCCGGACCTCTTCCGGCAGCTCGACGCTTATCGGGGTCTCGTTGAGTCGGAATACGGGGCGGACCAGCAGTTCGGCCTGCTTCCGCTTGAGCAGCGCTTCGCGGTCGATGTAGAACCCGGCCTTGAGGGAGTACTGTTCGGCTTCATGGTTGAAGGTCGCGTGAGTCGCGAAGTCGCCCTGCTGGATGATGACGCTCTCCCGCCGGGGGTTGGTGCTGAAGGGTACCACGATCTCGCCGTTTTCTTCCGGCGCATATTCGCGGCCGGCAATCCACAGGCGGGCGTCGTTGACCGGTCGGTTGGCCTCGTCGAGGACCGTGAAGGCCTGGCCGGCGGGCATCGTGCGCGACAAGTACTGCAGACGTCCCTTCTGGATCAGTGCCCGGCTGCTTTTGCCGTTGCCGATGAATTCCACGACGTAGACGCCGCGTTTCTTCAACTGGGGGAATTCGAAGGTGCGTTCCTGTCGGCGCAGGGGCGGATCGGAGTAGGTTTTGCGCTCCTCGAACGTGGCCACGAGGCCGTCGAGGTTTACGGCCAGGTCGATTTCGCGTTTCTTCTCACGGTAGTAGTTGGCGGTGTTGATTTCGAACACCTTGACGATCATGCCGGCGACGTTCTTCACCTTCAGCGTCAGGCTGACGGGGTCGTCGGGGCCGAAGTAGGCCTTGTTTTGAGGAACGAAATCGAGCTCCACGCGGTCTTTCAGGGCCTTGTACTCGGAGGGTGTCAGCATCGACGCCCAGCGTTCCGCGTCGCCGACGCCGTTCAGGATTTTGGCTTCGGCCATGACGCGCTTGAGGATCTCCTCGCGAATGTAGGGGAGGTAGACCTTGTAGTCGTCGGCATCGACCAGCAAGCGGGCCAGGAAATCCATCACCAGCGGTTCTTCGTTGCCCACGGGCGGGAGGGTGATTTCGTTGAAGCGTTGCCCGAGGTTGACGCGATGGCGGCTCGACTGGCTGTCGTAGTACTTGCGGTTGATGTAGTGCACGTTGCGGGGCAGGCGGATGTAGGTCATGAAGGCGGCGGGGTCGTATTTGCCCCGGGCGCGATCGTGCGACATGAGACCGTACAGGACGTTTGCCTTGAGGCTGTTGTGGACGGGGTCGAGGGTCTGCACGTAGTTCCACAGGCGCTGGAGGTAGGCGCGTCGTGCCGCGTGGTTGCGTTCGAGGTCAAGGTCGTCGTTGGGCCGCAGCTTGGTCAGGTAGGCGCCGACGATCCTGGAGTTGTTCTTGAGGTCGGGCATCTTCTTGAGCAGCTCGTCGAGCTGGTCCCGCAGGAGCATGGCATGCACGGAATGGTGGCCGAAGCCGCGGCTGTCCTTGGCTTTCAGGTCCTTGACGATCTCGTCGACAAGGCCGGGCACGTCGGGGCGGCGCAGGCGGTGCAACAGGTCGCGGCGCTGAACGTCCGTGAGCTTGGAGCCCACGAGGGCCTCCAACGCGGCGTCTTCGAAGCCGTGCAGGTTCTTGTGGTGGCGCATCGCGCGAGCTCTGAAGGTTTCGTAGCTGACTGCCTTTGGGTCGAGTTTCGTGGGTGCGCTCGACTTCTGGTTGTCGATCCGGCGGCGGTGGTTGAAATGCAGCCCGAGCTCGTTGCGGATGTGGCTCAGGGCGCCTTTGGGGTTCTTGCGGTAGTCCAGCAGCGCCTGCCGGTTGCGGAGCTCCTTGACGCGACCGGTGTACCCGTGGCGCTTGACGTACTGTTTCATGAACTCGCCGAGCTTCGCGGTATCACCGGTGTTCTGGAAATGGAGGCAGTGATAGTAGTAATAGTCGCGGGTTCCCGGGATAAGCTGCTTCAGCGCCTCCGCCCGTTCTTCAGACAGGCTGAAGGTCTCGATGTACCCGATTTCGTTGGCGGCGAAGCTGTTCCAGCAGGCAATTGCACACACGGCACCCATGAGAAGTCGTCGTTTCATCGGTCTTCCTTTCGGTCATTTGGTTTTGGGTATTCAAGATATGGACGTTGGTGGGAGGGGCTTTCTTCGCACAATGTCCTGCGCTCGCTCATTTGTTGTTCCGCTCCTTGTCCGATACGGAGAGTAGGAGAGGGAGTATGGGAGGGAATAGGGGAAGGATTCAAGCCTCGACAGACAAAGCAGACGACCTGTCATCCCGAGCGCAGCGCAGCGGAGTCGAGGGATCTCGGGGTTTTGCAGCCACGCCGGACGTGCTTGGCAATTCTCGAGATCCCTCGACTCCGCTGCGCTTCGCTCGGGATGACAGGTCGTCTGCTGACAGGCGCAGAAGGAGGGGGGGGGCATTCGGAGTTGCGACCAACGCCATTGCGGGCGGGAAACAGCTCAAGCGATGCCCTACTCCGCCGTCGCGGAACCACCACCCGCCGACCCCTTGCGCCCGAACTTGAACGTCTCCCCTGTCCGGGCCTTGATGAGGGCTTCGATGTTGTCGAGCTCCAGGGAGGCCATGCGGTCGCGTTTGTCCTGGTAGCGTTGGTACTTTGCGGTGTCCCGTTCGTTCCATACGTTGGCTTCCGCGTAGTCGCCGCAGTAGGGGACCAGCAGGTCGATCCAGCAGGAGATCTTGTCGAGCTCTTCCCGCGAGAGCGCGACCTTGTTGTGCCCCTTTTTGAGCATGGCGGGCAGTTTGCTCTTGGCGGAACCGGCGAAGTAGGGGGGGATCATGGGGGGGATGGACTGCACGTTCATCCAATTGACGATCGGGTTGGGCTTGCCGTTCTGGGTCAGGTTGACGTAGGCGTCGCTCCACGCCCGTCCGCCGCTCTTGGCGCCCGTTTCGGCGAGCAGGCTGAAGGGCATTTTCGGGTCGACGGTCGCATCGGTTTTGCCCTTCTTCTGTCCGGCAATCTTGCCGCGGTTCTTGTGGCACTTGATGCAGTGCTTGTCCAGGATGGGCTGGATCTCCTTTTGGAAGCTGAATCCGCGCACCGGGCCATGGAATGGCGTGAGCTGCTGGGCGCCGGCTGCCATGGCCATGGTCGCTTGCTTCACGGGGGGCGTCGTGTCCTTGTCCTCGTGGCAACCCACGCAGGAGAACGTCTCGCCGGGCATGAGCGTGGACCACGAGCGCATGGTCTGCACGACGTAGCCGTTGGTGTCGATGGCCTGGAAGTAGACCGGGATGCGGGCGGGCACTTCGAAGAACGCCGAGCCGTCCGGGTAGATCTGCGCGTCTCCGAGGACGGCTTTCACGTCCCATGTACCGTTGTTGCAGGAAACCGGCGTGCTCACCAGCGCTCCGCCGCCGGGGCCGCGGTTGCGGTTGCTGCCGACACCCGCGGCGCGGAAGCGCAGTTCGATAACGCGCAGCTTCTCGACCGTACCGCGCGGGATGTCCTTGAGGCCGGGGCCGATGTAGATGTCCTGCATGTAGTACTGCCCCGCGGTTTTGCGGTAGTCGACGCGGCTTGGCGGCACGACGGGCTGTTCGCGCGGCATCAACAAGACCGGCTGGCAGCAGGAGATCGCCGGGTCATGCGCGAGCACTTCGCGCGCGGCATCCTCGCGCACGTAGCAGAGATCGAAGCCGTTCATGGTGTCGCCACGCGTCTGGGTGGCGCTGTAGGCCGCCAGGTACTCCTGTTCGTTCAGAGCGTACGGGTACATGAAGTGACCGTCGAAGCCGGTATAACCGTCGACGCGGCGGTAGCGGCGGTCCTTTTTGTCTTCGACCAGGGGGGCCACCAGCGTGACACCAGCCGTCTCCTGGCGTCCCTGGTTAACGTCGATCCGAATCAGAGCGCCCACCTGCCGGCTGTGATGTCCCGTGGCGATGGCGATGAGCTTGTCCGAGCCGGGAATGGGGCGCGCGTGGCCGACCGTCGTGGGGAACCACGAATTGTTGCCGTAGTACTCGGTTTGACCGGTGCCGTCCATGTTCATCTGGAACAGCGGCTGGGGGTAGAGCTGGCCGCGGTCGTTGTAGTCCCAGCGCGTGTAGGTGACGCGGCCGTCCGGGAGCACCTGCGGATAGTTGCTGTGGACCTGGTCGAAGCCGATCCGGCGCAGATACTTGCCGTCCTTGTCGCAGGTGTAAAGGTTGCTGACTTCCGTCCACCAGCAATCCACGGTCTGCACGCAGCGTGTGGAGTTGAAGAGAATGTCGCCGTTGGGCAGATACACGCCCTCATAGTCCGCAAAGCCCAGTCCGTCGGTGAGCTGGCGGGTCTTGTTGGTGTCCAGGTCCAGCTCGTAGAGGTGGTAGTCGTCCTGGCGGTCGGATTTCTTCCAGGAGAACAGGATGCGTTTGCCGTCGTAGGAGACGTCGGGGTCGCGGATGACGCCTTTCTTGTCTTCGACGAGGGTGACGATTTCACCGTAGATGTCGTTCAGTTCCAGGATGCAGAGTGCCGAGCCGGGTTTGAAATGGCGTTCGGCCTGGGCGTCGGACTGGCCCTCGGTGTAGGCGTAGTGAGAACCGCCCATGTTGTAGTGCTTGGTGAAGACGATGTGCCGGGTTGTGTCGCGGAGGGTCTTCAAACGGGCGGCACGTCGGGTTTCGCAGGCCTTGACGTACAGCGCCTTCCAGCGCGGGTCTGCGCCGGGGGCATCTCCCTGGGTCAGACCGTCGAGTGCGGTCTGAATCGCCGGCTGCGGGGTCTCCGCCAACACGGCCGCGATCGTCTTCTTTTCGATGTCGGCTCTGTCCTTGCTGGTGAAGCACTGGTTCACGTTCTTGCCGTGATCCTGGAGCATCCAGTTGTTGAGAACCCGTTGACGGAGGACTGAATCGCCGTCCTGTGCCGCCCGGCACATACCGGCGGCCAACAGGATCGCGATGGGGGTAGAGATGCAGGACTTGATTGGGGACAGGGTAGTCATGGTTCTCCTTTGTTTGCAGGGACGGCCGTCGTCGCAAGGGTGTCACATGCTGCGATGAGAGACGCACTGTAGCCAATTGTTTCCCTTGGGGCAATGGTGTTTCTTTTTGGGCGGGAACTTCAGAGATGTTCAATGCTCAAGTCTCAATGTTCACGGGAGTTCCTTGACGTAGATATTGCGGAACTGCAGCGGGTTGCCGCGGTGTTGCAGCAGGATGGGGCCTCCAGGTAGGTCGTCAGATCTCGGTAAGGCCACGGAAAGATGACTAGAGATTTCCGGCATCAGGGCTTCTTGTGCTTGCAGCCGCCGGGCTTGATGGGTGTTAGCTCCTTGAATTTCGTTTCTTTGAGTAGATGAGTCAAACACTTCTACGAGT
>CAZKRK010000301.1:0-9706 GCA_964555035.1 uncultured Victivallales bacterium | reverse complement strand
AACCGCGAAGGGCCGGGCAACTTGGGTTGTGGGCCCCGGCCCGCCTTGTGTAGATTAAGTATGCCTATCGACTCTTAATCTATCTACCTAATCTTTCTACTTAATCTGCCTCCTTAATCTCCCTCCTTAATCTCTCCCTGTCGCAGGGCGGGGATTGGAGTTTTCGGTTCAGGACGCGGACCGGCCGCGGGCCTCCGGTCGGGCTGCCAGCGCGGCTTCGATCGACTTTGCCAGACCGTCAACGAAGCACTGGTTGTCGAATTGCTCGGCGTGGCGACGGACGGTCGCAGTGTCCCAGGTCACTGCGCGGGCGCGTTGTACGGCGTCCGTGAGGGCGTCCTCGGTCTGCCGGTCGAAGAAGACGCCCGTGGTCCCGTCGACGACGGTTTCGAGGGCGCCGCCGCGTCCGTAGGCGATGACGGGCTTGCCGCAGGCCTGGGCTTCGAGCGGCACGATGCCGAAGTCCTCCTCGCCCGGGAAGAGCAGGAAGCGGCAGCCGCGGTAGAGGTCGAGGACCTCGTCGTCGCTCTGCCATTCGAGGAACTCCACCGAAGGTCCGGCGAGCGTTTTCAAGCGCGCCAGCTCGCCGCCGATGCCGACCACCTTGAGCGGGAGTTCGAGCCGGCTGTAGGCGGCCACCGCGAGGTCGACGCGCTTATACGGCACGAGGGCGGAAACGATCAGGTCGAACTCCTCTGCGTGGCTGCTTTCGCCGGGGGTGCAGCGTTCGGTGTCCACCGGCGGATAGACCACGTCGGCTTCGCGTCCGTAGAAACGTTCGATGCGGTGTCTGACGTGGTTGCTGATGGCGACAAAGCGATCCACGCGGGACGCGGTCTTGCGATCCCAGCGGCGCAGGGCGGCCAGGATCGGCTTGGCGATGAGTCCCTTGACGCGGCCGTTGCCGAAGTACTCGTCGAAGAAGGTCCAGGCGTAGCGCATCGGCGTGAAGCAGTAGCAGACGTGGCAGGTGTCCGGTGAGGAGCGCAGGCTCTTTGCGACGCAGTGGCTGGTGCTGACCAGGAGCTCGTTGCCGGGGGGGGGCAGCGAGCGCACGGCGGCTGGAAAGAGCGGCAGCAGGTTGCGGTAGTAGCGGTGCACGCCGGGCAGGCGTCGCAGGAACGATGTTTGCGACGGATGACGGTTGATTGCGTTGGAGATGGCGTCCCGGTTATGGATCAGGGTGTAGATCGGCGCCCGCGGAAAGCCGTCACAGAGGATTTCCAGCACACGTTCGCCGCCGCGCATCCCGGTAAGCCAGTCGTGGCACAGGGCCGCGTCCAGGTTGGACCACTCTTTGGGAAACTCAAGCATGCGGTCCCAGTTCGCTGTATATCTCTGACATTCCCGCGGCGGCGCGTTCCCAGGTGAACTGCGCCACGCGGCTCAGCCCGCGGTCCACCAGTTCGCCGGTTTCGGAGGGGGTCGAGAGGACGCGGGCGATGGCCGCGGCGAAGCCGGCGACGTCGTCGGGGTCGAGCAGAACGGTTGCGTCGCCGGCGACTTCGGGAATGGAGCCGGCGTTGCTGCAGATGACGGGCGTGCCGCAGGCCATGGCCTCGGCCACTTGCAGTCCGAAACCCTCGTAGCGCGAGGGATGGACGAGCAGATCGCTCTCCTGGTAGAGGCGCACCAGCATTTCATCGGAGACGTAGCCGGTCCACGTGACGGCGTCCCGGATTCCGAGCCGGTCGGCGAGCTGCTGCGGTTCGGGGTAACGGGGGTCGGGAGAGCCGGCCAACGTCAGGCGCAGTTTCAGCTCGGTGCGTTGGCACGCGGCGGCGAAGGCCTTGAGGAGGGTGTCAATGTTCTTGTACGGGTCGCAACGGCCGACATAGAGGATGTTACGGGTGCGGTTGGGGTTGGCGGAGAGCGGCTGTTGCGGCGGTCGGAAGCGGGGATTGACGCCGCAGTAGACTACGCGGACCCTGTCCTGGCGTTCGGCGGGGATGCGCAGGTGTTCGATGATGTCCTTGCGCGAGGCTTCGCTGTCGGTCACGATCGCGTCGGAGCGGCGTCCGACCTCGAGCATGAGGCGTCGATAGAGCGGATAGACGCGGGCCTTGCGCGAGCGGGGGGCGTGATTGGGGAAGATCATGGGGATCACGTCGTGGATGGTCGTGACGCAGCGCACGGCTCCCGCGCGGTTTGCGGGAAAGGCGGCGAAGGGGATCATGTAGTTGGTTGAGTGATACACGTCTATTTTTCGACGGCGCAGTTCGTGGCGCAGATAGAACTGGTTGCGCAGGGAGAACACGCCGTAGGGCAGAAGGACGGTTTCCACGTTGGGCCGTTGGGCGGTGTCCGTTTCGCTTATGGTGCGTTCCCGGACCTCGGGGTTGTCGAACAGCAGAACGTAGCGGTTGGGCGTGTCGGCGGAGGTCAGGTGGCGGATCAGGTCGCGTGTGTAGGCGCCGATTCCGGAGATCTCCGGGAAAATCCATCGGGCATCGATCGCAATTCTCATGCCGCCACCCTGCGATAGAGTTCCAAGGTCCTGCGTGCCGTCTCTTCCCACGTGTAGCGTGCCGCGTGCGCCGGGCCGCCCTCGCGCAGCGTGCGCATGCGCTGCGAGTCGCCCAGGAGCTGGATGGCCGTGGCGGCCCACAGCTCGGAGTCATACTCGGCCAGGGTGACCGCGGCGTCGCCCAGGACTTCGGCCAGCGAACCGCCGCGCGACGTCAGGGCGGGCGTTCCGCAGGCCATTGCCTCGAGGGGCGGAAAGCCGAAGCCTTCGTAGAATGAGGGCAGCATGAACAGGCTGGCGCCGGCGTAGAGCGCGGGCAGCGCGTCGTCGTCGAAGTAGCGCACGTAGCGGATGTTTGCCGCGCGGGGCGAGTCGTGGAGCCGCTGCAGAATCGGTTCGTACTTCCAGCCGGGCATGCCGGCGATCACCAGGTCGCCGTCGAAGCCCCGCATGCGCTCGAACACTTCGACCAGGAAAGGGACGTTCTTGCGCGGTTCGAGCGTGCCGACTGTAAGGAGGTAGGGACGTTTCAGGCCGTGGCGGTCAAGCACGGGGCGGATTGCCTCCTCGGCCGGGCGTTTGAAGGCGGGCGAGATGCCGAGATAGATGGGGAAAATGCGCTCCGCGGGCACGTCGAGCAGCTCCTGGATTTCGCCGGCGCTGAATTGCGATATGGTGATAATCGCGTCGGCGCGGCGGGCCGTGGCACGGATCGTGGCTGTCAAGTGGCGCAGGTTGCGCGTTTCGGCGAATTCAGGGTGGCGCACGAAACTCATATCGTGGATGCTGACGACAGCGCGGCCGCGTGACAACGGCGGGATGGTGAAATTCGGAAAGTGGTAGAGATCGGCCGAACCGGCGAAGAGTTCGAAAGGGGGGAAGCGGACCGTTTTCCAGGCGAGCTGGGCGGCGCGTCCCGGGCACCAGCGTATGCGTTTGACCTCGGCGCCGGGCACGGCAAACGGCGTTCCACCGCGCGCAAAATCGAAATAGAAGAGGCGCAGGGCGTCTTCGCCCGCCAGGGGGGCCATGTGCTGGACGAGCTGGCGGGCATACCGACCTACTCCGGCTCGCTGGGTCACGGCCGACTGAACGTCCACGCATATCTTCATGGCGGACAAGAGTAGCAGATACGCTGAAAAGCTGAAAAGCTGAAACGCTGAAAAGCTGAAACGCTGAAAAGCTGAAACGCTGAAACGCTGAAAAGCTGAAACGCTGAAAAGCTGAAAAGCTGAAATGCTGAAATGCTGAGAGGTTGGGGTGGTGGAGGGGTGGAGTGGTGGAGTGGTGGACGGAAACCGTGCCCGACGTGATGGCAAGTCTCGAGATCCCTCGACTGCGCTCCGCTCCGCTCGGGATCTCGGGACAATCGGTTACGTCCGGCGTGATTCCGACTACCGGCTACGGCCGGCAAGCAGGATAACAGCAGCTTTTCAGCTTTTCAGCTTTTCAGCATTTCAGCGTTCGGGTATCTTTTCAGGCCGGAGATTGAGATGACTAATAACCGCGAGCATAACGATGCGGTGCTGGTTGCGATTCACGAGGCAGTGGC
The DNA here is from genome assembly GCA_964555035.1 of uncultured Victivallales bacterium. Classification (GTDB taxonomy): domain Bacteria; phylum Verrucomicrobiota; class Kiritimatiellia; order UBA8416; family CAYOBW01; genus CAZKRK01. The sequence goes on along the minus strand of CAZKRK010000301.1, from coordinate 5,687 downwards.
ACTGGTCAGGGTGGTGGGGCGTGGCTCCTTCAAGAACGGGTTGACGCTGAAGCAGTTCGGTTCGGCGGCAATTCGTCGGGGGTGCCGGTGTTTTGTTATCGATCTCGACGAGTGTATCGGCATGGACAGCACTTTCATGGGCGTATTGGCCGGCATTTCCCTGCGGCTCAGCCGCGGGGGGAGGGGAGAGGTCGTGGTGATGAACCTGACGCCGAAGCTCAGCTCCCTGTTGAGCACGCTTGGTCTGCACCGTTTGCTTGAGCTTCACGAAAAGGGAGCGGTGGATGAGAAACTGAAGGCGCATCTGGATTGTATCGCGGACTTTTCGGCGCTGGAGGGGGCGGGCGAGAGCGACCGTCTGACGCTCGAGACGATTCTCGAGGCGCACCGGAACCTGGTCAAGATCGACTCCGAGAACCTGCCGAAGTTCAAGAGTGTAATTGAGTACGTAAATCAAGACCTGAAGCGTCTGGATTAGAGTGTAAGCGGCTGTGTTGGGAAGGGAGTTCCCGATTCGTGCATGGCCCACGGCGAGGAAGAACAGGATGGCGCGCAAGAGCAAGAGAGCAAAGAACAAGGCGTCGAAGGGGGTGCAGCAGGCCCGCACGACGCATAGGGGGGGAGTGGCACAGCAGACGCGTGAGGAGGCGGGCGGCGGTGCTGCGCCGGAGGAGAGCGTTGCTCAGGTCAAGGACCGGTTGTTGCGCCTTCAGGCGGATTTCGACAACTTCCGCAAGCGGACGTTGCGCGAGAAAGGCGACATCTACCGCAACGCCAACGAAGACATCATGCTCGAGCTCCTGCCCGTTCTCGATCATCTCGACCTTGCGTTGAACGCGGTTGTGGAGCACGGGGCGGACAACGCTTTTCTCGAGGGGTTCAAGCTCGTGTCCGAACAGCTCGTCTCCGTCCTTGGGCGATTCGGCCTGACCGCGATTGACGCGGGCGGGGGCGTGTTCGATCCGGCCCTGCACGAGGCGATTTCACACTTGCCTTCGGGAGACGTTCCCGCGGACGGGATTGTCACGCAGGTGCGCCGGGGGTACAAGCTGGGCGAGCGCGTGCTGCGTGCGGCACAGGTGGTGGTGTCAAGTGGTCCGGCGCAGACTTCCGGCGAGGAGGGAACCCCGTCCGGAGGGGGCGAGGCCGCGAGCAATGGCAACGAGGGGGCGGTCGAGACAGTTGTCGCCGCCGGCGATACGAGCGAGGGTTGACCGGTGGCTTCCAAACAAGACTACTACGAACTGCTGGGTGTGAGTCGCGGGGCCTCCACGACGGAGATAAAGAAGGCGTATCGCAAGCTCGCGATGAAGTACCATCCGGACCGCAATCCGGACGACAAGGAAGCTGAAGCGCGCTTCAAGGACATCTCGGAAGCCTACGAGGTGCTCAGCGATCCCAAGAAGAAGGAACAGTACGACCGCTTCGGACACGAGGGCATGAAGTCGGCGTTCGGCCCCGGCGGCTTCGATTTTGCGCGCGACTTCACGCATGCGGCGGACCTGCAGGATATCCTCGGCAGTATTTTCGGCGACGGCGGCGGTTTCTTTGACGACCTTTTCGGTGGCGGCCGTCGACGGGCGCGCAGCACCGGACCGCAGCGCGGGGCGGATTTGCGTTTCGACCTTGAGATCGACCTTGAGGAAGCGGCGTTTGGCTCGGAGCGGGAAGTGACCCTGCCGATGGACATGGAGTGTTCGCAGTGTCGCGGCTCGGGGGTTGCGCCGGGCGCCCGCAAGGAGACCTGCAAACACTGCGGCGGCAACGGCCAGATTGCCACGGGCGGCGGCTTCTTCCAGTTTCGACAGACCTGTCCGGTGTGTGGGGGGACGGGACAGGTGGTGACGCGTCCGTGCACCGACTGCGGCGGGACGGGCCGTACTAAGACGCGCAAACGCCTGGCGATGAAGATTCCGCCCGGCGTGGAGACCGGTTCGCGTCTGCGCCTGGGGGGCAAGGGCGAGGGGGGAGCGCGGGGAGGACCGCCCGGCGACCTCTACGTTGTCATTCACGTGCGCCCGCACGCCCTGTTCGATCGTCGCGGGGACGATCTTTTCTGCATGATGCCGGTGCCGTTCGAAGACGCTGCGCTCGGCGGGGTAGTGCAGGTTCCCACGATCGACGGCTATGCCAAGCTCAAGCTTTCGTCCGGCACGGAGTCGGGCAAGGTGTTTCGCCTGCGCGGCAAGGGCATGCCGAGCGTCGAGGGCTACGGTCGTGGCGACCTCCACGTACGGGTTGTGCCCGAAGTGCCGACAAAGCTCACCTCGAAGCAGAAGAAGGCCCTGAAGGACTTCAGAGAGGAATCGGACGATTCGAACTACCCGGAACGGCGCAAATTCCACGAGAAGTCCGAGGCTTTCTTCGAACGCAAAGCGGCAATGACGGACTAGGCATGCACCGTTGTCTTGTCAGCCTGGCGGACTGGGAATCGACCGAGCTGCAGCTTCCCCCTGAAGAAGCCCACCACCTGGCGAACGTAATGCGCATCGGGATCGGCGAGCGCGTCGTCATCTGCGACGGCATGGGCGGCGAGGGTGAGGCTATTGTGAGGCGCGTTGCCCGGGACGGGGTTATGGTCGAGCTTGTGCCGGGTAGTGTGCGGCGGCACATGCCGGCCTCGCGGTTATGGCTTTTCCAGGCCCTGCCCAAGGGCAAACGGATGGACGTCGCGGTGGAGAAAGCCGCCGAGCTGGGCGTCACGGACGTTGTGCCGATTCGCACGGAACGCGTGATTGTGCGCCTGGACGCGAGCCAGGCGCGGCACAAGGTCGCGCGGTGGCAGCGGATCGCCGAGGGAGCTTCCAAGCAGTGCCGTTCGCCGTGGGTTCCACGCGTGCATGGCGTGGCGGCGCTGGCAGAGGCGCTGGCCGGCCTGGGGGACGGCGTGCTCACGATCGTGGGTGCACTGGCCGTCAACGCGCGGCCGCTGCACGAAGTGGTGGTCGAGCAGGCCGCGGCCCTGTCGGGCGACGTGGCCCTGTTCATCGGCCCGGAGGGCGATTTCACTCCCGCGGAGCTGCAGAGCATCTGCAACGCCGGCGCGCTGCCCGTCTCTCTCGGCCCGCGTGTCCTGCGCACCGAAACGGCCGCGATCTACGGTCTGAGCGTCATCTCCGCGGCACGGGATGCGGCGGGGCAGTCGGTTGATCCTAGAAAGAGCAGTTGGACTACCTCTACGGGGAGATTAGGGCGAAAGATTAGGGCAAAAGATTAAGGAAAGAGGGAGACCCACCCTAATCTTTCGCCTTAATCTTTCGCCCTAATCCGCACCCAGTGGGTGCGAGCCTCGTGCTGCAGGATAATACTGATAAACAACTGTTGTTCAATGCGTTGCGATTCTTGAAGGCAACTGCGGAGCAGTTGAACTACCGGACATAGGTTGATTGGTCAATTGGTTGATTGGGGACGGGTCACCAAGTCATCTCCCTTCGTAGAGCGTCCGCAGGTGCGGCTCTGCGAGCCGCACCGGAGGGCGCAGGCCGGGCACGGCCCGGTTTCTCGTCTCCGGGCGCGCGCGTTGCGCGCGCCCTACGGCGAGTCCACGAAGGGGGGGGAGTTGCACCGGGAGGGACCACCGCTTGCAGCGCGGGGCAGACGACCTGTCATCCCGAGCGCAGCGCAGCGGAGTCGAGGGATCTCGGGGATCGGGAAACACGCCCGTAGTGATTTCAACCCACGAGATCCCTCGACTCCGCTACGCTGCGCTCGGGATGACAGGTCGTCTGCTTGGTGCTAAACGGGAGCCTGATTCCGGTTGCGGCCCTTCGCGGAATCGATTAACCTCTCGGGTAACGTTATTGTCGATCCGCGTGCAGGCGCGGGCCCTCTCCAAGGCAGGAGGTTTTCGTGAGTTGCTGCAGGTACGGCCACGTGGTGTCTTTGCGTTTTTTTCGTTGGATCATCTTTCTGGCGGGCGTGTTGTCGTTCGCCGCGCGTCTGCCGGCGGCGGGCGGAACGTATGACGTGAAGTCGGGGGCGTTGCTGGTCGAGACCAACCGTCTGACCGGGATGGAGCACATCCGGATGGTGGGTTACGGCGTTTTGTCACTGGAACCGGCGGGAACGAACGATTACCTGGGCTTCACCTGGATCGACGAGGGGGTAGTTCGGACCGAGCTGGCTGGTCCAAGCGTGGGGCTTTCGTCCAACAGCCACCTGCGCCTGGACTCGAACGACGGCAATACCCGCTCGGCGGTCCTGGAGACGCGCGGGACGTTCGAGCGTAATATCGGCGCCGCCGCCGGGGAAGTCCAGTGGCAGAACAACGGCGGCGGGTTCGCGGCCCGCGGCGGACCGCTGACGGTCAGGCTTGAAGGAGGCAGCGAGCTTCTCTGGAGCGACGGCAATCGGGGCTTCAGCGGCAAGAAGCTCGACCTGGGCAGCTACACGGCCGACCACATGGTCGAGCTCGTCAACGACATCCACGCCAACGTCAACGCGAGTGTGATCGTGCACGACAACCCGGACAGTCCCGCGGATCTCGGCCTGATCTCGGGAACGATCACGAACAACAATGACACGCTCTCGTTCAGAAAACGCAACGGGCTGGGCACGCTGTGGTTGACGGCAACCAACGACTACGGTGGCGACACGATCATCGACTACGGTTCGCTGCGCGCGATCGACGGCGTCGGGCTGCCGAGCCGGAGCCAACTCTACCTCGAGGGCGAGAACGACAGCGGTCCCTGCGCGTTCGAGTCGAGCGGGACCTTTGCGCGCGATATCGGCAACACCAACGGCAACTACGTCTACTGGGGATCGCGCGGCGGTTTCGCGGCCTGGAACGGGCCGCTGAACGTGAATCTCGAAGGCGGCGCCACGCTGCAGTGGGCGGACCCCGACATCGGCTTCAACAACCAGCGTCTGCACCTCGGGTCGCGCAACGCCGACGACGTGGTCACGTTCGAGAACGACATCGACGGCGGCGCGGTGGAGCGCACTGTCGACGGGTGGGACAATCCGCATTGCGACGCCGACTACGGTCGCTTCACCGGCGCGCTCACGAATTTCCAGCGGTTTCGGGTGCGCGGGGACGGGACGGTGGTCATCGCCGGCGAGCTGCGCGCGGACGCGAGCAACGCGGACTGGATCGGGATCAACAGCGGCACGTTGAAGATCGAGGGCTCGGCGCTGTCGGGACGCACCAACGACTGGCCCAACGCGCTGCAGGAGTTCTACCTGTGGGAGCGCGGCTCGCTGATCGTCAACGGGTCGATCGCCGGACGGTTTGTCGAGGTGCAGGCCAATGCGGCTTATCCCGGTCAGCGCCGGCTGGGCGGGAACGGGACGTTGTGGATCCGGGACCAGGTCTCGGTGCGCGACGGTGGCGTTCTGGCGCCTGGGGATGGGGGCGCGGGCACACTGTCGATTGTTGTCTCGCACACCAACCCCAAGCGGCTGGAGCTGCAGAACGGCGCTACCTACGAGTGGGAGCTGGGACCGGGGGGGCAAGGCGACAGCGTGGCGATCACGGGCGATCTGCGCCTGTGGAGCACGTGGACGCTGCAGCTCAAAGATGCCGGAGGCGCCTCGAGCGCGTCGGACGAGCACGAGATTTTCACTTATACGCGTACGCGGGAGATGTTCGGTGTGTACGAGATCGACACCAGCCTGGTGGACGGCAATCCGCGCTGGGACACGAGCGGGGTCACGCTCGTGGACGACACCGCCAACAAGCGCGTGTA
>CAZKRK010000300.1:0-9729 GCA_964555035.1 uncultured Victivallales bacterium | reverse complement strand
CCGCTCCTGCCGCACAAGGCGGCAGGGGGCGTGGCCATAATGAGAATTGCTGGGGCGCACGCCTTGCCTCTTGCAATCCGCTCCAGGACCAAGTAGCATCGTTGGGTTTGATTGCTGGGAGAAGGATCCATGCCGAAGAAGACCATAGTTGTGCGCAAAAAGCCGCGCGTCAAAGTCGATGCGTCGAAGATAAAGAAAGCTGCTGCCGAGAAACCGGCGGCCGAAGAGGCGCAAGAGCCGCTGCCTGAGGCCGCGCCTGAAGAAGCTGTCGCGGCGGACGTCGAACCCGTCGTGGAAGAGGTTGTCCCGGAAGAGGAAGAGATTGAGGAAGTAGAGGAACCGGTCGCGGAAGATGTGGAACCGGTTGAAGAGCATGAGCCTGTCGCGGCCAGGCCCGCCACGGCCAGGAAGCCGCCGGTCAAACCGCTGGTCGTCGGCAAGCGTCCCAAGACGAGCAAGCGTGAGCGTCCCGTCGTGCCCGTGGGGCAGCCGGTGTACGAAGATGCCGTCGACGGTGACCGCCTGACCATCACGCAGCAGGTCATCGACCTGCCGGATGAACTCAAGCAGCAGGCGGACGTCCTTGGGGACAACTATACGGGGTTGCTCAACACGATCTATGACGCCGTCGTCATAACTACCCATGAAGGCGCGATCCTCGAGGTGAATGCCCGGGCGATCGAGAAGTTCGGCGCAGAGCGTGAAACGCTGTGCGAGATGAACGTGACGGAGTTGATTGCCGGTTCGGACGACCACCTTCTTGTCGTTCTCGAGCAGAATGCCGTTCGGCACAAGTTCACGGTATTGGAAGCGACCTGCATCCGCCACGACGATACGCGTTTCCCGGCCGAGATTGCCGCCAATGTGTTCAGCGGCGACGAGGATGGGAAGCTGTGCTTCTTCATTCGGGACGTGACACGCCGGAAGGAGGCCGAGAAGAGCTCTCAGGCCCTCGCGGCGCAGCTGGCGCAGGCCGAAGCGGGGGGACCCGGCCCGAATCTTACCGGTGTAAAGGAGCTGCTCTACGAGCTCAATGACCCCATCCAGGTGCTGTTGTGCCTGGCGGACCTGGACAAGAACTCCGACTACCAGAAGCAACTCCAGCGTGTCACTGAAGTCGTGGACGAGCTGATGAAGTTGGCCGATGGCATCGAGACGCCGAAAGCCGAAAAGAAAGCGGAGCCGGAGGAATCGGACGCGGACGAGCCGAAGCCCTGCGACCGCACGCGCGTGTTGATTGTCGACACCCAGGAGATGGTGGCCAAGCTGCTGGCCAAGACCCTGAAATCGGTCCATGAAGATCTCGACATAGACACGGCCTCCAAGGCCGATCGCGCCGTCGAACTCTTCTGCGAACACCATCACGCGATTGTGATGTTGGACCTCCTGGCATCCGGTATGCAAGGCAAGGAGGCTTTCGACCGGTTTTGCGACGAGTGCGAGAAGCGGACATGGGACCTGCCGTCCCTGGTGTTCTGCTCCTCGCAGGATGCGGATCCGTGGGTGCGGGATCTGACCGGCGAGGGGTCGCCTCACGCCTGGCTCCGGAAGCCGTTTCAAGCGGCCGATCTCACGGAGCTGGTCACGGGGCGTTTGGGCTGAGAGACGCTTCGCAAACCGCGCAGACAGCCATCTGACAGGATTCCTATGTCGGCGATAGAAGTCAAAATCTGTGGAATCGCGTCCCTTGACGACGCCTTGATCGCGTTGGATGCGGGAGCGGACTATCTTGGTTTCGTGCTCTATCCGAAGTCGCCCCGGGGCATCACGGCGGATCGATTGGAGGCGATCGCCGCCGGGTTGCCGGAGGGAGCGCGCACGGTGGGGGTGTTCGTGAACGAGTCCCGCCAACGCGTTATCGATGTTGCGCGGGCCTGCCGTCTGCATGCCGCGCAGCTCCACGGCGATGAGCGGGAGACCGATTTTCATGACATGCCGTTGCCGATATGGCGCGCTGTACGCCTGCGTGGTGATGCTTGCGTGCCGTCGCCGGACGGCTGGCCCGCGGTGCGATATGTGATTGATGCGGCCGTACCCGGCATGTATGGTGGCACGGGTGTTGAGGCGGACTGGGACCGCGCCGGCGTGGTCGCCGTGGAGCGGCCGGTTATGCTGGCGGGCGGTCTGACGCCGGACAACGTCGGTGATGCGATTCGCAAGGTGCGTCCACTGGGCGTGGATACGGCCAGCGGCGTCGAGACCGAGCCGGGCAGAAAGGACGCCCGCAAGGTGTACGAATTCGTGGCGGCGGCGAAAAACGCCGTGACACAGTGATTTTGTGGCAGTCAGGAGGTTCTATGGACAGGAAGCATCAACCGGACGAGCGCGGGCACTTCGGTATCTACGGCGGTCGTTATATCGCCGAGACGCTGATGCCGGTTCTCGTCGAGCTGGACAAGGCCTATGCGGAGGCGTCGGCCGACGCGGCGTTCATGGCCGAGTTCAACCGGCTGCTGAAGGACTACGTGGGCCGTCCGTCGCCGCTCTACCTGGCGCAACGCCTGACTGAGACCTGGGGCGGCGCCAAGGTCTATCTCAAGCGCGAAGACCTGAACCACACCGGCGCGCACAAGGTCAATAACACGATCGGGCAGGCGCTGCTTGCGCACCGTATGGGCAAGCGACGGCTCATGGCGGAAACCGGCGCCGGACAGCACGGCGTGGCTACGGCCACGGCCGCCGCGCTCTTCGGCATGGAGTGTGTCGTCTACATGGGCGAAGAGGACATTCACCGCCAGGCGCCCAACGTCAAGCGGATGGAACTGCTCAATGCCGAGGTCATCTCGGTAACCAGCGGCACCCGCACGCTCAAAGACGCAATGAGCGAAGCCCTGCGGGCCTGGGTGGCGGAAGTCGACACGACGTTCTACGTGATTGGATCCGTGGCGGGGCCGCATCCCTATCCCGTTATGGTCCGCGACTTCCAGAGCGTGATCGGCAACGAAGCGCGCGAACAGATACTGGCGGCCGAGGGCCGCCTGCCGGACAGCGTGATTGCCTGCGTGGGCGGCGGCAGCAACGCGGCCGGGATCTTCTGCGCTTTTCTCGACGACACCGACGTGGACCTGATCGGGGTCGAAGCCGCGGGATACGGTCTCGAGAGCGGCAAGCATGCCGCCAGCATCGTTGCCGGCGACGTCGGCGTTCTACACGGCAGCAAGACCTACCTGCTTCAGGATGAAGACGGCCAGGTGCTCAACGCCCACTCCGTCAGCGCCGGTCTGGACTACCCGGGTGTGGGACCGCAGCATGCGCAGTGGGCCGACACGGGCCGGGCGTCATACTGTGCAATCACGGACGAGGAAGCCCTGGCAGCGTTCCACGAACTGACCCGTATCGAGGGGATCATTCCGGCTCTCGAGTCGGCGCATGCCGTTGCCGAAGCAAAGAAACGCGCGGCAGAGATGGGACCGGACGGCGTCATCGTAGTCAATCTCTCCGGCCGGGGCGACAAGGACCTGGAAACGGTCCTCGGCCTCATGGCCGGAAACGAAGGTTAGGCGGCGGACATGGACAGAATTGCGCGAACATTTCAGACTTTGCGGGGCGCGGGCCGCAAGGGACTGGTGGGATACCTGACAGCAGGGGACCCCGACATGGACGGGTCGGAACGTGACCTGCGGGAAGCGATCGAGAACGGGTTGGACGTACTCGAACTCGGTATTCCTTTTTCGGACCCGACCGCGGACGGTCCCACGATTCAGGCGGCCGCGCAACGGGCCCTGGCGGGGGGCATGAATGTCTCTCGGGCACTGGAACTGGTGCGTCGCCTCCGCGCCGACTATGACCTGCCGATCGTACTGTTCGGATACGTGAATCCCCTTTTCCGTTACGGGTACGAAAAGGTCTGCGCGGATGCCGCCGAGGCGGGGGCCGACGCCATGCTGTTGGTGGATGTGCCTTTCGAGGAGGCGGGCGAGCTGGCGGAACCGATGGCCAGGCACGGACTGGCCCGCATACCGCTGATCGCCCCGACAACTCCGCGTGACCGGGCCGCGGCCATCCTGGCGGAGGCGCGGGGCTTCGTGTACTACATCATGGTGAAAGGCGTGACCGGAGCGCGTAACGAGACTGCCCAGGACGTGGCCACTCACATCATGCCGCTGCGCGAACTGACGGACCTGCCGATCGCGGTCGGGTTCGGTGTGAGCACGGGCGAACAGGCCCGGCAGGTCTCCGAGCATGCCGACGCGGTTGTCGTGGGCAGCGCCCTGGTTGGCGCGGCACGCGAAGGAAGGCTGGGAGAACTCGTGCGCGAGCTGCGGGAGGGTCTGGCGTAGCGGGGGCGGCGATGAGAACGTTCGAGCACTCGATCCGCGTACCTTACGCCCATACCGATCAGATGGGGTTCGTGTACTACGCCCACTACCTGGTCTACTTCGAAATGGCGCGCGCCGAGTTCCTGCGAGAGGTCGGATTGCCGTATACCGACATGGAGCGGCGCGGCATAATGCTCCCCGTGGTCGAAGCCCACTGCGAATACAAGCAACCGGCGCACTTTGACGATTTGCTTGTCGTCTACAGCCGTTGCACCGAGCTGCGCGGAGCGCGCCTGCGGATCGAATACGAGATCAAACGCTGCGACCAACTGATAGCTACCGGCCACACGGTACACGTCTCCGTCTCGCCCGAGGGCAAAGTCCTCCGCCCCGCTCCCGAAATCAAGTCAGCGCTGGGACTTGAACCTGAGACTTCCCGATCTTGCGGCAAACGTAGGTCCGATTTGTAATCGGACCCAACGCCGCTCAGACGCGGCGTCCTCCTCCGTCATCTGAAAGAACCGGGATGGTATGGGTCCGATTACAAATCGGACCTACGTTTGCCACTCACGCCCACCCGGGCAAGTTAGACGCTGGCGTTTTCTCCCCACACGGCTTCCGACATCGCCCTGACGGAGCGATGCAGGGGGCGGGCCTTCCGGCAAGTGCAGCAAACCGTGTTCACGGCACCCGCAGCACCCACTTCAGGGCGAACATGGCCGGCAGGTAGACCAGGAGGTAGACGATCAGCCAGCCGGGCAGCCACGGTTTGACCATCCATTCGACTGGTTGCCAGAAGACGTTTGCCCCCTTTACCAGATGCTGCCGGTAAGCGATCTTGATCCACTCGATCGGGTGGTCCTCCGCGTTCGGGCGCGCAATCTGTGCCGGGCCCTTGCCGTCCCCCAGATCTTCTTTCGGTTCGGGAGCAACGCGTCTGCCCAGGACCACCGTACTCCGCACCGGCGGCCATCCTTCCGTTTCAACCTGCACGCGGAACCGCCCGCCTCTGTCCAGCGGCGTTGTGAGCGTCCAGGAGACGTCGCGCGCCGGCATCGGGCGGCCGAGAAATCCCCCCAGGTCTGCCAGCATCTCTTCCCGAGTGTGTCGGGCTGCCGCCCGGAGCTCCCACGGGGTGTCGTCGGGTAGCGTGCTTTCCGCGCTCCACCGTGCGTGCAGACGCTCCAGCACCGGTCGGATCAGGGTTATCTTCCGACTTGCGGGGGTTCGGTCGTCGAGTTGCAGTTCCCGGGCGTGCTGGAGCGTCACCGCGCCGGCATGGTCGCCCTGGACGTGCGCAGTCACGTGGACGACGGCTCCGGGTGTGGCGTTCCATGAGGCAGGGTCGATTCGGGCGGGGAACCATAAGAAGACCATCGCCATCGGACCGAGGATCAGGAGAAGGGGAAAGAGGGCCGCGTCCAGAAGCCGAAGCTGGACCGGCGCGGCGGCCCTTTCGAGGGCCTTCCGCCGCGGTGATCCCCGCGGCAGCTTCGTTGCTTCCTTCCGAAGCGCTGCCGCGCGTTTCTTGCCTTCCACGAGGCGGCGGTTGTCGGTGAACAGCCTCTGGCCGATCATCGAGAATGCGGCCAGCCCCGCAGCCACTGCCGCGACCGTCCCCGCCCGTCCGAGCAGGCCTGCCAACGGGAGCATCAGGGAATCGAAAACGGTCATGGCCCCGTCGTAGAGCCACGTCCCCGGGAGCAGAAACATGGCGGCCAAGACCGCCGCCCATACCGCGAGTGCGTTGTTCCTCCATTTGCCGCAGATGCGCTCAACGGGGCCCCGGGGCGGCGGGCTCATCGTGGCCGGAATGCGCGTGTCCGCCGGATCGGGAGATTCGGCGTCCGCCGCCTCTCCTTCATCCCTTTCCGCGTCCCGCAGCAAACTCCCGTGGTCGCCGTCAACAGTCACCGCTTCGCCGTCTTCAAGCAGACGGGTGGCGCCGTCGCAGACTACGGCCGGTATTCCCATCTCGCGCGCGACCACGGCGCCGTGCGAGAGCATCCCGCCGCGCTCGATCACCAGTCCGGCCGCCCTGGCGAACAGAGGTGTCCAGTTCGGGTCGGTACTCGGACAGACCAGGATGTAGCCGTCACCCGGGTCGCCCGCTTCCTCAGGGGAGAGGATGATGCGGGCCGGGCCGTCGGCCACGCCCCCGCTGATCGGAAAGGCCGGGAGCTTCCCGGCTGCCCTGACCTCAACGGGGTCGCCAAGCGTCGGGATTGTGTCTTCAGTAATCAGGTTCGGCAGGTCGATTTCCGCTTCCGCGGCACGCGCGAGCCGCCGCCGTTCGAGCAGATGCAGGGGCGCGATTCCCGTGGCCAGGGCGTCGAAGAGCTCCTCCTCGTGCAGGAGAAAGACGTCATCGCCGATGCCCAGCCGTCTTCCGGCCTCGAGGGCCATGTCGCGCAGCAGGTCGAAGGCGAGCATCAGGTAGAACTTGCCGTCTTCGCGGAAGCGCAGGTAGCGGTGGGCGAGGGCCAGTCGTCTGTCGAATTCGCGGGCGGCATCCTCATTCAGAGTGCCTCTGAGCTCGCGGACCGTGGCCTCGCATTCCTTCATCCTCTTGCGGTGCCGATCCCCCGGATCCTCTGCGTCCTTGAGGTGTCCCGCCAGCAATTCGACCGCGTCCGGGCGTTCGCGCCACCGCGGTGTGGAGAGGTCGAATTCCTCAGGAGCCCGGTGTCCGAAGTCCGCGAGCCATTGGTCCACACTCGTTTCGTCGTGGGCGATTCCCCACAGCCCCTGCGTGCCCAGCAGGGTCAGATCGGGTGCATGGCCCGCGGATAGTTCGTTGGCCAGTTGGTCGGATTCCGTATCCCAGAAGTTCTCGGCACAGAACGCTCGCAACTCTTCCACGGCCATTGCCGCGATCAGGCTGGGCAGCATCAGTTTCGCGCCGAAGTCCTGAAGCGTCCGCTCGCGCCGCTCTTTCCAGAGGCGCCGCCACGCCGCCGCATCCAGCGACTGCAGGTCGCGCTGTTTCTCGTGCGCCACCCACTGTCTCAATTCCGGGAGAATCACTTCGTCGAGGACGCGGTCGTAGACCTCCGCCAGCGTCAGCAACGTCTTGCGGACGCCGGATACTTGCTTGCCGACCCGGTAGCGGTCACGGACCGACCCGCATGGGACGGTCGGCGGGCTCTGGGACGCGTTAGGATCGTGGGCGAGCGCCTCCGCATCGTAGGCATAGGGATACCCTTCGAAGAACATCTCAGGCGCCCGGGACAGATCCATGTAGATCCGCCCCGCCACCAGATCCAGAAACCCGTCCCGGCAGACTTCGGGCGACGGTTCGAAACCGGCTTCGCGGTACATCCGGCCGAATCCGCCGTCTCCCGACATGAAGCGCCTCACCACGTCCCAGGTGAGAGGTGTGGGGTGGGGGAGGGTCTCCGCAATGTTGTGGCGCGCCCAGTCGCCGCGTCCCGCACGCTTCGCGTCGCGCAACACCGCGCGCGTCCTGCGCAGGGATTCCTCGTACGCCTCGGCTGCTTCAAGGGTCGTGATGGCGCGCGACTGCAGCAAGTGCACGCTGTCACCCTCGATGGCCCACTCAATGTCCTGCGCCGCACCGAAATGCCCCATCACCTGGAGCCCCAGTCGCCATAGGGCCAGGACCTGTTGCGAATTCAGGGAGAGTTTCTCCCTCAGGTCGTCAGGCGTGGGCTGACTCCTTCCGGACGGCGACCCCGCCGGGATCCACGCTTCCTTGCGGGATGTGCGGATCGAAGTCGCCGTACCGGTGGCCCGGTCGAGGACGAGCGTGTCCGGTTGCACCAGCCCGGAGACTACCGCTTCTCCGAGTCCCCAGCTCGACTCGATGAGCATCTCTCCGAGTGCCCCGGGTTTCGGATTGGCCGTGAACAGGACGCCGGCTATGTCCGCCGCTACCTGCTTCTGAACAACCACTGCCATGGCCACCCGCGTCGGGTCGATCCCATGCTCTCCGAGGTAGGCGCGCACTCGCTCGGAGTCGACGCTCGCCCAACACTTCCGCACCGCGTCGATGAGTTCCTGCTCGCCTTCGATGTCGAGGAACGTCTCATACTGGCCGGCCATGGATGCTTCGGCGAGGTCTTCCGCGGTTGCCGAAGAGCGCACTGCCACGACACCGCAACCCATATCGCGGTACGCGGCCAGGATGGCGTTGCGCACGTCGTCAGGCGGTTCGGCTGCGCTCTTCGCCGCACGGTAGGCGCCGGTGGCGATCGCGAACCCACCCGGAACAGGGAACCCGGCATTGATCAGGCGGGCAAGGTTGATTGCCTTACCTCCCACGATCGCCGTGTCGCGGCAGTCGGCAAGGGGTAGAGTATATGGACGTCGATTCATCAGGTATTTCGGCAAGGCGGTTGCATGTTGTCGGTTATCGGTTATCGGTTATCAGTTATCGGTTATCGGTGTCGAATGTCGGCGTCCACTGAATACTGATCACCGGTTACCGATTACTTCCCCCTCCCGCGTAGCACCGCAGTCCGCCGGTTTCGCTGCCGACGAATACGCGTCCGCCCCCGTGCCTCATCACGGCCGTCGGGAGCGTCCATCCATCGTATGAGAGCAAAGAGCAGCAGGGCGCTCACGACAACTATCAGCGGAACATGAGGCCTGTTCCGGCATACGCGAATAAGCTCTTTCGGCTTGAACAGCAGCGCCAGTGCGCTCGCCAGTCCGGCCAGCAACGCGGGCAGCAGGGCCGCGCCCGCATTCACAAACACCGGCACAACCGCGGTGTTCAACATGGAGTCGAATAGGAATGGCAGGTTGAACATGGTCATTGTCGTTGCTCAAGATACCCCATTCAGGACCACACGGCAAATCGGCACGAGGAGCATAGTGGCACGTTTCCCCCCAATGGGCAATCCGCGAGAGCTTCCATAAACGGCTGCTCCCTCGTGCCCGGATTCCCCCCCGCGCTGCCCTGAGAACGTCGTAGCGCGTGCCTGCGGCAAAACGGCCAGAGTTTCGTAGGGCGGCGCAGGCACGCCACGCCGTAGCGTAGCGAAGGCGGGAGCACCACCCTACGACGCAGCGCCGCCGCACGGAAGCTCAGTAGTATCAATAAGTTGCGCCTCCGCATCAACACCGCGTTCCCGGCGCCTAAAAAATATGTCAAAAAAATGTTTGACTTCGTTCAGGGCCACTCTTATCGTCGCAAACGTGGATCAGGGGCTATGTGGTAGGTATTGGTGGGGGAAACGGTGATGAGGATGTCTTTCTCGGACACAAAACGAGTATGCGGCAACGCGCCTTTCTTGGCCGGAGCCGGCACGCCGCGAGCAATCTATCGCGGCATAAGGTTTATCCCTACCCCCCCCCCTCAGGTATTCCCCGATACACGCATCCCCCGGTAGGCCGGATTTGCAATCCGGCCCAAACCACGTCTGCAAGTTGTCCCTCGCCCATGGGACAAATTCCCTCCGCCCATCTCGAAATCCGGCCTGCCGCCGGCAAGCGCCGAACGCAC
>CAZKRK010000299.1:0-9739 GCA_964555035.1 uncultured Victivallales bacterium | reverse complement strand
TCCAGGTTGAATTGGCGGGCGTTTCGCGAACGTAGACCCTTTTCGGATGGGGTCTGGCTGGAGAGAACGCCGGCATCCGTAGCGCGGATGTCTTGCTTCAGTGCACCCTTTGATACAGAACCCTCGGGCACGCGAAGCGGGACCGGGTGAGGGGCGGAACGGCAGACAGAACGACAAGGAGAACACAGGCCATGCTATACAGAATCACTCTCGCCCTTGCTATCGTCGCCACCAGCGCCCTGTCCGCCGACTGGCCGCAGTGGCAGGGACCGCGACGGGATAACATCTCGCAGGAAACGGGGCTGTTGAAAAAATGGCCCGACGGCGGACCGAAGAAGCTGTGGTCGTTCCAGGGGCTGGGCAAAGGCTACGCCGCGCCGATCGTTGTGGAGGGCTGCATCTTCATCACCGGCAGCGCCGACGAGCAGGAGATCCTGTTCTCACTCGATTCGTCCGGCCGCAAGGCCTGGCAGACAACCTACGGTCCCATGTGGACCAAGAACTTCCCCAGCGCCCGTACGACGCCGACCTTCCGCGACGGACGGCTATACCTCGTGAGCAGCCTCGCCAAGGCGGTCTGTTTCGAGGCCGCCAACGGCAAGATCGTGTGGGAAGTCGACATGAAAGACCGTTTCGACGCGCGCGACATCACGTGGGGCATCAACGAATCGCCGCTGGTCGTCGGCGACCGCGTGATCTGCACGCCGGGCGGCGAAAAGGCGCCTATGGTCGCACTGAGCCTGAAGGACGGCGCGACGATTTGGACGATGAAGGAGCTGTCGGACAAGTCGGCCTACTGCTCGCCGCAGCTCGTCAAGTGCGGTTCGCGCTCCCTGGCCGTGACGGCGCTCTCCGACCACATCGTCGGCGTAGACATCGCCGACGGCAAACTGCTGTGGTCGCACCCGTACAAGGGACGCTGCCGCGCGCACATCAACACGCCGATCTACAGCGACGGCATCGTCTTCTTCACAAGCGGCTACGATGACGGCGGCGTCGCGCTCAAGCTCGGCGCCAACGGCGAGAGCGTCGCGAAGCTGTACGAAACCAAGACGCTCGACACGCACCACGGCGGGCTGGTCCTGCTGGACGGCCATCTCTACGGTTCCAACTGGATCAACAACCGCAAGGGCAACTGGATCTGCATGGAGCTTGCGACCGGGGATATCAAGTACGATACGGCCTGGGAGTGCAAGGGCGCCATCACTTCCGCCGAAGGCATGCTCTATTGCTACGAGGAGAAGAAAGGCAACGTGGCACTCGTCAAGGCGACCCCCTCCGGGTTCGACCCTCTCGGCACGTTTCGCGTCAATGAGGGCGAGGGCCAGCACTGGGCCCACCCCGTCATCGCCGACGGCAGGCTATACCTTCGCCACGGCGACGTGCTGATGTGCCATGATATCCGGGCGGCCGGGCGGTAAGGCGAAGTGACACTCGGCGACCCCGGGATGACATGACGGAGACACCGTCCCGCAACGCAACGAAAGACGAGCAATGAGCGACAACGGCGACATAGATCTGGCTGCGATTGACAGCGTGATCGAAGCCCACGGGCAGGACCCCGGCGCCGTGATCCCTATTCTGCAGGGCATCCAGGAGCTGCACAACTACCTGCCCGAGGCCGCCTTGCGTCACGTCTGCAAGGCGACGGATATTACGGCCGCGGACATCGCCGGGGTGTCCACGTTCTACTCGCAGTTCCGCCATCGGCCGGCCGGCCGGCACACGATCAAAGTCTGTGTCGGGACGGCCTGCCACGTCAAGGGCGCGAGCCGCATCTTCGACGCCGTCAAGCGTCACCTGGGCATTCCGGACGAAGAGGACACGGACAACGACCTGCTGTTCACCGTTGCCGAAGTCGCCTGCCTGGGGTGCTGCACGCTGGCGCCGGCGGTCCAGATTGACGAGACTACCTACGGGCACCTCACTCCCCCGACGGTCGGCAACATGATCGACGACTTCCTGGCAATCCAGAGCCGGGAGGAGTCGGCGGGCGGGAAGAAGAAGACGACCGGCGAGGAGGAGTCGGCCGGCGAGATTCGGGTCGGGCTCGGCTCCTGCTGCATCGCGGGAGGCAGCCAGAAAGTGAGGCAGTCCCTGGAAGCCGCCGTGAACAAGAGCGGCGTTCCCATTACGGTCAAGCCGGTCGGCTGCGTAGGAATGTGCCACCAGACTCCCCTGGTCGAAGTGGTGAAGCCTGACGGCGAATCGACGCTCTATGCGAAGGTCCCGCCCCACGAAACCGCTCGCATCGTGAAGAGGCATTTCAAGTCCCGCAACGTAATGGACAGGGTCAAGTCGTCGGTATCGACGGCGCTGGACAAGCTTCTCACCGACGAGGCCTGGACGCCGGTCACGCGCTACTCCATAGATGTTCGTGACGCGCCGGTGTGTGCGTTCATCGGCAGGCAGAAACACATCGCCGCGGAGCACTGCGGGGTCATATCTCCGTTGGACCTCGAAGAATACCTCAAGTTCGACGGTTTCAAAGCGCTTGCCGAGGTCCTGGAAGAGAACGACCCGCAAGGAGTGGTTGAAACCATCAAGGATTCCGGGCTTCGCGGCAGAGGCGGTGCGGGGTTCACGACGGGGATGAAGTGGGAGGTCGTGCGCGCCGCCCGGAGCGCCAAGAAGTACCTCGTTATGAACGGCGACGAGGGCGACCCCGGCGCCTTCATGGACCGCATGCTGCTCGAAAGCTACCCCTACCGCATTCTCGAGGGTCTCACCATCGCCGCGTTCGCTGTCGGCGCGCATGAGGGCGTACTCTACATACGTGCCGAATACCCGCTGGCCGTACAGCGCATCCGGCAGGCCATCGCGGTGTGCGAGGAGAAAGGGTATCTCGGCGACGACATACTGGAGAGCGGGTTCAGTCTCCGCCTGCGGGTGATGGAAGGCGCCGGCGCGTTCGTCTGCGGCGAAGAGACGGCACTGCTGGCATCCATCGAAGGGCGTCGCGGCATGCCCAGGATCCGACCGCCTTTTCCGGCCGAGAGCGGGTTGCTCGATACGCCTACGCTGATCAACAACGTCGAAACCTACGCCTGCGTGCCCTGGGTCATGCGGCATGGCCCCGAGGCGTTCGCGGAGCTGGGCAGCGGGACCAGCAAGGGCAGCAAGGTTTTCTCCCTCACCGGCAAGGTGCTGCGGGGCGGTCTGATCGAAGTGCCGATGGGAATCTCGATCGGAGAGATCGTCGAGCAGATCGGGGGTGGGGTTGCGGGCGACAGGGAATTCAAAGCCGTACAGATCGGCGGCCCCTCGGGCGGGTGCATTCCCGCGAGCCAGGGCGACACGCCGATCGATTTCGAAGCGCTGACCTCCGCCGGCGCCATGATGGGTTCGGGCGGACTCGTGGTTCTTGACAATGCCGACTGCATGGTCGACATCGCGCGGTACTTCCTGCAGTTCACGCAGGAGCAGTCGTGCGGAAAGTGCACGTTCTGCCGTGTAGGGACCAAGCGCATGCTGGAAATCCTGGAGCGGCTCTGCCGGGGCGAGGGCAAGCAGGGCGACATCGACAAGCTCGAGGAGCTGGCCGAGATCACCAAGGCCGGCAGCCTGTGCGGCCTGGGCCGAACGGCGCCAAACCCGGTGCTCTCGACCATCAGGTACTTCCGCGACGAATACGAGGCCCACATCGACGGCTGGTGCCCGGCGGGCAAGTGCCCGAACCTGATCGCGTACGCGATCAACGACAAGTGCATCGGCTGCACGAAGTGCGCCCAGCGCTGCCCGGTTGATGCCATCCCCTTCAAGCCCTACGAACAGCACGAAGTCGACACCGCCAAATGCATACGCTGCGACACCTGCCGGCAGATCTGTCCCGTAGACGGCGCGGTGGAAGTCATAAGCGAACCACCCCGGTAGGCCGGATCCGCAAGCCGGCCCGATCCGGCTGACCGGGAACTCGACCCGTCGCGGCGTTCCGTAGAACCGTTCTCCCCTGGCCCGCCGTAGCTTGGCGAAGGAGGCAGGACGGTTCCAAACCCCATGGGATTCACCACCCCGCCCGGGCACCGCAGCGTAGCGGAGTCGAGGGATGACAAACACCGCCAGCGGTCAAACGGCAAATGTGGGAAGTGGAACACTCTCCTCTTGCTGCGCGCCTCCTTCGTAGACTCGCCGGAGGTCGGCGCGCAACGCGCCGACCGGAGACGAGACGCTGGTCCGCGCAGCCTGCGCCCTCCGGTGCGGCCGGCAACGGCCGCACGCTACGGACGCTCTACGAAGGGCGGGCCGTCGCAGTGTCCGAGGGGCCCTGTTCCTCATTCCCCGTCAGGATTCACTGTCGGGCCTTCTTCAGCATGAAAACGGCTACGGCAAGATGCACGGCGGTCCCGGCGAGCACGGCAACTCTCATGCGTCGATCACCGTTGAAAGGAGATCCCTCCGATCCGGACGGCATTTATCGATGCGCTGAACCGTCCTCGCGGATTTCGTGCTCGGAGCGTTCTTGCACTCTGGCCCGGTTTCGTGGAGACTATCGGCCGTTGTTCGAGAACGGCGACGAATTTCCTCAGTCCGATGACACGATCCAGGACCACAATCTCACTCTGTGTCGCAGGTGCTTCTCTCTTTGTCTCGGCAGTAACGGCCCCGGCCGAGACCGTGCAGATGCGTCGGTTCGAGTACCGCACGGTCATTCGCGCGCTGGCTTTTGCGGAGGAGGCGGAGACGATTACCAACCCGCTGATGTGGCCGCAGCTCAAAACGGTGATTCCGGATGGCGTCTACGTCGAAAAGGGCGCCGTGATTACGGAGTTCGACCGCGCCGCCCTGCTCCTCCGTCTTGAGAACCTGGAGCGTGAACGGGCGATTGTGCGCGCGTCGCTGGCACTCGTTCTCACGAAAATCCGCAACCGTGACATGGACCTGCGGGACGAGCTCGAGGAGCTGCGGGACCGCCTGGCCGTGTTCGAGACGCAATTGGCCCGCTACCGTTCGTTGCCGGAGCCGGATGACGTCGCAATCGCGAAGGGACGTCTGCATGTTGCCACGCTTGAGTACGAAGCGGCACGCAAAGACCGGGAACGGGCCGGAAGCCGCCTCGAGCGCGGCATGATCTCTCCCGGCGAGATGGACCGGTACGAAGAGACATACCGCCGAAAAGAGGCGCTGAAGACCTACCGGCAGGGAATGCTGGAGCTCGTCTCGCTTCCCGCCACTTCCGCGACGATACGGGGCACGGAACTGGCAATCGCCAATATCAAGCTCGAAATCGAGAAGCTCCGCAGCGAAGCCGAGCGCAACGAGCAGATCTCGGCAATCGAGCGTGAGGGCGCCAATGCACGGGTGGAGATCATCGCGAACCAGATCGAGGACACCCAGACAGACCTGGACAACTCGGTTGTGCGTGCGCCGATTGCGGGTCACGTGGTCTACCTGCCCATGTTCCGCAAGTATCGTGGGTACACCGCCGAGAAGATGTGGAAGGACTTCGCCTACATGCGCATGCCCCATACCGACACGGTGGCCCTCAAAGGGGTCGTCCTGGAAACCGAGCGCCGCTTCTTCGAAGTGGGCGACCGTGTGATCGTCCGCGTATCCGGCAGACCCGAAGAACCGCTGGAGGGCACGATCCAGTCGTTCAGCACTCTTTCGCACGACCGCGCCGAGAAGGAAGTGGAGCATTGGGTCAGGAGCAACGTCGACTCCGGGATCATGGTGTACGATGTGGTCGTCGAGGCCACGGAGCGTCCCGACTGGCTGCGTGTCGGCCTGAGCGCGGAGTGCGAACTGATCGCCACGGCGCCGGTCCTGGCACCGTCCGTGCCCATCACCCTTGTCAAGACGCGCAACGGGCAGCACCATCTGTCTTTCGACGGCATCTACCAGAAGGTCGACGGCACGTTGATCGACGGGTACCTGGCGCTTGTCGACACCGGGCTGGTGGGGCGCGCGGTGGATTCGTTCGGCCTCTTTCCGGACGAGGCCAGCGAGGAATACCTGAACGGATCCGATCGCTTCCGGGCTTCGGGCGAGCTGCTCCCGGCCGACACCGAGGAGGTCGTGATCGGCGACATCTACCGTTGGCAGAAGGTCTCCTGGCTGATTTCCGAAGACACGATGGTTCGGAAAGGCGACGTTGTCGCCAGGCTGGACACCGTGGAGACGGACGAAGCCATCAAGAAAGCCGAGACAGTCATGCGCCAGGCCGTGAGCCGCCGCGAGAAGGAAGAGGAAGACCTCAAGATGCGCACGGAGGAGAACCTCTTTGCCCTGGCGCGTGCCAGCAACCTGTGTGCGATTGCGCGCCTGGAGGTGGAAGAGCTTCTCGACGAGCGTCCCACGGCCGATGAACTGAAAGCACGCTACTCTCTGGCGCTGGCCGAAGTCCGCCTCGAGTTCCTTCAACGTCGGCTCAAGCGGGTGGAGAAGAGCCGCACGACGGCGTTCTCTCCGATAGAGATCGCCAACCTCAAGCGCGACTGCCGGCGGGCCACGCTCGAGCTGGAGGCGGCCCGAATCGGTCTCCGCAGGCTGCTGGATCTGCCCGAAGAGGTCACCCTTTCGAGAGCCAGGCTGGAACATCTCCAATGTCGCCTGTCGGTCGGCAATCTCGAGAAGAAGCTGGAAACCGACCGTTCGCGCAAGAGCTACGACCTGACCCGCGCCCAACGGGAGGAGCGTCGCCGCCGGGACGATCTCGACGAACGCAATCTCGAAAAGCGCAACCTCACGCTGAAAGCTCCCGCCACCGGGCTGGTGCGCTACGGCAAGGTGCGCAACAGCGGCGTGTGGTCCAAGGTCAGCGTCGGCAGTCTCGTGACGGACCATGCCGTGATCGTGCGGATCGCGGACATGACACGCATGTATGTGCGCCTGGAAGTTCCGGAGCGCTACTTCACGCGGATCCATGAGAACATGACCGTCGACCTTCGCATGCGCTCGCAGTCCGGGCCGCCAATCCAGGGCAGAATCTCGGAGATAGAGTTCCTGTTCCAGCGGAAGCGCAGAAAAGACGCCGACCGCGGTCTCTACTCGTCACACGAATCGCTGGGCGAGACGGTCTTCTTCGTTCGCGCGGAAGTTGAAGCACAGGACGGCATGCCCCTCAAGCCGGGCGCGGTGGCGGAGGTGGTCTTTCCATTCAAGACTGATGGCTAATCCGAAGTACAGACAGTTGGCGGCAGTTGCGGCAGTTACCGTCGGCGCGGCCTACGGCGCGTACCGCGGTATCGTGCGCGTCCGCGACACGGTCGAGTTGCGCGAATACGCGGTCGAGACGCGCGAGCTGGGCGAGTCGATCTGCGAGCAGGGATGGCTTGTCAGCCTCGAAACCGAGCCCGTCGAGTTGGAAATGACGGGGGAGATCGTCGAAATCGCGCCCGAGGGTACACGCGTGAAAGAGGGTCAGGTCGTTGTCCGTCTGGACGACACCGTTGCTCGGGACAGGCTGGCCGAGGTCGAGTTCAACACGCACGACGCCGAGCAATCCAAGGCCTCCGGCGAAGCCCAGTACGAGTACGTCCGACTTGTCGAGAGCAACCGGCTCACGGAGCTGCGCGCGCGTCTGGGCCACGCCAGGTTGGCCGAGGCCGACGCCCGCGCCGGCCTGAAGCCCGAGGACCGGCGCCTGCTCGAGATCGAGCGGGAGATTGCCAAGCTGGACCTGGCCGATGCGAAGGACGCCGAGGAGCGCCAGCGGCGCCTGTTTGACAAGGGGTTCATATCCCGGATCATGCTCGAGCCCTACGAACGCAGGGTCATGGCCCTGGAAGCCTCGCTGCAGGAGATCGACGCGCGCATTCGGCTGGAGGAGAAGGGGGTTCCTCCCGAGACGCTGCTCGAGCTGCGCAGGAACGTGGAGCATATTGAAGCGATGCTGGCCCGCGGCCGCAAGGCGAGCGAGCGCCGGCTGGAGTACGTGCAGCGGCAGATTGACGTGGCCCAGGCCAATCTCGAGGAGAATTACCACGATCGCGAGCAGGTCGATGACGACCTCGCGTCCACCGAGGTCAAGGCGCCCAGGGACGGCATCCTGTCCGTGCGCAACTACTACGAACGGCAGGTCGGCGGGTGGTCGGAGTACAAACCGGGAGTGTCCGTTCGCAAGCACGACCTGGTCGCGGACGTGATCAATCCCGGTCACGTCAAGGTCGAGCTGATGATCCACGAGGCAGATGTCGACCGTTTCGAGGTGGGTACGCCGGCGCGCATTCGGCTGCCTGCATTTCCGGGCAAGGTGTTCGCGGGGAAACTGATCGAGCTCGGGGGCGTCGGGCGCGACCGGTCCGATGTGGCGCCGCGCGGATTCGAGAGCGGCATGGCGGGCGTTACGATGTTCAATGCCGCCGCATCGGTCGCGGGCAACGGAATCGAGTTTCGCCCGGGCATGTCGGCCCTGGTCGAGTTGGTTGTCGAGCCGCCGCGGCCATTCCTTGTCGTGTCGCGCGCCGCCGTGCGCAAGAACGGCAACGGCGAGAACGGCGTTTCCATTCGGAACGGTGATGACGTAGAGGAAGTCACCATCCAAGGTCGCGTTTTCAACGAGGAGTTTTTTCTGATAGAAAGCGGTCTGAAGGCAGGGGACACCGTGGTTGTCAGGCGGAAAGACGGGTCCGGTTGACGCAGACCGCCACCTTTGTAGACTCGCCGGAGGCCCGCGCGCGGAACGCGCGGGCCGGAGACGAGAGGCGGGCGTTGCGCGGCTTGCGCCCTCCGGTGCGGCTCCGCGAGCCGCACGCTGCGGACGCTCTACGAAGGGGGCGTCCCTCACGTGTAGACTCGTAGTGACGACTACGGGTGGGAACTGGGAGACCGCTATGAAGGTTAGAGTGATATGCCTGGGGCTGCTTGCAATCGCAACGACACTGAGCTGCAGGGCTGAGGACACAACGACGGCTTCGCGACGGGGCCGGCGCTCGGGAGGAAGACGCATGAGTTACAGAGAACTGACAGCCGAAGAAGAGCGCGTGATCGTGCACGCGGGGACGGAGCGTCCCCACTCAGGCAAGTACAACGAGCATTTCAAGGACGGGGTCTACACTTGCAGGCGTTGCGGCGCGCCGCTCTACCGCTCCGGCGACAAGTTCAAAGCCCATTGCGGCTGGCCCGCTTTTGACGACGAGCTGACCGGCTGCGTGGAGCGTCGCCCCGATCCGGACGGAAAGCGCACGGAAATCGTGTGCGCGCACTGCGGGGGCCATCTCGGGCACGTGTTCATGGGAGAGCGTTTGACGAAGAAAAGCACCCGCCACTGCGTCAACTCCATCTCGATGGACTTCATTGCGGCGAAGGAGATCGACCTCCAACGGGCCATTTTTGCGGGTGGCTGCTTCTGGGGAGTGGAACACTACTTCAAGCAGGAAGAGGGCGTGCTGGCGGTCACCTCGGGCTACACGGGCGGTGAAAAGGCGGCGCCCGGCTACAAGGAAGTCTGCACCGGCACAACCGGACATGCCGAAGCCGTGGAAGTCTGGTTCAACGCGAAGAAGACCTCGTTCGAAACCCTGGCCAAGCTCTTCTTCGAGATCCACGACCCGACTCAGCTCAACCGCCAGGGACCGGACAGCGGAAGCCAGTATCGCTCGGCGCTCTTCTACACCGGCGACGAGCAGAAACGTGTTGCCGACTCCCTGATCGAAACGCTCAAAAACAAGGGACTCAAGGTGGTGACGCAGGTCGCGCCGGCCGCGACCTTCTGGCCGGCCGAGGACCACCACCAGGACTACCTTGAACGCAGCGGCCGCCCGAGCTGCCACGTGCGCCACAAGCGGTTCTGAGTCGGGCG
>CAZKRK010000298.1:0-9741 GCA_964555035.1 uncultured Victivallales bacterium | reverse complement strand
GGAGAGTGAGCAAGCCCGGCGGCGGCCACTCTGCAAGTGCGGCAAATCGCGGATGGGTGTTGCGGGACAGCGGGTTGCGTGGTGCGTGCATCGTGGCGCACTGCGTTCCGCGGGTCGCCGAGTCCTTCGGTGCGGAAGCGCCCGCCGCGCGCTTTGTGCTGGACGTAACGGGGCGCAGGGGGTAAAAGAGTCCCGAAATCGGATGTGTATGTTCGATGAACAGCCATGCGGGAGTGAACGTCATGTCAAAACTGGGAACAGTCACTTTTGTCGGAAAATCCGGTCACCGTTACCAGTTCTCCGTGTATCCCCTGGATGTGAATCTCAAGAAGGGGGTCGGCGGTGTCTATTTCATTACGGCGCGCAAGGATGAACCCAATGCTCACCACACCCACCACAAGGTGTTTCTGGGAGAAACGTGCGACTTGTCCGAGGTGAGCGGCGGCCACCCGAAACAGACTGAGTTCGCGGCGGAGGGCGCCAACTGTGTCTGCATCCATGCCACCAGGGACAAGGGCGCCCGGGCTCGGATCCTGCAGGATCTCCTGGAGCGCTATTCACCGGCCTGCAATCAGTAACGGAGACAGACCATGAAGATACGGCGTGCAGTTATCGCCATTGTGCTTTGCGTACTGGCCAGTACGGGGTGCGTGGGCCAGAAGAACCCCGAAGCGGAACAGGCCGCGCTTGAGGCGGCCGGTTCCTGGCTGGCAATCGTTGACGGTGGCGACTATGCGGCGAGCTGGAGTGAAGCCGCGGTCTTCTTCCAGGGAGCCATCACCAGGGAGAAGTGGCAGGAGGGCATGACCACGTTCCGCAAGCCGCTCGGCCCCATGTTGTCACGCGAAGTGAAGTCGATGCGCTATGTGACAACCATGCCGGGGGCTCCCGACGGTGAGTACGTGATTGTCCAGTTCAGAGCGTCCTTTGAGAACAAGAAGAAGGCCATCGAAACCGTCACCCCCATGAAGGAGACGAACGGCCTCTGGCGTGTGTCGGGGTACTACATCAAGTAGCGGGCGCCAGGGCCTTGGACAATTCGGGGGTGGAAACATCAGGATGAGCCCCACGGATGAATGAAAAAACACGGATGGAGAATTGAAGTCCCTCCATCCGTGTTTTTCATTCATCCGCGGAATGCTCACATGGCGTCAAGTATCCGGCTAGAAGCTCACGCCGACCTTGATTCCCACCATGCGTCCCGACGACCGTGGCTGGAAGACGCCGATGTACGGGTCGACAGGCGAATCGCCGAAGCGGTAGGTCTCATAGTAGGCGTCAACAGCGATGCGGTGGTAGAGGAGTCCGCCTTCGAGGTACACGGTGGTCCGTTCGCCGGGCTCCAGGTCGACATCCAGCGTTCCTATTGGCGATGCCACCGCGATGCTGGTGCTGTTAGCAAGGGCCAGGCGCAGTTCCCCGCGCGCGCGAAGCTGCGTGTCGGGGGCGACCTGCAGCCTTGTCATGCACCCTGCCGCGGCGTGAGACGCGCTCCAGTCTTCGTCGTAGCCGTGGGGGGTGCCCTCTCCCAGAGAGCGGCGCCAGAACCTGGCGGCGAACCCCGCGTATGGGGCGAGCTCGATAGATTCCGCAACCATGTGCCGGAGTCCGACGTTGAATCCGAGCACTGTCCCGGTGTAACCGGTTTCGCTCTTGTACGGAGTGAGGGTGCCGTCACGCAGGTCCTGCAATGCCCCGTCGTAGTCGACGGCGCCCCCGAAGAACTCCGCCGTTCCTTCGAGCCAGATGGTCTCGGTCGGGGCGAGTTCAAGCCGGCTGCCTGCCGCATAGAGGATTCCCGACTCCTCGAGCAGGAGCGCTCCGTCGGCCTTTTCCTCCCACAGGAAGTCGCCGGCCCTCGCATAGATGTCGAGGGCGAAGTTGGCGGGGGAGGCGCAGGTAGCCGTGGCTGCTGTCAAGACGACCACGAGCAGAGCGTGACCTTTGCGCTTTGTCATGAGGACCTCATTGGTGTTTCGGTGTTCCGTATTCAACGTTCGGATGCTACGACGTTGCATGCCCTGACCGCAAGGAATGATGGCGTGATGCGCCCGGCACAGTCGTCGGTTCGGACGCGCAATTGACACCTCGCTCAGGGCCTGCCACACTGTGGCTCCCATGTCTTCAAAGCGCAGAACTCTCGTATTTCTCGGTGACGGGATGGCGGACGAGCCGGTCGGTTCCCTCGACGGCAGGACTCCGCTGCAGGCGGCCGATACCCCGGCCATGGATTCAATTGCCCGCGGAGGGCGGTGCGGAACGCTGCGGACGTTGCCGGAGAGCCTTCCCACAAGCAGCGACGTCGCCAACATGTCCATCCTCGGGTGCGAGCTCGACCGGGAATTCTGTGGACGGGGACCGCTTGAGGCCGCCGGGCGCGGTATCCCCCTGGGAGCAGGCGATATCGCTTTCCGGGTTAATCTTACCACGACTCACGACGGCGTTCTCAAGGACTTCTCGGGCGGTCACATCGAGCAGCAAGAGGCCGAGCAACTCATTCGCGCTTTGAACGCGGAACTGGCCGACGACCGCGTCCGCTTCTATCCGGGTGTGAGCTATCGCAATCTGCTCGTGCTTTCGGGGGGCGAATTTTCCGCGGACGTGGAGGCGGAGAAACCCGACGACAACCACGGGAATCCGGTTGCGGAACACCTGCCGCGTGCGCCGGGGGAGAGCGGCGAGGCTACCGCCGAGCTTCTGAACGATCTCATGGTCAGGGCCGAAGCCATTTTGAACGGCCACCCCGTGACGCGCAAGGCCATTGCCGAGGGACGTGCGCCGGCCAACGGCATCTGGCCCTGGAGCGGCGGTTCCGCCGGGGCTATCAAGACGCTTGGCGACAAGTACGGCATAACGGGGGCGGTCATTTCGGCGGTGGATGTCATCAACGGCCTGGGACGTTGCCTGGGCATGGACGTGATTGAGGTCCCCGGCGCCACGGGTTACATCGACACGGACTATGAGGGCAAGGCGGATGCAGCCATAGCCGCCATCGAGACGCACGACCTGGTCTACCTGCACGTGGAGGCCGTGGACGAGGTTTCTCACGCCCAGGACCTGGCGTTGAAGCTGAGCGCGATCGAGGCATTCGATTCGCGGGTCGTGGGGCGCGTGCTGGAAGCGATTGGGCCGGATGTGAGCACGGTCTGTTTGCCGGATCACCCCGTGCCGGTTGCGCTCGGCAAGCATACCCGCACTCCGGTTCCGGTTGCGGTCCGCCAACCGGGGGTGGCCGCCGACAGCGTACGGACCTTCGACGAGATCGCCTGCGTCAAGGGCGCCCTCGGCGCCATGGCCGGCGGCGACCTGATGACGTTGCTGTTTGGAGCGCCGAGGGTGTAGAGAGGCGAAGATTATGAAGACTTTGACGGTTGATTTGGGTGAGCGGTCGTACGACATTCGCATCGGGTGCGGAGTGAGCGTTGGCGATGCCCTGGATCCGAACCGCACGACGCGGGCGTTGGTTGTCTCCGATACGAACGTCGCTCCGCTGCACGCTGAACGGATCGAAGCACAGCTTGGCGCGCGGGGCCTGGAGGTGTCGCGCGTCGCGGTTCCGGCAGGGGAGGCATCGAAGTCGCTGACCTGCTTGAGTTCGCTTTTCGATGCGGCGTTGGATTCGGGACTGGACCGGTCTTCCGTGATCGTGGCGCTGGGTGGCGGCGTGGTGGGGGACCTGGCGGGGTTTGCTGCCGCGACGTATCTGCGGGGCGTGCGCCTGATCCAGGTGCCGACCAGCCTGCTTGCGATGGTGGACAGTTCGGTTGGCGGCAAGACGGGCGTCAATGTTCCGCGGGGCAAGAACCTGGTCGGGGCGTTCTACCAGCCAATCGAAGTCGCCGTGGACCTGGACACGTTGCAGACGCTTCCGGAACGCGAGTACCTGTCGGGACTGGCCGAAGTTGTCAAGTACGGCGTTATCTGGGATCCGGAGCTGTTTGCATTGCTGGAGGAGAATGCCGAGGCCGTTCTGGAGCGCGACAACGCTCTTCTGGCCGAGCTTGTTGCACGATCATGCGCGATCAAGGCGGACGTGGTCGCCCAGGACGAGCGCGAGTCGGGGCTGCGGTCAATTCTGAATTTCGGGCACACGTTGGGACATGCGTTGGAGAACACGGCCGGGTACGGGACCTATCTTCACGGGGAAGCCGTGTCGCTCGGGATGGTCTATGCGGCTGAGTTGTCCAAGGACGTGCGGGGCATGACGGGCGACGATCGCGATCGGATCGTGGCGTTGCTGGAGCGATTTAGGTTGCCGGTCTGCCTTGCCAAGGGGGCGGTCGGTGTGCAAAATGCTGATTGGGATGCGGTTCGTGCGAGCATGGCGAGCGACAAGAAGTCGCTGTCCAGCGTCCCGCGGTTCGTTTTGGCCGAACGGATAGGCAACGTGTCGTTCGGGTGTGAAGTCGCGGAGTCGGTGTTGGCGTTCGCGTTCGAGCGCCTGCGTCGAATGTAGGCGGAGCCGCGCCCTTGAAGGGATAACAGCATGTCGGCAGTGAGTGAGTGGGTCGTGCGCGAGTACTTCGAGTCACTGGGCTTCCTGGTGAGTCAGCCGCGCAAATACGTTGTACCCGGCCGGCAGAAGACCGCCGAAGAGGAAGTCGACGTTCTGGTTCGGAATCCGCGCGTCACGACGCCGCGGCTGCCGTCGCAAATGATCTGGGGGACGGAGCAAGTGCGTCGCGTAGGCGCTGCAGTGGTTGGTGTGCGCGGTTGGCACACGGAGCGTTTCTACGCCTCCACCTTTGAAACGACGCCGGACATTCTGCGTTTTGTCGAGAGTGATTCGATCGACCACGCCGCGAAGCTGCTGAACTGCACGAGCTTTGCGAAAGTGCTGTGTCTGCCGAGACTGCCGGCAACGGGCGAGCTGAAGGAAAAGACGATCGAAACGCTCAGGGAAAAGGGCGTTGACGGCGTCATCCCCTTTCGGACGATGCTGCTGGAGTTGGTCCATCACGTTGACGTGAAGCGGAACTACGAGAAATCCGACCTTCTGCAGGTGATTCGTCTGCTGAAGAACTACGATTTGCTCAAGGCCGACCAGATGGAGTTCTTCGAGGCAAAGCGCAGGCGCAGACGCAGAAGAACGGGGGGTAGTCACGAGGGTGCCGAGGAATAGCGACATGGGTCTGGATGTGTTTTTCTACGAAGCGTTTGCGGAGGAGGCCGAAGCCCTCAAGCGCTGTCTGCCGTCGGCGGTCAAGGCGGGTTTTTCCTGGCAGGCGGTCCAGGAGTCCGACCACGAGGAGCCTCCCGCGCGCCTGATCAGCACGCGAACGCAGTCGGTTGTTCCCGCCGGCTGGTCCACGCGCCTGGGCGGCGTTCTGACGCGCTCCACGGGGTACGACCATGTTGTTGCGTACCGGGAGCGGGTCGGTCGCGATGTCGCCGCGGGTTACCTGCCTTTGTACTGCAATCGCTCGGTCGCCGAACAGGCCATGCTGCTATGGATGGGGTTGTTGCGCCGTGTGCCGCGGCAGTTGCGGCAGTTTCGGCGTTTTCACCGCGACAACATCACGGGCCGGGAGTGCAAGGGCAAGACGCTGCTCGTCGTCGGCGTCGGCAATATCGGCGGCGAGCTCGTCCGCATCGGGCAGGGATTGGAGATGCGAGTCGTGGGCATCGACCTGGTGGAGAGGCATGATTTCGTCTCGTACGCTCCGTTCGAGGAAGCCGCCGCGGGTGCCGACATCGTCGTATGCGCCATGAATCTGACTCCTGGAAATGCCGGGTACTTCAACCGCGAACGGTTGGACTTGCTCAAGCCCGGCTGTCTGTTCGTAAACATAGCGAGGGGGGAGCTGGCCCCGGCGGCGGAATTGCTGGCTGCGCTTGAGAGAGGACGTCTGGGTGGGGTGGGGCTTGATGTGTACGAAGACGAAGCGCGCCTGGCCGTGGCCTTGCGCCGGGGTGAAGGTGCCCTTGCGGCTGAGTCGGAGACGAGTGCGGCGGTAAAGGCAACGATGGCGTTGGCCAGTCGGGACGATGCAATCCTGTTTCCGCACAACGCGTTCAACACGGTTGAGGCGGTTGAGCGCAAAGCGGAACAGAGCGCCGAGTCTGTCGCCGCGTTTGTCGAGTCCGGCGCCTTTCCCTACCCCGTACCGTAGTGAGATCGAGAGGATGAACAGACGCATGGAACGGTATCGATTGCTGGCGTGTCTCACTATGGCTGTCTCGGCGGCGGTCCGCGGGCCGGGAGCTCGCGCGCAGCAGGCTGAGCCGGCTCGCGCGGTGCGCGAGCAGGCAAGAGTCAGGATCGCCAACATTATGCCGTTTGCGTCAGCGGACCGCGTGCGTGTGGACGTGCGGCTCGAACTGGAGGAAGTCGCGCCGGGACTGCGGATGGGATTGCTGGCGGAGATTCGCGAGCATCCGGGGGGCGAACTGCTGTGGGAAGGCACGTGCGGGATTGCCGATTTTCGCAGGCAGTGGAGCACGACCGTGTCGCGCGTGATTCCTGACCTCCAACCCAAGTTGTGGAGCCCGACGTCCCCCCAGTTGTACGATCTCACCGTGACCGTCGGCCTGCGGGGCCGGGGCACTACCCGCTTCGGGTTTCGCTCGGTCGCGCACCGGCGGGGGCAGATTTTCCTGAACGGCAAGCCGGTTTTTCTGCGGGGAAACGCGATCAATCCTCCGGGAAGGGGAATGGACGAGAGCGTTGCCTCTGACCGCGCATTTGCCGAGGCCTACATTCGCGATATGAAGGCGCGAAACATCAACTGCATTCGCACCGTGTCCCCGGTGTGGCTCGACATGTGCGATGAACTGGGCATGCTGGCAATCACGGGTATCTACGGCGCGCCTCCCGGTGCAACGTACGAGGGGGGCAGCTACGTTCCCCCTCTCGACCTTCGCGAAGCCGTGCGCGAGTACAAACAGAAGTTCTTCCAGTACAGCGTCTATCATCCTTCGGTCATCGCGCACATTGTGTCGAGCGATATGCCCACCCGAGGACGGTACGGCGAGATGTTCACCGTGTTCTTGGACTCGGCGTACATGGCTTTCAAAGAGTGGGATCCCCACCGCCTGTATTTCACCAATGCCGGCCGGGGAGGGGGCGACACGGGAGACGTCAGCGACTGGCACGCCTATCCGGGGTGGTACGGCGGGAACTTCCTGAGCTACTACCGCCTCAGGCAGGAGAGTGCTCAGAAGAAACCCATGACCTTCAGCGAGTGCGTCGGGGCCTTCACCGAGTCCGGCGGCAGGTTTCGTGTGCAAGGTCGCCAGTTGGCGGCATCGCTGGCATGGGGCGGGCACACGCCCAATCCGGTTGAAGATGCGTTGGAATACCAGGCCGTGCACACGAAACGCACCGTGGAAATCTGTCGCCGGTTGCGCAACAAGGCCGGGCACATGGCGGGAGTGCTGCCGTTCACGAGTATCTTCTACCACTGGGACGGTGTGCGCCGCTACGAGGACATGCAGCCCAAACCTGTCGCGGATGCGATGCGGCGCGCGTTCCAACCCGTGCTGCTGAGCTGGGAGTGTTGGAGACCGCACGTCTACGCGGGAAGTACGCTTGACGCACGGGCGCACGTCGTGAACGACTCGGACTCCTTGGAGGATATGAAGGGGCTGACTCTGAAGTACTCGGTTTGCGCGAAAGGTGGCGACGAGGTCCGCGGCGGAGAGACCAACTTTCCGGATGTGGCCTACTTCCGCGCCGAGAGAGTCCCCGTCAGGATCGCCTTGCCCGGTAACTTGCGTACGGGTGACTACACGTTGAAGGGAGAGCTGCTCAGAGGCGGCCAGACGATTGCCGCGAACGAGGCGGAGGGGCTTTTCATTGCCGACCCTGCCGATCGCATGCCGAATCGGCCGCCGACGAAACCCGTTTTTCTGTACGACCCTGTCGGGGTGACGGGGAAAGCGCTTGTGTCGCTGCGTTTTGCCCTCTTGCCGTTGGATGACCCGGAGAAACTCATGCCGGGAATGGTGTGCGTTATCGGGGCGAATGTGTGGGACGATACGCTTTCGCGTCACAAGGAGCGTCTGCGTCAGTTCGTCAGGGCTGGAGGACGAATCCTGCTGTTGAGACAGACGTTTGAGCGCTACGAGCTCGACTGGCTCGGGGCCGGGCTCGAAGTCGTCGGCAGCGGGGGCGATTCCCCGGTGTGTGTCCCTGGAATGTACATCAATCCCGAGCGTCCGGATCTCTCGGTTTTCAGCGGGATTCCGCGGCGCAGGCTGCGGCTGTGGTCCGACACCACGGGCTGGAATGAGGATTGCGAAGGCAACCCGCACATCTACCCGGCAATGGCCTGCTTCGTTCCCGACGCGGAGATTGGCCTGGAGAATGTGGCGGTTCTGGCCAACTGCGGCAGAGGCCTGTCGCGGATCGTGCTGTGCGAGGTCTTCGAGGGAGAGGGGTCCGTCGTTGTCTGCGGGTTGGACCTGGTGGGGCGTTTCGGGTTGGACCCCGTGGCTGACAAGATGCTGCGCAACCTGGTTGCGTATGTTGCCGAAGACAGGGAGCATGAGCGCTATCCCCTGGTGGATGCGCCCATCCAGTGGGGCGATTATGTCAGCGAGCGGGGTGTCGTATCCGGTTCCTGCTATGGTATGCTGGTCAACGCCGCAAAGATACCGGCCCCGAAGGAGGGCAGGCCTGAGATCACCAGTACGCAGACCGTTCCGCGCGGACGCCGTCCCTACGGGCCGTTCTACTACTCGGGCGATTGCGGCGTGGTCACCGTCAACCCAAAGGACGAAAACGGCATCGGGCAGTTCTTCGTGCGCGTCGCGGAAGGCAAACGACGCCTGCGGACGCTGGTCGAGAACCCCGACCCGGATCGAAAGGCGGAGTTGACCGTCACCGTGAACGGTGTCAGCAGCGAACGCGAGTCTTTTGCTCCCGGGACGAAAGGTGAGACGTCCATTTCCCTGTCGCCGCATGACGGAGAGCTTGCCGTTACCTATGCCGGCAGCCGTCACCTGGTGATTCTCAGCAGTCACTTCGAGTGATGGGCATTTTGTTGCTGTTTTTCCCGGAATCCTCCTTCCGGGATTGCTTCTATGTGTCAGGACCAGGCATTCAGACGATGTCGGCGAAGGTCCGCGATGCAAGGAGGTTGCCGTGAAAACATGTGCCGTTACCCGCGATGACAGCGACTATCCAATTCAGATTGACGCCTATCTTGGGGATGACGCCCCGGCGACCGTTTGGGTGGCAGGACCACGGGGTGTTCTGAGGCGGCCGATGCTGGCTTTGCTCAGTTCCGGCCGCGTCCCCGGCTCGGTACTCGACCGCATGGTTGACGCCGCTCAGCTCCTGCGGCGAACCGGGGTTACCGTTGTCAGCGGGTTCCATTCTCCGGTGGAGCGCGAAACGTTGCGTGTTTTCTTGTGTTCGCCGCATCCGATTGTCGTTTGCTGGGCGCGCGGCATGCCGGTCCGGGTTCCGGCGGCCCTGCGAGGACGCTTTTCTGCCGGCGGCGTGTTGTTCGCCACCCCGTTTCCAGAGGGGATGCGTCGGGCTACGCGTGAGTCGTGCCTGTTCCGTAACCGTTTTGCCGCTTCACTCGCGGGAGGCGTATTCGTGGTTCATGCCCGGCCCGGCAGCAAGACCTGGAAGCTTGTGCAGGTGCTGGCCTGTCGCGGAATGCCCGTCTACACGGTCGACATGCCGGAGAACCGTTCCCTGCTGGAGTTGGGGGCGCGGCCGCTTGGGGATCGAGAAGTGCACCCGCTCCCCGAAGGGGACGCCCACCCCTGCCCGGGATGAAACCC
>CAZKRK010000297.1:0-9835 GCA_964555035.1 uncultured Victivallales bacterium | reverse complement strand
GCGCCGGTTTTTCTTGTTTTTTTCGACAGCTTTGGGAGGGTGAGTCACTAAATCAGGGGAGAAAGTACCCGAACACGACTATGCGAAATACATTGATCAACTTGGTAGCGCTCATCGCCATCGGGCTGGCCTTGCCCGCGGCAGGAGACACGCTGGTTCTGCAACAGGGACAGAACAGCTACATCGGTTGCATCGATAGCTACGTTCGAGCTGAGGGTGTAAACAACACCAAGAACAACAACTACGGGAACATCGCGATGATGTATGCTCGTTGCGAGCACTACAGCCCTACCTGAGGCTCCTGCTGGCGGACCATGCGTGCCATGGTCAAGTTCGATCTTCCCTCACTTCCCAGCGGCAGTCTGGTTGATTCGGCAAAGCTGCATGTGTACCTGACTAACGTCACAATCCAGAATCTCGCCAGCAAACCGCTTCAGATGCATCGGATCACCAGTTCCTGGATCGAGGACGGTGTGGGCGGTGTGACTTGGAATTCACAGCCCACTTATGACAGCGGGGCTCTGGACAGCATTGAGTACTCCGCCCTCTCGGATGGGTCCTGGGTTACGCTGGACGTGCCGGTGTCTGTCGTGGATGCCTGGATCGCCGATCCCTCTTCGAACCACGGATTGCTGCTCAAAAGGAACCCGGACGGTGCGCCCGGATCTGGGGCCTACCGAAGTAACTGTGCCGACTTTGCCTCTTCCGAGGCTTCGAACGCTTCACAACGGCCGAAGCTGGAGATCACCTACAGTGTCCTGCCTGGCACACACGTGACGGTGACGAAGTTCCAGGCGGAAACCACGGCAGGAATGCAAGGCACGTTCGACACCGTGTCCGACAACGGGACCGTGACGATTACAGGACCGGACATCAATCCGCTTCCCAAGGCAGATCCGTTCGTGAACACCTGGACCTTCACCATCACAGGCGCGGATCTTGACGGAATCGGCGGAGCCAACGACACGATGACGGTCGACATGGAATTGAAATCCGACTTGGCGAGCAGTTCGGGCGCAACCGAGTTGATCAGCAATTGGGCGATAGATCCCGCAAAGACGGCCTACTTCCTCGTGGGACCGACCGATGTTGCCCGAATCAGCGGCGATGAGGTCGTCACCTTCACGCCAGGAGCCGTAGCCTACACCCTGAACGGCGGAGGGCCGTTGCAGGGGACGTTCGTGGGTTTCCAGTCCGCCATGGTGGCGAATCTCACGGGTGGCAACGCCACGATAAGCGGCGAGACGATCGGCGGAGGCGGGGGCACGGTCTCCCTCCCCTCCAACCCGGCCGTGCTCGAAGCCAGCGCGGGGACTGGAATCCGCTACCGTCTCACCGACATCGGTTTCCGGCTCAGCACCACTCCACCCGAAGGCGCCGACAGCGACGGCGACGGGGCTCTCGATAGTGACGAGTTCATCGCCGGGACCGACCCCGGCGATCCCGACTCCTGCTGTCGCGTGGCGTACGACGGTCGTGTCCGAAGCGGCCGGTTTTTCTTCGATGACGTCGTGAGCTGGCCCAGCGTCGACGGGCGCGTATACGACATCCAGAGGTCATTCGATCTGCTTGGCGGTTGGGACACCGTCGAAAGCGGAGTCACCGCCACCCCGCCACGGAACGATGCGGAGCTTCGCATCGACCCCAGTACCCCGCACGCGGTCTATCGCATCCTCGTCCACTGGCCCGACGCACCGTAGGCGACGAATCGTCACAACCACTTTCGGTTCTCCAAGCGGGGTGCGCAGCATCAGGACGTACGGGAACTTCTGGCTGGGATAGCCCCGCTTCGACATGACCCACTGGGTGTCGGTCTTCCCGTCGAAGGCCTTCGAGAGGCCCTCCGTTTCGATGCTGTAGTGGAGGGTCAGATCGCCTTCCGCACGGCAAAAAGGGCCGGCGCCAAGTAGCATGCAGACCACAATCGTTGCTGTTTTCATGTCTTCTTACGCTTCCTCCTTGTTACGTGACGTTGAAGACGGCCAACCGGCGAATAGTCGGTTCTGCCTGGGACTTGCCGATCTTCAGACGCACGGCGGCCACCTCGGTATTGTCGAAAGTCTGGATCCGCTTGTGTCCGATGCACTCCCCGGAGCACAACGGTTGCCAGGTCCCGCCGGGGACCAATCCCTCCAGAGTGTACGCACGGACGCGCTCACCCCTGGCGATATCCTCCATGGCCACCATGTGATTGATGCGCTGGGGTCACCGTCGTGGGTGGCACGTTCGTGTCGCGAACCTGGAATGCCGAGATCGCGGTCTGGACGCTCATCGCGAGGGCCACGCGTGCATTGGTACCCAGGGCCGTGAATTCGCCCGTGATCGCGTACGCGGGGTTGTTCGTAATGACCGCGTTATTGCCAGTCCCCAGATACCGGATCGTCGAGTTGGTCTCCCAGCTCTCAGCGTGGAAGATCTGCACGCGATACACTTCGCCGGATGTTAACCCGGTCAGTGTGAGCGTCGGGTCGGTACGGCCACTCTGAGAGTACATGCCACCGCTCAGCAAATCCTCCAGATCGGCGGTGACCGCGGGCTCCTCAAAATCGTCGAAAAGGCCGTGGTTCCCCGGCGCGTCCCACACCGCATCCCCTGTACTATCTCCCTGGAAGGTGACGGAGTTGACCGTAACAGCGCCGGCGGCGGCCGTGAGATTGCGCGCGCCCTGGGCTGTCAACGTACCCGACAAGTTGTCGAGCACAGCGCTCTCGCCGACCGACGCAAGCACCTGCTCCCCACTGATGCTGTCGCCGGTCGTGGCGTTATCGTATGCCGCCACATCATTCGTGTATGCGACGTTGTCCGTCGGCACCGCGCTGACCGTCCACATCACAAAGCGGCGCGTGACGTCCACGTTTGGGTTGGAGCACCCCGATCGTTGACTCCTCTACTGGCTGGTCTGAACGGGAGAACACCTGGACACTCCCGTGAGGAGGCCGGCGAATGCCCCAGATAGCTTATTCTGTGGCATTGCCCGGACGGGCCGGCATTAGCTGCTCTGTCACCTGGGATCTCAGGCATGAGCGGGCCGTGCATGTACTCAATCGCGGTTTGATTGATGATTCCCGATTAGCGAATTCGCAAATCGACAATCAGGAATCGCTAATCATCAATCAATCCCTACCCTCGCGCCACCGTCACGACGTATACGCCTGCCGCTCCCGCCTTCTTCAGCACCCGCGCCACCTCGGCAACGGTTGCGCCCGTAGTCATGACATCGTCTACCAGCAACAACGTGCGGCCCGCTATCCATTGCGGCAGCCTGGCCGCAAACGCGCCGCGCACATTCCGCTTGCGCTCATTCGCGGTCAAGTCGGTCTGGCTCGGAGTATCGCGCGTCCGCTCGACAAAACGCGGAAACAGATCCAACCCGAGCTCCCGCGCGAGTCGCCGCCCCAGGACAGCAGCCTGATTGAAGTTGCGGACCCGCTCGCGTCTGCCGTGCAGGGGCACGAAGGTCACCCCGTCAAAAACGACATCCGCATAGTGCGCGTTCACGGTCGCCGCAATCATGCGCGCGAGATCGCGACCCGCGTGAAGGGCCTGTTCGTACTTGAAGGCGTGCATGATCCGTCGCAGCGCCCCGCGATAGCGCGCGGCCGAACGCGCCAACTCGAATGCCGGACGCGTACGATTGCACCACGAGCAAACGTAGTCGTGGTCCACATAGCCGTCGGCCGGATCGCCGCACTTGGAACAGAAAGGGCTGCCGACTATCTCAAACGACGCGTAACAATCCCAACAGACGTGCATGTCCCCGTCCGCAACCGGCACTCCGCACCCCAGACAGAAGCGCGGATAGACCGCGTCGATAATGTTGGTCAACAGATTCACACGTACTTCCCGATGATCGGGTTGAGCCGCGTCTTCGCTTCTTCGGAGATCGAATCCTTGTTTGTCAGTATAGAATTTGCCAGGGCACTGTAACATTTACACGGCATGCGGTCCGGCAGGCGCGGTATCACCGTCTGCAGCAGTCGCTTTGCGTTGGCAGTATTTGTCATCAAGTGCTCGATAACCAGCTCGACACTTACCTCGGCTTCACTCTCGTGCCAGCAGTCGTAGTCCGTCACCATGGCGACACTCTGGTAGCACAGCTCGGCTTCGCGACACAGCTTGGCTTCCGCCAGGCTGGTCATACCGATCACGTCGAAACCGAGTTGCCGGTACACCTGCGACTCAGCCCTGGTCGAGAAAGCCGGTCCCTCCATGTTGACGTAAGTCCCGCCCGTCGTGACGTGCTGCTCGGAGTCGGCGAGGACCTCGTGGGCGGCTTCGGACAGCAGGGCGCGCAAAGCCGCGCACGTGGGATCGCCGAAACCGACGTGCGCCACGACCCCGTTCCCGAAGAAGGTATGCCCCTGGGAGTTCTTGGTGCGGTCGAAGTACTGGTCCGGCAGAACGAAGTCGCGCGGTCGCAGGGCCTCGCGCAGACTGCCCACGGCACTGATCGAGATCACGACGTCGACACGCAGCATCTTCAGGCCGCAGATGTTGGCGCGGTAGTCGATCTCCGACGGCAGCAGCCGGTGCCCGCGTCCGTGCCGCGGCAGAAAACAGACCTCACGCCCGGCCAGTCTCCCGCAGGCATAGGCGTCCGAAGGAGCTCCGAAAGGCGTCGTCATCTCGGCAAACTCCACTCGCTCGAGTCCCTCGAGACCATACAACCCACTGCCCCCAATGATTCCTACTTTCATACCGCCTCCTTGTAGGGTTGCGCGTAGTAAGGATAGCGCTCCGCTGGAGCGCCTTCAGGTACGTACTTCCAGCGCTTGTACATCCACAGCCACTGGCCGGGATGCCGCCTGATCACGCGCTCGTTCACCGTGGTGACGGCCTGTGTCAAGCCCCCCTCCTTTACCAGAGGGTGTTCCGCGTCAAGGGTATCCTCGTTCCACATCGTGTATACCCCCTTCTCGTCCGCCTTGCACCAGGGAACCACGACGACGGCGTGGTAGCGCGCGGCCAGGGACTCGGCGGTCTTGGCAACGGGCACCGGCAATCCAAAAAAAGTGACGAACTCGCCACCCTCGGTCGGCAACGTGTTCTGGTCCAGAATCAGGCCAATCAGTCCTCCCCTTCTGAGGACCGCCGTGAGCGACTTCAAGGCGCCTTCCCGGGCCACGATCTCATGGCCGACCCGCTGTCGTGACGCGTTGAGCATTCGATCGACTACAGGGTTCTTCATGGGCATGGCGACGCTGGTCGGACGCAGACCCGCAAGCGCGGCCGGATGTCCCATGACTTCCCAGTTGCCGAAGTGAGAGGGCACGCTGATGCATGGCGACTGTCGCAGTGCGTCCAGGAGTCCGTCATCCCGAACGTAGCGGCGCACCCTGGCCTCGGTCCGGACCGAAAACCAGAACAGATCCAGAATGGTCAGAGCAAACGTCTGGAAGGAGCTGCGGGTGATCCTCCGCTTCTCGGCACTCGAAAGCGAGTCGCCGTACACTGCATCCAGATTGGCCAGCGCCACGCGCCGGTCGCGAGACGGGACGAGAAAGGCAACCCCTCCCAGGACGCGCGACAGCACCACGATTGCGGGACGCGGCAGCCAGGGAAGACAGCCAAAAGCCAGCCCGGCCATCACGATCTCGCCCAACTGGCGTACTCTGCGCCTCAGTTTCATACCACCGAACCTATACGAATGAGACGATCTAGGCGAGCAAAAGGCGACCCATTTGCTGCAGCCATCGCGGGCGGGAGGCCCGCGCGAAATGCTGTTTTGCCCCTTGCACACTGCATCGAATGCGTCATTCTGTCGATTTTGCCCTGCCGAACGCCAAGATGGCACGCCATATGCTAAAGCAGAATCCGCCTCTCACTCGAGAGGCAGGAGGCATCTCGACGGGGAAACACGATGATAGGCGTGATCGACAACGATATCGGCACCAATCTGGCCATTCAGACCGGTGCCGCGCGGATCGCCCCGGACGCGCCTCTGTTCGTCCTGCCCGACCCGGCACAGCCTGAACACAGCCTCTCCCGCCTGCCGCACGAACAACGGCGCCCTGCCAATGAAGACCTGCCTCCAGGAGAAGTCGTGCCGCGACTGGGAGGTGCTGACAGCCGAAACATGATCCGGACCGTAGTCCCGGACCTCGACGAAGTAATCGACGAATACCACGTCGGTCACTTCGATGTGGACGAGGAGATCCTCGAAGCCTTCCGCGTGCAGCTTAACATCCACCTCAGTGGAAGCTGCGGCGCCCTCGACATTAACGACTTCGAACGCTTGCAGATCGAGGCCCATTCCGTTAAAGGAATGGGAGGCGTACTGGGATCGCCGGAATTGTCCGTACTGGGTTTTAAGATCGAGGAAGCCGCCCGGTCCCGCGATGCTGCGCGCTGCAAAGAGCTGGTTGGAGCAATGCGGATGTGGTACAGTACGTTCCTGGAAAACACATGATCGATGAAGTCGGCGCATCCTGTCCACCTGGCAGGGGGTGCGAAAGGGGGCGGATTATGCAGGAACAGACCATTAGTGTGATATGCGAAACGAGGGATGATGTCGGTGTCATCTCGGTCTCGGGACCGATGACGGCCGCCACGACGGACGTTTTCCGCAGCCGGTTCGATGCCTGGCAGAGAAACGGCAACACGGCGGTGAACGTGGTGCTTGATCTGGAAGGGGTCGAGGTGATGGACAGCGCCGGAATGGGCGCCATCATGGGAGTGCTCAAGCGTGTCTCCGAAAGAGGCGGAGACATGCGGATCGCCAACCTGCGGAGAAAACCGCAGATGGTTTTCGAAATCACCCGCGCCTACCGTCTGTTCGAAATCTTCGACTCCATCGACGCAGCCATCGGCTCGTTCCGGGAATCCGCCGGGGACCAGCCGTAGTAGGACGGTGCTCCTGCACCGTCCTACTCACGAGCGGCCACTGGTTCAAGCTCGACGGACATCTTCTCGTGAACAACCCACTCGCCGCGCCAGAAGCCGTTGGGCTGACGGGTCAGACGAGCGGTGAGGTCGCGGTCGGCCGAGAGCTCGAGCACAACCGAATGGTCTACGTGTCTCAGGTTCCAGAACATCTCGCATCCGGCGGCGCCGTCACCCACCGTACCGTCGGGCAGGAAGGACATCGGCCGTTCGTCGTATCCAACGCGACGGTAGATGAAACCCGTCTCTCCCAGGTGAGCCGCCGCGTCCAGCACTTCAGCGGAGTGCCCACCTGCCGGGGCAAACCGGTTCTGTCCCGGCAGGTACCCGTGCCAGCGTTGCCGCAGGTCGGCAAGGAAACCGAAGCAGTCCTCCTCGAAGCGGAAGTCGGGCAGACGGTGGTTCCCGCCCCCAAAGAGCCACTTGTCCAGATTACGGTGCTGGAAGAGCCGCTCGCCGTCGAAGTCGTGCTGGCACATGACTCTTCCCATAATGCCGTGAATCGGGTACGGAGGCATCGCGTAGGGCCGGCCCAGTTTGCGGAAGGACATGTGGAACGAGTCCTTGTCTCCCAGGATGAAGCGATAGAAGAAATCGGAGTGCTCGTTGTAGAACATGGCCAGGCAGAGCGCGTCCCAACACTTGCCTTTGTCGACCAGGATCTGCCCTGTTTCGTGTTCGGGCTCGTCCCGATACTCCACGCCGCACAGGCGCCAGATCTTGCGCTCGGGCGCAAGGCGGCCATAGTCGGGCCAGAATACGGCGCCCGTCTCCAGGTAGGGAGCGCTGTCGAACAGGAACTCCGGGTTCTTGACGGGAACGTTGTCCGCATCGAGTGCCAGCACTTCCCGAAACGGAGAGTGAAGAATCGCGTACGGTTTGAGTTCCCACCCGTTGAGGGTTCTTACCGGGTGTTGCTTGCGCACCTCTCTGCCGTCGATGCATTCGACCCCCAGAGGCGCGACGAGCTGCTTCATCTCGTCGCTCATCTCGTGTTCGCCCAGGTACCAGATTTGAATCGGAAGAGTGCAACCCAACTTCCGCAGCATGTTGATACAAACCCAGGCGCCCGTGAAGTACTTGACACCCCCGCCGCAGATCGTAATACCCCTTCCACTGAAACCGCCGGGATAGGGCGGCATCACCTTGATGTAGGCCTCGGCACGCTCAAGCGCCGTTTCCTCCGTCAACGGCACATCCGCGGCATCGTCCGCACAAAGCGGTGCGGCAACAGCAACCTGCGTGGGACTGCTCTCGGCCAGGTATTCCACTGCCCCGCCGGCGAAGTAACCTTCAATCCGCTCGGCAACCATCGCCGGCGTGATCATATGCATGCAACGCGGAAGCCCGTCCACCACATCGAGACATACCTTTTCGGGGCTGTCATGTTCCTCCCCGTCTCCGAGAGGCACCGTGCGTGACCGCCAGCAGC
This sequence comes from uncultured Victivallales bacterium, assembly GCA_964555035.1. Classification (GTDB taxonomy): domain Bacteria; phylum Verrucomicrobiota; class Kiritimatiellia; order UBA8416; family CAYOBW01; genus CAZKRK01. The sequence continues at coordinate 1,521 of CAZKRK010000297.1, read as the reverse complement.
CGCCGCGACTGCAACACTTGAGCTGCCCCACCGTGTGAATGAACTGGTGGAAGGGATACTGCTCCCAGTGGGGTGGTTCCCGGCCGCCGGCCACGACAACACAGGCACGGTTGGGCGCACGCCCGGGGCGCGCCTCGACCGCGGCAGCGAGATGCATGGGCAGTGAAACACCGCAGAGCACGCCCTGTGCGTGATGGACAAGACGGATGAGCTCGCGCAGACCGGTACGACCGCGCAAATCGACGGCGCCCTCGAGCGCGGGATGATGGTGTCCCGACTCGCCCACCTGCACGAACCGAATCCGGCCCCTGAAGTGGTTGACTACCTCCTGGTAGCGCGCCGCTTCCCACCACTTGATCGAGAAGTCCGGCTTCCCCCCGGCACATACCAGCCAGAAGGGGGTGCCCGCCAGCTCGGCGAACGGCAACGGCGCTTGCCGCTCTTCGTCCGAGAGATGAATGTCGCCCTTGTATTCGTGGACACAGGCGGCAGCGCCAAGCGTGTCGTTCAGGTATGCCAAGAAACCGTGAATGAAGTGGAGTGGGAAACGGTCACAGTTGTCGATCAATGGGTAGCGGCAGTCGATGACCTCCACGTTTGGATCGTCCGCGGACAGATCGCAAAGGTAGGGGTTGTGCAGCCACAGGTCATCGCATGCCGTGCGCACATCCGTGCGGAACAGCCCGGGACAACTCAGATGCAAGTCCCTGACCGCCGCCGTTAGCATCACGACATCGCCCGGTGACTGATAGTTCCTCAGAATGACTTCCCTCACCACTCTTCCTCCAGTTTTGTTCTCTTTGCGCTTGCGTGGCCGACGTACAAATTGCTATAGGCTGGGGTCTAACGTAGCACCAGGTTGCGTGAAAGGTAAAGGATCACCGACAAGGGAGGGGGAACATGAGTGTGTCTTCGTCTAGTTCTGCATTCAGCTCAGCATCGAGTGCGCCGTCCAGTTCGTCCAGTCCGCCCTACAGCTCTTCGAGCGCACCCTCAAGCTCGTCCAGCCCACCCTACAGCTCTTCGAGCGCACCCTCAAGCTCGTCCAGCCCGCCCTACAGCTCCTCGAGTGCACCGTACAGCTCCTCGAGTGCGCCGGTAACGGCGCTGGTAGAGTCGGGAGACCGGGGAGAGGCAGGGGAGACGGGGAACGTCGGCACGGACTCGGTATCAAGTCCCGTGCAGACGCAGACGACCCCCTCCAGCTCGTCCAGTCCGCCGGCGAGCTCTTCGAGCTCACCGTATAGTTCTTCGAGTTCGCCGTACAGCTCATCCAGTTCGCCGTACAGCTCGTCCAGCTCGCCGTATAGCTCGTCCAGCTCGCCATACAGTTCTTCGAGCTCGCCATACAGCTCGTCCTCCAGCGCGCCTGCGGCGCAGGCAGGACAGCCGGGCACGACGTTCGCATCGAAGTCCGTGCAGCAGGCGCCGGCGGACACGGACTGACGGGAGACCTACCCCTCCTGACCAGACCCCATCCGAAAAGGGTCTACGTTTGCGAAACGCCCGTCAATTGAACCT
>CAZKRK010000296.1:2001-9842 GCA_964555035.1 uncultured Victivallales bacterium | reverse complement strand
GGCTGCTCCCAGGTGTCGGTGCGCAGCGCGCTCCAACCGGTCCACGCCACTCCGCACCGATCCGCGTTGCGTCTCGGGCTACGTGGCTCACTACAAGCGAGGGCGGTGCGTTGGGTTCGTAGTGAGGCTCGCAGTGAGCGGAGCGAACGGAGTGCCGTGGACCGGTCGGAGCGCGACGGAGCTCTGACATTTTGATACAGCCCCCGGAAAGTGCCGACGAGAACGGGAGTAGCCGACCAATCCGCAAGACGTGCTTTCCTGTTGAATCGTCCCACCGAATCACGTAACCTCCCTGTCGTCGTGTCTCGGCTTGGTGGTCGTGCTCGTGTGTGCCGGAATCGGAAGCGTCCCAAGGGAAAGGTGTAGTGTATGTCGAAGCGTATCCTGACGGTAGTTGGAATGCTCCTGGCCGGTGTTTCATCCGCTATGGCGGGTGAAGCGGCCGGTGACGGGCCGGCGGTGAGTGCGGAACTTCTGTGGTGGATCGCCCCGATCGGGGCGGCACTGGCTCTCGGATTCGCCGTCTTCTTCTACAAATCCATGATGAAGGAGAGCGAAGGCACCGACCGGATGAAGGAGATCGCCAGGCACGTCCGTGAAGGCGCCTACGCTTACCTCTACGCGCAGTACAAGGTAGTCGGTCTTGTATTCCTGGCGCTCCTGATCGTGTTCTTCATCCTCGCCAAAATCGGCATTCAGAACCCGTTCGTGCCGGTTGCGTTTCTGACCGGCGGTTTCTTCTCCGGCCTGTGCGGCTTCCTGGGAATGAAGACGGCCACGAACGCCTCGGCGCGTACCGCCCAGGGCGCATCGGATTCGCTCAACAAGGGGCTGCAGGTTGCCTTCCGCTCGGGAGCGGTAATGGGGCTGGTCGTGGTCGGCTTCGGCCTGCTCGATATCTGCCTCTGGTATATCATCCTCGACAAGCTCGTTTACACCGCCGACAACATGGCCAACGGACTTCACTTCATGGGGCTCGAGCTCGTTCATGCCGGCACCACGATGTCGCAGAAGTACGTTGAAATCACCACCACGATGCTGACCTTCGGCATGGGCGCCTCGACCCAGGCCCTCTTCGCCCGCGTGGGCGGCGGCATCTACACCAAGGCCGCCGACGTCGGCGCCGACCTCGTCGGCAAGGTCGAAGCGGGCATCCCGGAAGACGACCCCCGCAATCCGGCCACGATCGCCGATAACGTGGGCGACAACGTGGGCGACGTGGCCGGCATGGGTGCCGACCTCTATGAATCCTACTGCGGCTCGATCCTGGCCACGGCGGCCCTCGGCGCGGCAATCCCGGCCCTCGGCAGCCGCGGCGTCATGGCCCCCATGATCGTGGCCGGCATCGGCATCATTCTCTCCGTGATCGGCTGCATGATGGTCCGCTGCGGCGAAAAGTCGGACATGAAGACCCTCATGAAGTCCCTGACCAACCCGCTCTGGTTCAGTACGGGCGCGATCGCCGTCGTGACCGCAATCATGGCGGGACTGGGTCTCGTGACCTGGGGGATCTTCGGATCCGTGTGCGCGGGCCTCGTCGCCGGCTGCATCATCGGACTGCTGACCGAGTACTACACCTCCGACGAATACAAGCCCACCCAGGGCATCGCCGAACAGGCCAAGATGGGGCCGGCCACGACAATCATCGACGGCCTGGCGGTCGGCATGTTCTCGGCCGGCTGGCCCACCGTCACGATCGTGGTCGGCATCCTGGCGGCCTTCGGATTCGCGGGCGGCTTCAGCGACTTTGCCATGGGCCTCTACGGCGTCGGCTTTGCTGCCGTCGGCATGCTTGCCACGCTCGGTTTCTCGTTGGCGACGGACGCCTACGGCCCGATCGCGGACAATGCCGGCGGCAACGCCGAAATGGCCGGCCTGGGCGAAGGCGTCCGCAAGAAGACCGACGCCCTCGACATGCTCGGCAACACGACCGCCGCAATCGGCAAGGGCTTTGCAATCGGCTCGGCCGCCCTCACGGCCATGGCCCTGCTGGCAGCATACCTCGAAGAAGTCCGCATCTGGCTGAGCAAACTTGCCGGCGAAAACGGTTTCATCGACGTCGGCGTCATCCGCTTCGTTACCGACAAATTCGACGCGGCGGCCAACCCCACGCCCGCCGGGATGCGGGTCGTGGGCGTTCTGGAAGAGGTTGGGGAGTTCGCGCGCGCCGGCATGCAGGACTTTGCCGCCGCTTATGACCTCACCGTGATGAACCCGCAACTGCTCTGCGGCGTGTTCATCGGCGCCATGATGGCCTTCGTCTTCTGCGCCATGACCATGAAGGCCGTCGGCCGCGCCGCCGGCGCCATGGTCGAAGAAGTACGCCGCCAGTTCCGCGAGATCTCCGGCATCCTGGACGGCAGCGGGACGCCCGACTACGCCAACTGCGTGATGATCTCGACCAAGGGCGCCCAGCGCGAGATGCTGGTGCCTTCGCTCCTGGCGATCGTCGTCCCGGTTCTCGTCGGCATCATCCTCGGCGTGACCGGCGTGATCGGCCTCCTGGTCGGCGGGCTGACCACCGGCTTCACCCTGGCCTGCATGCTCAATAACGCCGGCGGCGCCTGGGACAATGCCAAAAAGTCGATCGAGAAGCAGGACAAGACCTACGCCGAAGGCGACGAGAACAACCCGCTGACCGGCAAGGGCTCCGAGGCCCACAAGGCCGGAGTCGTGGGCGACACCGTTGGCGATCCGTTCAAGGACACTTCGGGCCCCAGCCTGAACATCCTCATCAAGCTGATGACGATGGTCAGCGTCGTCTTCTCGGGCGTAGTCGTCGCCTACGGCAACCAGATCAAGGCCCTTATCGACATGTTCGGGAAATAGGCCGGAACAGGAAAGAACGAAAAATGAGCGGGTCGGAAAATGTGTGCATTGCATCCGGCATTTTTCGACCCGTCATTTTTCGACCTTGACCACACTCGGTACGGGGTCCGGAGCACACGCGATGTTCTCGGGAGAACGCCAGGAACCTGCCCCTCCACATCGACAGCTACGTGATGGATCGACAAATCACCATGAAAGCGACCTTCCTGGGCACGGGCACATCGGCGGGCGTACCGGTTATCGGCTGCGACTGCCCCGTCTGCACTTCTCCCGATCCGCGCAACAAGCGCAGGCGGACGAGCCTGTACGTCGAAACCGCCAAGACGTGCATCCTCGTCGACACGCCGCCGGACTTTCGTGAGCAGGCCATCGCGTACCGCCTCCCCCGCATCGATGCGGTTCTGTTCACCCACGCCCATGCCGACCACGTCTTCGGCTTCGACGACATTCGGCGCTACAACACAATCCAGGACAGTGTGATTCCCGCCTACGCTTCGCCCACGACCATGGCGGACCTGAAACGGATATTCAACTACATCGGGCAGGAAAAGGTGAGCGGCTTCTACCGTCCCCGAATCGACTTCATCGAGTTCGACGGACCGTTCCGGCTCGGCGAGGTCACCGTCGACCCGCTGCCCGTCGTACACGGCCCCAAACCCACGCATGGCTTCCTGTTTCAGGCGGACGGGCATGCCCTTGCCTACGTGCCGGACTGTCGCGAGTTGTCGGACGAGCTCGTTGACAAACTGAGAGGCATCGACGTTATGATCCTTGACGCCCTGCGTCATCGCCCTCATAAGACACATCTGACGGTTGAACAGAGCGTGGGATTGCTTCAACGTATCGGCGCAGGCAAATCGCTGATCGTGCACCTCTGCCACGATCTCGCTCACGCAACGCTGCAGGCCGAATTGCCGGACGGCATCGAGGTCTCTCAGGATGGACAGGTGGTGGAACTATGACAGATGAGGAATATGTACGCAACCGACGGCGGGGGGGGTGCCTGCTGGGCATCTGGCGCCTCCTTGTGGCGCTCGCCGTGGTGGTGTTCGCGGTTCAGATCTGGGTAGGATTCAAGGCAGTGCCGGCAAAGCCGCGCCTATGGTTGACCGGTCATGACCTGCAGGACGACGTCGCGCCAAGCTACGTGATTGTTCTTGGTGGCGGCGGAATCCCCAGCGAGTCGGGGCTGATGCGCACCTACTACGGCGCACGCTTTGCCAAACAGGATCCGTTGCCGATATTCGTCGTCGCCCTGCCGACCGACGGCGACCCGGAGAAGAGCAGCGTCGGCCGCATGCGCGACGAGCTGGTCATGCGCGGTGTCCCGCGTGAGGCGATCTTGATGGAATACAAGGGACTCAACACCCACTACCAGGCCGTGGAGTGTCGCAAACTGCTGGGAGAAGACGCCCTGGGGAAGCCCGTGGCCATCGTCACTTCACCGCCCCACGTCAGGCGGGCCGTCATGACTTTTCGCATGGAGGGCTTCTCGCGCGCGTACGGCTACCGGGCCGACAACTTCTCTGCCGAAGCCGATTTTGGCGATCTGACCAACTGGCGCTATGGTTTTTGGGGCAACCTCGAAGCGTTGGTAAGGTACACGCGCGAGTTCGTCGCGGTCGGGTACTACAAAGCCCGGGGCTGGATGTAGGCAACCGGCAACGGCGGAGGACCGCCGTAAGACAACCAAATGGAGACGGCGGTCCCCGCCGTTACAGAGCCCGCCAGAAAACACCACATCAGCCAATCACCAGTCAACCAATTCACCAATAACCCAATCAGCCAATCAACCAACAACCCAATCAACCAATCAACCAATCAATCAACCAACCCCCCGCGACAAAGGAGTGTCACCGTGCCGTTTGAAAGTGGATCCGTCGGTTTTCGCATGTTCTATCTCACGGGAAGCCTCCCCGACGATCACGTGCAACGTTTTGCCAACCATGCCCCCGCTCCCCTCACTACGTTGAGCAAGGACCCCATCCACGGCTGGGTCACCGGACGCCACCTCCTCGATCGCGACATCAACGACCAGACGGCGTCCGTGGCGGGCTATCTGCGGCTGACGCTGATGAAGGCCGAGAAGAAGATTCCCGAGGCGCTGTTGCGGGCGGAGTGCAAGATGGACGAGCTCGCGCATCTCGCCGCTTCGGGAAAGCTGAGCCTGAAACGCAGCGAGAAGATCGAAATCCGCAAGGCCATTATCGAACGTCTCCTGCCGCAGATGCCTCCAACCCTGACCGGCATCCCGATGGTCTGCGATCAACGCGACGGGCTGATATACGCCGGCGCGCTGTCCGAGAAACAGCTCGACGCGTTCGTGCTGAGCATGCAGCAGACCGTCGGCATGAGCCCTATTGCCGCTACGCCCCAGACCGCCGCCATGCGCCGCAAACAGGCCAACTTCCGCGACCTGCGCCCGACGAGCTTCTCGCCGGAACTGGAAGACGAACTGGCCGGCGACAGCCTGGGGCAGGACTTCCTGACCTGGCTGTGGTTCTTCTCCGAAGCGCGCGGCGGCATCTTTCACGTGGGCGGGCGCGAATTCGGCGTCGGGCTGGACGGCCCGATCACGATGATGCTCGAAGGCAGCGGGGCACACGAAACCGTGCTGCGCAACGGGTCTCCGCTCGTCAGCGCCGAGGCCAAGACCGCCCTGCTCAGCGGCAAGAAACTGCGCAAGGCCAAGCTCATGCTCGCCTGCGGCAACGACGCCTGGACCGTCACCCTGGATGCCGACGAGTTCATCTTCCGCGGCCTCAAGCTCCCCAAGGGCGACGAGCTCGAGCCGGTAAGCAAATTCCAGGAACGCATGCTCGCGATCGAGACCTTCCGTGACGCTTTCCTGGATCTCTACGACCGCTTCATAGACGAACGCACCGACCCGTCGACCTGGGCAAAGACCAGAAACGACGTCCGCAAGTGGGTCGCCAACCGACCTACGAGCTAGCCGGAAACTTCACGCCAACGCTCAGCCCCCCCACGGGCAAAAAACACTAGCCTTCTTCGCGCCATTCTGGCACGTTCTTGCCTTCCTCGAGCGCAAGCCAACCGAAAGGGTCCCTCATGAACAGACGTGACTTCCTCAAGACCGCGGGAACGGGCGCCGCGGCCCTCGCAACCATGGGCATTCCCTGGTCGGCCTTCGCCGCCCCCGGCGAAATTCGGAAGGGCGAAATCATCCAGGGACGCAGGATCAACGTGGCGGGCGTCGGTGTCGGCGGCAAGGGAGGCAGCGACATCGGCGGCATGGGCGGCGAGAACGTCGTGGCCCTGTGCGATGTCGATTTCGGGCGCGGCGCCGGATCGTTCAAGCGATTCCCCGATGCCAAACGCTACAAGGATTTCCGCCAGATGCTGATCGAAATGGACGAGCAGATCGACGCCGTAACGGTCAGCACGCCGGACCACATGCACTTCCCCGCCGCGATGATGGCCATATCCATGGGCAAGCACGTGTTTGTCCAGAAGCCGCTGACGCACACGACCGCGGAAGCACGCATGCTCACGGAAGCCGCCAGGAAGCACGAAGTCATGACGGTCATGGGCAACCAGGGACACTGCGGCGAGGGCATTCGGCTGGTGCGGGAATGGGTCCAGGCCGGCTGCATCGGCAAAGTGCGCGAAGCCCACGTGTGGACCAACCGCCCGATCTGGCCCCAAGGCATGATGGAACGGCCGCGGGGAGCTATGACGCCGCCCGATACGCTGGACTGGAACCGTTGGCTGGGAGTGGCGCCGTACAGGCCCTACAACAAGTGCTACCTGCCTTTCAACTGGCGTGGTTGGTGGGACTTCGGCTGCGGTGCCCTGGGCGACATGGCCTGTCACACCATGGACGCGACCTTCTGGGGGCTCGACCTGCTCTACCCCACCAGCGTGATCGCCGAAGCGCCGCGGATCAGCCCCGAAGCGGCGCCCAAATGGTCGATCGTGACCTACGAGTTTCCCGCACGCGGCGAGATGCCGCCGGTGACTCTCAAGTGGTACGACGGCGGCAAGAAGCCCGAACGCCCCAAGCACCTGGAGGAAGGCCGCCAGTTCAACGTCAGGACGGGCCAACTCATCATAGGCGAAGACGCATCGATCCTCGCCGGTGGCGACTACTGCAGCAGCCCGCGCATCATTCCGGAATCGCGCATGCGGGAAGTCCTCAAAGAAGGCGTGCCGAAGACGATCCCACGCGTGAGTGGCGGCCCTCACGGCGAATGGCTCAAGGCCATCAAGGGCGAAGGTCCCAGGCCCGGCTCCAACTTCGACTACGCGGGGCCCTTCACCGAAACCGTCGTGATGGGCAACCTCGCGGTACGCCTGGCCGGCAAGAAAGTGGAATGGGACGGCCCCAACATGAAATGCACCAACCTGCCGGAAGCCAACGAGCTGGTGACCAAGAAGTACCGGGTGTTCTAGCCGGAAACTTCAAATCCCGCGCTGTCATCCCGAGCGCAGCGGAGCGGAGCGGCGCCCCTTTCCGGCCGAGAACTGCCGTCTCCGGGTCGATTGTGTGCTTCGGGAAACAGCCGTAGGTCCGATTTGCAATCGGACCCACCCTGCCCTCGGAATGGGACCCGAGTGCAATTTCGACCTACCGCAACGGGGGTGCGGCACACTTTTAAAAGTGTGCCCAGCGCGGTGGCCGGAGATTTCAATCCCGTTTGGCGGCGAACGCAACCCGGAAGACGGCTCTCCAGAGCCGTTCAGAACGGGTCTGGAGACCCGTTCTCCGGGGGGGGCCACCTCGAATTGCCTCAGAAGCGTAGCGCACCGGGAGTCCTCCTGCGACTGCCCTTCACCCGTAAGTTGGGTCTGAGCAATGGTGGGAATCCCCACACCTTACGGGCGGAGATTCCCCCTATTCCGCGAACTGAGTTCGGCACCTTGTGCTCTCGTGACGGTTTCGCATCGTCCGCGGGCGGCTCCTAATGACACACCCCTGTCATCCCGAGGGCCACCACGGCCTGCCCCACACCCCCCACCCCCCCCCCCCCGGGGGCCCCACCCCCCCGGGG
>CAZKRK010000296.1:0-1991 GCA_964555035.1 uncultured Victivallales bacterium | reverse complement strand
GCCTGCCCCTCACCCGCCTCCGCTGCGCCGCGGAGGCGGGTGAGGGGCAGGCCGTGGTGGCCCTCGGGATGACGACAGGGCGGGGATTCGGGGGCTCTCTCGTGCGTTGTCGCACCCCCCCCACTACTCCCGAAACCTCCCCGTGCGTTCGATCAGGTCGGCGATCTTCTCGGGGTCTGACGTTCCAAAGAACTCGGACGGGGTTGAGAAGAGCCGTTTGAGTTCCTTACGCCCGAACCAGGTCACCGATCCGTCGAGATGGAGCACATTGCCGCCTTCTTTGTGATTGCCGGGGCGATCGTACGCGTGCACGCAAGCCATAGGATCGGACTCCCTGAGGTTCGGAACGAGCACGTAGTCGCTCCACGTGTCGATGTTCTTGTCAGTGCATACGTCTTCGTAGCAAGTGTCGCCGTTGGGACAGATGTAGAGGCGGGGATTGGACGCATATCCCCCGCTGGCCAAGCATGCCATGTTCCCAGGGCAGCGTTCGCTGTTGTCCATCGACCACATCTTCATTGCCTTGCCCAGCTCCGCCAGGTTGGCCATGCAACGGGCTCCGCGAGCGTGGTTCGCGGCCTGCTCGCAGGAAGACGCGAGTAGACAAACGAGTACCAGGACCAGACTGCCGACGAAGAGCGCGTAATCAAACGAGGTGGGCGAGACACGCTCCCGGTCGCTGCGCTTCTGAGACACGGCTGCCTTGCGTCCCCCCTTCCGCCAACTCACAGCCATGCCGACACCCAATGCATAGAGCGCGGCCACATACAGCAGACGAACCCGCTGCTCACGACGTGCCATCAATACGAGCATCGCACCCATGGCTGCCGTGAGCACCCCGGGATGCCACAGCAACCGGATCGCCCTCGTACCTTCTACCGCCGCTACAGGACTAACGAGTGGACCGATGACAATGAGCAGCAGGGGCGTACTCGCAACGGCGAGCTCCGCCGTGCCGAGACGCTTGCCATAGGCCCGCATCAACTCCATGGCAGCCAGGGACACCAACGCGATAAGCGGGAGGTGGTCGGAGAACGTCAACCGCAAGTCGAAAATGTAGGTGAGGGCGTAGTTGTGCAAACACGACACCGCAATCAGAACGGCCGCGAATACCCAGGCCATGCCGGGCGCCCGCAGAAAACAACTCTCCCGATGGGCTTGCCGACTCACACCCGTAGGCGTACGCCACAAGTGGGCCAGGAGCAGTGCGACACCGGCCAGCAAAACGAGCCACCCGTTGAGCCACGCGCGCCAAAGAGCGTCGGCACTCTCCAACGTAACCATGAAAGACATGATCGGCGCCTGCAGGAAGCACCAGACGAAATGCATCCCCACGCCGGCAGCCGCCAACGGCGGCAAGCGCAAACCGACCAGACGTCGCAGTACGTACAGTTTCCCTCCCGCCATAAGCAGGCACGCGAAGCCGACCGCCAACGTTGCACCAGGGTCCTTCTGCGGCATGAAAGCCACCAGGATACCGCCGACCGACAGGAACAGTGCCGCGAGTACAACGAGCGACACCGCATCGTCCGTAACGCCGCGTTTCACGGCGATGATCGCCAGAACCGCGAGCAGCGCCAACTCGTAGACCCCAAGGGCGCCGATACACGACAGGAGTTGCGCACTTCCGGCATCGGGCTCGGACAGAACAGGGGAGAGGACCCTGGCCATTCCGTAGAGGATGGACATCGCGCTAAGGCAGTAGAAGATGCTCCCACCCGCAAGGCTGAAGAACGCCCGCCAGGGGGAAGGTGGGTTTGGGAGAGCGGCTGGTGGTTGCACCGGCGGACTCGACACATCCCTTGACCCATCAGGCAGCATCGGCGAGTCTCCGTTGTTTCGTGCACCCCGTCACCCCGGGCAGGCCGCCGGCCCACCCCTCACCCGGTCCTCCTGCGTCGGACCGACCTCTCCCCCGAGGGGAGAGGTGAATGGTGCGCTCCCACCTCTCCCCTTGGGGGAGAGGTCGGTCCGACGCAGGAGGACCGGGT
>CAZKRK010000295.1:0-9868 GCA_964555035.1 uncultured Victivallales bacterium | reverse complement strand
GGGGAGAGGTCGGCCCGACGGCAGGAGGGCCGGGTGAGGGGGCGGGGGGCGGCGATGGCGTCCGGGTACTTGTAGGTGCCGTACAGTCGGCCGTTGTGGTAGCCGAGGAACTCCTTGACGCGAAAATCGATGCCGGCGTTGGTGCAGGTTTCGCGCGCGTGTTCGATCTCTTCGTGGTAGCCGGGATGCTGGACGGCCCAGACGCCGACGGAGTATCCGTGTTCGAGCAGTCGCAGGACATCGGCCGTGAGTCGCGCCAGCTCCATCTGGCCGGGGTGGTAGGAGACGCGAATCGACGCGTAGGGCGCGTCGCGGCGCAGGCGGTCGGGGGCAACGGCGGCCATGAAGGCATCGATATCGAACTGCAGGTTGGTGAGAACATCGCTGTTCAGGTCCGCGCGCAACCCGTTGACGATCGCGGTGAAGTCCGGGTGCAGGCCGGGTTCGCCGCCCTGCAGGGTGACGGGCAGGTCCGGGCGTGAGACGAGGCGGTTCAGTCCTTCCAGCCAGCGGTCACCGGGCAGGGTGGGGTGGGGCGCCGGGTTGCCGTCGAAGCGGTTAATGCAAAACGGACACCTGAGGTTACACGTCAGAGTCAGGAACACGGCGATGTAGTTGTACCGATCCGGGACTACGATCTCGGTCACGAGTAGTCCTCCAGCGTGCCTTCACGCACGAGGTCGAGAGTCACGCAGTGCGGGCCGCCGCCGAGGGTGCGGGTGTGGCGCATGCGTACGGGCAGCGAGTCGATGCCGTGTTTCCCCAACAGGCGCATGAGGCTGACCTGGTTTTCTTCCACGGCCACGAGCTCGGGTCCGAGACTGAGCAGGTTCATGGCAATCCATTTCGATGCTCCGCCCCAGCCTTCGATGACCTGCATCGGTTCCGGTTCAGGGGCATGGATGCAGTCCCAGCCGCGGAAGAGCTCGGGCAGGTTGTCTTCGTTGACGCGAGCCGGGCAGAGCAATACCAGTCCGGGGCGCAGTATCGTGAAGGTGGAGTCGATATGGATGAAGACGTAGACATTTTCGACGCGGTGGATGTGGTAGTCGGGTCCGAGGTGGGCCTGGAGCCAGTCGGCGCCGGCATGGTTTCCGGTGTTGGAGACGAGGTACAGGATGTCGCGCCCGATCTTGAGGCAATTGGCGGCGTCGAAGGCCGGTTCGTGGTTCATGAGGGTCGGTTTGCCGAGTTCGCCGCGGTCGTACATGGTGTCGAGCAGGCGCGGGCGGGGCGCGTGGACGAGGTCGAGGAACCCCTCGAAGACGCGCGCCTCGTTCCGGCGGTGCCGCAGCACCATGGGCGTGGCGATGGCCTCATGTCCCACGGTCAGGACCGAGTCGCGCGGACAGTAACCGTAGTAGCCGTCCACGGCCCAGTCGTCGCTGCGGTGAACCTGCGCATAGTCGACGGATGCGGGACGGTGCACGCCGATGCCGAGGGCGGCGAGGTCCGCGGCGAACTTGTCGAGATCCTCGTTGGTCTCTTCGATCACCCGCGGCGGAAAGGGGCCTGTCTTCGCCCTGGCGAAATCTTCGTCCGACAGATCCCCGTAGCATATACTGTGAAGCGATTCGTCTTTAACGGTTGGGATCTGCGCCCCGGTTGCCGTTCCAACGACGACTTCCCGCAGCGGGTGCCACTCGGCGTGGGTGCAGATCTCTACCTTCATATGAAGTCGTCGTGTTCCAGGGGGTTCTCGAGCCGCCACAGGTAGCAGTTGCAGGCGTCCATGCGGCATATGTCGCGGCATTGGCGTACGTCCATCTCTTCGTCCATGTAGTGCCGCACTTCCTTGCGCCTGGGGCCGTGCCAGATGTCCGCCAGGCTTTCCCGCATGGCGTTGCCGATCAGGAAGCGGGGGTCGCCCGCGAACACGTTGCACTCCCACACGTCGCCGTCGGCGGAAACGAACGCAAGAAAGTGTGTGCCGTAGCACTTTGCGTAAGGCTTGCGCCGATCTACCTTGGCGATGGAGCCGGCGCGGTAGATGACGCGGAAGTTATCGGTCGTGAGGGACGCGAGTTGCTCTTCGAGTGCGGCGAACCGGCTGTAGTCGATCGTCAGGCGGCGTCCGCTCAACGGGTGGCGGGAGTAGGGTTTGACGCTGAAGTAGTCAACCCCCAGCTCGCGCAGCCCGCGGGCGAGCGAGACGACGCCCGCCGCGTTTTCCTCGATCAGCACGAGCTGCGTGCCGATCGTGACATCGAGGTTGAGTCGCCGTTTTCTGGCGACGGCGCCGGCCACATTGTGCAGGACCAGGTCGAATTTCTCGGGCGAGACCTGGTGGACGGCGGAGTAGTTCTCGGGGTCACAGCCGTTGATCGAAAAACGAATCCACTTGAGGCCGTCGATCAGGGGGATCTTGTCCTTGTCGAGGTAGAGTCCGTTGGTGGTAACGGAGGTGCTCATGCGGTCGGAGGCGAACGCGGCGATATCGGCCGCGTCGGGGTGTTGCAGCGACTCCCCGTGTCCGGCGAACATAATCGAGCGGTTTCCGAGGGCGTGCAGTTCTTCGATTGTGCGTTTGGCGGCAGGGGTCTCGATGATGTCGGTGGACTTGTTGACGAGGTGGTCGATCCCGCAGAAGGTGCAGTCGCACTCGCATTGCGAGGTGAGTTCCATCTCGGTATAGAGCGGCCCGCGGGACGTGCCGTGCTCAAGCCAGTAGGCAACATCCGCCGGATGGAACATGAGCCGCTGGTTGTCGAAGCCGGAGTCGAACATGGTTGTGGTTTTGTCTATCACCGCGAACGGAAGGAACTCAAGAGAGAAACGCGGGTGAGGGGCAGGCCGTTGGCTCGCGTAGATGACGCGGCGGGGTCGTTGGGAGTGCGACGGACAAGAGAGTTGTACGAACGATGTGGGCTGGGCTATCTTGTGCGCATGTCAGTTCGAACATGGTTGCTTGCGCGGCAGTCACCAGGTCATCTGCCATGAAACAGATCAAGAACGCAGGGAAGAAGCTGGCTCTGCTGGGGATCGGGTTGGTGCTTGGGGTGGCCCTGGCCGAAGTGGCCGTATGGGTTCGCGAAGCCGGGGAGGCACGGCGCGTTCCGCGGAAGCGCTACCTGGAGACGATTTCCGATGGCGGCGGGATTCGGCTGGCGGTTCTGGGCGGATCGACTTCCAACGGGTCGCCGTATTCCGATGTCACGCGCGGGCGATTCAATCTTCTGACGGTCCTGGAGTACCTGTTGGAACGCCGCTACGGGTGCCCCACCGTTGAGATCGACAACTACGCCGGGCCCAACTGGGCGATGGAAACGACCATCAACCACTACTTCGAACGGCCGGGGCACAAGCCGGACCTGCTTGTGCTGTACTCGGGCCAGAACGAAACCACGCGTTACTACACGCCGAACATGGTTCCGCCGCCGCGTGTGCTTTCCCCGTTGGCGAGCCTGGGGTGTGGCAGTCTCTTGCTGCGGCGGATGTTCACGCGGCAGGTTGCACCGGGCGATCGTCGCTACGAGGGGGAGTTCTTCAGCAGCAACGTCATTCCCCCCTACGAGCGGGCGCACAACCTTGCCCGCTACAAGCGGCATGTCGAGAGGCTGATTCGTCACGCCGACGACGAGGGGATTCTGCTGGTGATAGTGATTCCACAGAGCAACTACCTGTTTCCGCCAACACGTTCGGTCTACGAGGGCCCGCCGGAGAGAAAGGCCGAAGCGTTGGACCTGTTCAAGCGGGCGATAGGCTTGCGACACCTCGAAAATGACGCCGACGGTGCGCTGGCACTGTTCGAGAAGTTGGCCGGGTTCTGCGCTTTTGCCGATCTCTCCTATGAGCTGGGTGAATTGTACTATTCGCGGGGCGAAGTCGAACGCGCCTTGCCGCACCTCCGGCAGGCGCGCGCGACGGACGGATTCCCGATCTGCATTACGCCCGCCTACCGGGACGTTCTGCACGAGCTGGTTGAGGAGCACGGTGTCGCCCATATCGACATGGATGCGGCGATCGCGGGACTCTCCGGCCGGTCCGTGCCGGACTACGGGTGTTTCCTGGACGATTGTCACGTGTACCGGGAGGTATACCTGGCAATTGCCCGGGAGCTTCTCCGGGTGTTGCGAGAGAAGGGTGTCACCGGGACATCGTCGCCGCCGGGGGAGTTCAACCCGGACCCGGAGGAGTGGGGGCGTCTCGGAATCACGCCGGACGTTTGGCGCGAGGCCCTGACCTGGGAGGCGAGCTACCACGTAAAGCAGGCCGGCTACATGTTCTTGAAGCCGCGGATGCTGGCAACGGCGAAGCGCTACCTGCGTCTGGCTGCCGACATGGGGGACAAGGACGCCGCCCGGCGTATGGCCGGCATGGAGGGACGTCTCAGGGACGAGAACGAGCGGCTACGGCGCTGGATCGCGCACGAGGGTCCTCTACCGCTGGGCAAGGCGCCTGCGACCCCGCGAACGGGAACGAGTTTCCGCGATGAGTTTGGCCTTGAGCTCAGCCAGGGCAACGCGCTGTTCACGCATGGCGAGCCCGAGCTCGCCCTCGAGCACTACCGCGCGGCGATTGAGCTGGACCCCGGCAGCGCCACGGTGCGCGTGAACATGGGCACGGCGTTGCACAGACTGCGCCGGTACGAGGAGGCGGTCGCACAGTACGAGCAGGCGTTGGCGCTCGACGCGCGGAGCGTGATGGCGCATCGCAACCTCGGCAACACGCTGCAGTCGCTGGGACGCTTCGAGGATGCGATCGCGCACTATCGCGAGGCGCTCGGAATCGCACCGGGGGACGGGGCGACGCAGCAGGTGTACTACCCGGCCCTGAACCGCCTGGCGTGGCGGCTGGCGACCAGCGCCGATCCCGGCGCCCGCAACGGCCGCCGCGCGGTCGAGCTGGCTGACGAGTTGTGCCGCGCGACGGGATACCGGGCGCCGGAGGCGCTGGACACCCTCGCGGCAGCCTGTGCCGAGGCGGGTCGCTTCGCGGATGCCGTAGCCGCCGGGACCAAGGCGCTGGAGCTGGCGCGGGAGAGCGGAAACGCGGAAGCGGCCGACACCGTTGCAAAGCGGGTCGAGACGTACCGGGCCGGGCGGGCGTGGAGAGAAAAGCTGAAACGCTGAAAGGCTGAAACGCTGAAAGGCTGAAATGCTGAAAGGCTGAAAAGCTGAAATGCTGAAAGGCTGAAATGCTGAAACGCTGAAACGCTGAAAGGCTGAACCGAACGTGGGGGCTCAGTGCGCCTGGATCTGTTTGAGGGCGGCTTGGATTTCCCCGGCCAGGGCCGTGTTCTGCGCGGCTTCGGCCAGGGCCAGGGCCCGGCGTCCGGCCTGGACGGCTCGGGGGATATCGCCCTTGAGGGCCAGCAGTTTCGCGAGCAGCAGGAGGGTGGCGGGGTTGTCCGGGTGGAGCGTGTCGGCGCGCAGGGCATGCTGGATGGCCGGTTCGATTTGGTTTGCTTCGCCCAGGATCAGGGCCAGGTTACGGTGAGTCTTGGCGCGATTCGGTTTGAGTTTGATTGAGCGGTAGTAGCATTCGATCGCTTCCTGTGAGCGTCCCTGTCGGTGATAGGCCGTTCCGAGGTTGTTCAAGGCTTCGACGTTGTCGGGGTCGAGGTCCAGGGCTCTGCGAAAATGGGGGATGGCCTCGTCCGGGCGACCTTCACGCAGGTAGGCGGCGCCGAGGTTGGAGCGGACCGCGGCCGAACGCGGGGAACTCTCGAGGGCTTCGCGATAGCAGGTGATGGCCTTGCCGAACTGGCCCAGGCGGCTATGGGCGTTGCCGAGGTTGTCGAGGGCCGAGGCGAAGGTCGGCATGATCTTCAGGGCGCGCCGGTACATCTCCATGGCCTCGGCAGTGTAACCAAGCTCGAAAAGCATGACACCCCAGTGGTTGTAGGCGGAATAGTGGCGGGGATTGTGTTTCAGGGCGATGCGAAAGCGCTTGATGGCCTGCTGGTAGTAGGCCTCGTCACGGTTGCGTCGCCCTTTGCGGTACAGGGCCACGCCGACGTTGGTCTGGGCCACGGCGCTCTGCGGTCTTTCGCGCGCGTTCTGGGCCCAGAACCCCGACACACTGTGGTAGTCGCGGTTACGGTCGAGGCTGACGGCTACAAAGGCAACGGTCACGCAGAGGACGGCAACGGCCCCTGTTGCGGTGCGTTTACGCGGGTCGGCCATGGTCTCCCGCAAGATGCGCGCTATGCCGGTCACTGCCAACAGGATCACGACCGCGAGTGGCAGGTACATGCGGTGCTCGTGGCAGGTCTGGCTGGTGGGGAAGAAACTCGAGGTAGGGGCGAGAACGAAGAAGAAGCACAGCCCGAGAAAGCCGTAGGCCTTGCGGCGCCACACGCCCCAGCCGGTCAGCGCCAGCAGCGTAGCCAGCAGGAACCCCTCCGGCAGCATTTCCGTGATGCTGGAGACGGGCGCCCAGTTGTAGTCCATCACCAGCGGGTGCGGCCATACCGAAAGCCGCAGGTAGTGCAGGACGATCCTGGGCTGGGTCAGGGCATACCACAGGGCGCTGCGCGAAGCGTAGTCTTCGCCGATGTTGTGGAAACCGCCCCGCGTCAGCAGCCAGAGGGTCACGCCCCAGGTCGCGGCCAGGCCGGCACAGAACCCCCAGCGGCGACGGAAGATCTCTTTCAGCGAACCGCGGACAAAGATGTAGTCGCAGGCCAGGACGACGAGGGGGGCGGAGATCATGACTTCCTTGGTGGCCATGCCGAGGCCGCAGGCGACAATGGACGCGGCGTACCACAACCTTCGCGCGCGGCGACGGTCGCTGGTCGCCGGTCGCGAGTCGCTGGTCCCGGACCGGGCGTCGCACTCGAACCCGCGCACGGCGGCGTAGAGGGTCAGGAGGTAGAAGAGGCCCATGAGGGACTCGGCGCGCTGGGCGACATAGGTGACGCTTTCGGTCTGGATCGGGTGGACCACCCAAAGCAGCGCAACCGCCGCCGCCAACCCGTCACCCGCCCCGCGCCCCGCGCCCCGCGCCACGCGCCTCACGAGTCCGAACAGGACGAGTGCGGCGGCTATGTGAATGGCGAGGTTGCCGGCGTGGTAGGCGGTGAGGCTGGGGCCGAAAAGGGCGTAGTTGAGGGCAAATGAGAGACTGAGGACCGGCCGGCCGTCGACGGTCGTGCCGGTTTTGGTCAGGGGCAGGGACATGGCTTCGGAGAGCGGCCACAGCTTGCGGATGCAGATGTTCTTTTCGACGGCGTCGACGCCGTCGTAGACGAATTGCCCCTTGTAGCAGTTGGAGTAGGCGGCGAGGCCGGCGGCAACAATCAGGACCGCGGCAACACAGGGGCGGAGCCGGGCGGCAGCCGGCTCGAAGCGCCGCTCGAGCGGTTGAGAAGACGTGTCGTCACTGCTTGCCGGCGTCTTTCGTCCGTGTTTTGCCTGCTGTTTGTTGCCCATGGGACACTGTTTTGCGTGTTCGCGGCCAGTTGGTCAATTCCAAATCGGGTCACCGAATCACCCGGTCACCAGGTCAATTACTGCCTATTCGTGGCGGTGTGGCAGTCACGCCCTTCGTAGAGCGTCCGCAGGTGCGGCTCGGCGAGCCGCACCGGAGGGCGTAGGCCGGGCACGGCCGCGCTTCTCGTCTCCGGTAGGCGCATGGCGCCGGCCTCCGGCAAGTCCACAAAGGCGGGCGGCACTTCGTCGTTCACGCCGTTTCCGGCATGAAGGTCGGCATGACGACGCCGTTGATCCGGAGCGCGTCGCCGGTGCTTTGCCCAAAGTGGAGCTCACAGTTGCGCGCTCCGAGCGCGTACATGGCGGACGCAATTGCCGGGCGGTCGGAAGGAACCAGCCACACCATGGTGCAGCCGCGCCTGGCGTTGAGCTCGTGCCGGATCAGCGCTACGGCATCCTCGTCGCCGCGCATGCACCCCGGCCCCAGCATCGGGCTGGCCGCATGGTGGATTGAGGCCAGGAAACCGTCGACGCGTCCCTCGGCGTTCTCGATGACGGACATGTGCCAGTCGCCGCTCTGGTTGCGAATGAAGTACTCGAAATCGGGACCGCGGCGAATGCCCTGCACCTCTTCTTCCAGTGCGACCATGGCATCGACATCGGCCGGCGCGGCATCGCGGACGGTCTTGCCGGGGGGCGCTTCCTCGGGCACGCCGTCTTCGGGCACATCCATAATCATGTCCTGGTACACGGCGTAGGGGGCGAGTCCAGCCCGGTTGTAGAGCGAGAACGAATCCAGGTTCATGGCGCTCGACACCAGCCGCAGGGGTTTGTCCTGCCCGCGAGCGAATTCGACGATGAACTGCAGGAGTTGCCGTGCCACGCCTTTGCCGGCGTAGTTGGGGTGCGAGTTCATGATGCCGAGCGAGACGTGAGTTTCGCGCGGGTGGTAGAAACAAGACCCTACGATGCCGCCCATGCCGCGGTCTATCGCGACCAGGCAGCGCTCGGGGTCCAATGCCTCGTACACCTCACAGAACAACAACGTCGACGATGGTTCGCCCTGGAAGATCGGCGGTTTGCCGTGGGACTCGTACCAGTAGTTCGTTGACAGGTAGATCAGTTCCGCGACCGCGTTCCATTCGTCGCGAGTTGCGTGGCGCAGTTCGATGCTCGAATTCATCTCCGTCTCCCCGGATCCGCGATGTCAAAGCACTATCAAATACAATGTCACCGGCAAAAGCAATCCACAACAGGGCGCCGGCAGCAATTCTCATTATGGCCACGCCCTTCGTAGAGCGTCCGCAGGTGCGGCTCGGCGAGCCGCACCGGAGGGCGTAGGCCGGGCACGGCCGCGCTTCTCGTCTCCGGTAGGCGCATGGCGCCGGCCTCCGGCAAGTCCACAAAGGCGGGCGGCACTTCGTCGTTCACGCCGTTTCCGGCATGAAGGTCGGCATGACGACGCCGTTGATCCGGAGCGCGTCGCCGGTGCTTTGCCCAAAGTGGAGCTCACAGTTGCGCGCTCCGAGCGCGTACATGGCGGACGCAATTGCCGGGCGGTCGGAAGGAACCAGCCACACCATGGTGCAGCCGCGCCTGGCGTTGAGCTCGTGCCGGATCAGCGCTACGGCATCCTCGTCGCCGCGCATGCACCCCGGCCCCAGCATCGGGCTGGCCGCATGGTGGATTGAGGCCAGGAAACCGTCGACGCGTCCCTCGGCGTTCTCGATGACGGACATGTGCCAGTCGCCGCTCTGGTTGCGAATGAAGTACTCGAAATCGGGACCGCGGCGAATGCCCTGCACCTCTTCTTCCAGTGCGACCATGGCATCGACATCGGCCGGCGCGGCATCGCGGACGGTCTTGCCGGGGGGCGCTTCCTCGGGCACGCCGTCTTCGGGCACATCCATAATCATGTCCTGGTACACGGCGTAGGGGGCGAGTCCAGCCCGGTTGTAGAGCGAGAACGAATCCAGGTTCATGGCGCTCGACACCAGCCGCAGGGGTTTGTCCTGCCCGCGAGCGAATTCGACGATGAACTGCAGGAGTTGCCGTGCCACGCCTTTGCCGGCGTAGTTGGGGTGCGAGTTCATGATGCCGAGCGAGACGTGAGTTTCGCGCGGGTGGTAGAAACAAGACCCTACGATGCCGCCCATGCCGCGGTCTATCGCGACCAGGCAGCGCTCGGGGTCCAATGCCTCGTACACCTCACAGAACAACAACGTCGACGATGGTTCGCCCTGGAAGATCGGCGGTTTGCCGTGGGACTCGTACCAGTAGTTCGTTGACAGGTAGATCAGTTCCGCGACCGCGTTCCATTCGTCGCGAGTTGCGTGGCGCAGTTCGATGCTCGAATTCATCTCCGTCTCCCCGGATCCGCGATGTCAAAGCACTATCAAATACAATGTCACCGGCAAAAGCAATCCACAACAGGGCGCCGGCAGCAATTCTCATTATGGCCACGCCCCCTGCGACCTTGTGTCGCAGGAGCG
>CAZKRK010000294.1:0-9878 GCA_964555035.1 uncultured Victivallales bacterium | reverse complement strand
GGGCGCGCGCAACGACGCGCGCGACCGGAGACGAGAAGCCGCGCCGTACCCCGCCCACTCCTCACAAAAGCGCTCCCGGCAGACGACCTGTCATCCCGAGCGCAGCGCAGCGAAGCGAAGCGCAGCCGAGGGATCTCGTGGCTTGGAATCGCCCCGCGGTGTTCTCCAATCCACGAGATCCCTCGACTCCGCTACGCTGCGCTACGCTCGGGATGACAGGTCGTCTGCCATGTCCGCCCGGAACGGGTCTGGTTGCGGTTCCCCTACCCTTCGTAGACTCGCCGCAGGGCGCGCGCAACGACGCGCGCGACCGGAGACGAGAAGCCGCGCCGTACCCCGCCCACTCCTCACAAAAGCGCTCCCGGCAGACGACCTGTCATCCCGAGCGCAGCGCAGCGAAGCGAAGCGCAGCCGAGGGATCTCGTGGCTTGGAATCGCCCCGCGGTGTTCTCCAATCCACGAGATCCCTCGACTCCGCTACGCTGCGCTACGCTCGGGATGACAGGTCGTCTGCCCCGCGCGCCAGGGGTGGTCCCTTCCGGTGAAGTTCCCCCTCCTTCGTAGACTCGCCGCAGGGCGCGCGCAACGCGCGCGCCCGGAGACGAGAAGCCGGGCCGTGCGCGGCCTGCGCCCTCCGGTGCGGCTCGCGGAGCCGCACCTGCGGACGCTCTACAAAGGAGGTGACCCAGTTCCAAATCAACCGATTCACCAGTTCTACCTGATCAGCAGCAGCATTCCCTCCGGTGTGAACGCATCGGAATACTCCACGAAGTCCGAGCCCAATCTCTGGTTGTCGTAACTGGCCTTGATCCAGTCGGCGGAGCGGGCGACGTCTTCGATGCGCAGCTCGTCGATGCGGCCCACCATTTCGCGGCTATTGCCGGCATTGTTCGCACCGATGTAGATACCGTGCGTGTACTCGATCGTCTTGTCCTCGTCGAACGCGTTGGTCGAATCCAGCGCACCGTTCTTGTACATCCTGGCCGTTTGCGCGCCGACACTGTAGACCACGGTCCAGTGCGTCCACTGATCGTCCGGAAGTGTGGCGATGCTCTCGCAGTAGTCCACGGGGGAATCGAAGCCGGCACCGTTGACCGCAACCCGAAAATTGTCCCCACCCAGCAGGAAACAGTGCAGATCACCCGGGATCCACTGCTTGGTGTGAAAGATCGACCGCTCACCGCCGTCGCCCGGCCGCGTCCAGAACGAGAATGTCGTCTCGTCGCAGTCCTTCCCGAGACTCCCGACGTTAATGCGCCGGTTGTCGTTGACCGGGTCGAAGTTCAGCGAATTGGCAATCACGCCGTCCACCCAGTTCACCGACGGGTTCATGCTTTGCAGCGTGCCGTCGTGGGCGCCGGGTGATGAATCCGGCGCCCTGGTGCTGAGGGCGCCCTTCTCCTCCGCCAGGTGCCAGACCGCCAGGTAGCCGTCGGACCAGGTCGATCCGTCTGACGTGTAGCCCGGGGCCGTGGTTTCGGCCTCGTTGCCCCAGCGCGCCCAGAAATAGGTTCCGCCCGGCGGCAGGAGCGGCAGACTCACCCACACGCACGACTCGCCGTTCGTGTTCCACTCCTCGATTTCGTGGCTGAGCAGGCTCTTGCCGGTGGCGTCGACAAAGCGCAGGTCGCCGCCCGTCGGCGACGCAAACGTCCGGTACTCGAACCGGCTGATCTTCTCGTGCATGCGCACCAGCACCGGGAAATTGACCAGCGTCTCGCCGCCCGAATATCCCTCTACAGTGATCCTCATACGGGACGGGAAGCCCTTCAAGTAGTCGTTTGCGTCGTCATCCACGATCCGGCAGGTTCCCTGCGCATCCGCCATAGTGCAGTTGGTCGGGTTCGCCAGGTAGACCGTGAAGAGCTCGTCGGGATGCTCGAGCTCGGTATCCCCCGTGACCTGCACCACGAACTGCGTGCTGATATCCCCGGCCGCGAGCGTGACTCTCCCGCTCACCGCGGTGTAGTCCGCCCCGGGCTGCGCCGTGCCGGCGGCCGTCCCGTAGCCCACCGAAACGTCCGTGACGCCGGTCGCACTGGCCGTGATGGTGAACACCGCGCTCGCGCTGCCGGCGTCGCCCTCGACCACCCACGCGTCGTCGATCGCGAGTGCGGCCGCATTGGTGAAGGCTGTCGTCGCGTCTGCCCAGTCCTGGGCAAGATTGCTGCAGTTCGTGGCATAACAGCGGTAGTAGTAGATCGTGCCGGCCACCAGTCCCGTGACACTCGTCGCGAACGGCCGATCTTCACTGACGGCGCCCACGACAACCGTCGCCCCCCAGCTCGCATGGTCTGTCCCTCCGTCGGCATCCCCCCAATACAGCGTCACGTCGGCAGCGGCACCCATGGTCAGCACACCGTTGAGCGTGGCCGAATCACCGGCGACGTCGCTCGCGCCGTCGCCGTGCGTCACGCGCGGGTCGCGGCTGCCAACGCTCCCCGCCACGCGATCGGGCCGGCCGTTGGTGGCGTTGACCAGCGAGCCGATGCCGATCGACACCGCCTCGTCGTCCTCCTGCGCCAGATCGTCGACTATGCTCACGCTGATGTTCGTCGACATGCCCCCGGCCGGAATCACTACGCTCGCGGCCGAAACGGTGTAGTCGTTGCTGACGCTCGCCCCGGGCACTGCGCACAACCACATGCCCGGCTGCTCGGCCGTATCGACGCGCTCCTCCAGGCAGCCCGGTTCGGCGATGTACCAGTTGATGTTCTGCCCCCCGCCGCCCTCGCGGTGCATGTAGATGAAGTTGTAGGGCTGCCCCGCGCTCAGCGTCTTTGTGCCTGACGCGTTGCCCGCAAAGACGCGGTCGCTGTTGTCCCAAACGCCGTCGCCGGCCACGTCGATGTACATAAACGCCTTGTCGTCACACTGCCCGCGGAAGGTGTGCTCGCCGCTCGTGCGCGGAACGAACGTGCCGCTGAACACGGTCGCGAATTGGTCGATGTTGTAGTTGAACCCGGGGAACTGGCTCCAATCCTGAATCGTCCCGGTGGCAATCACGTTCCAGTCGCGATCCTCTTCGAGCGCCAGAACCGTCCCGGCCTTGTCGCCCGTAAAGACCCTCGACTCGGACACGGCGTAGGCCGCCCCGTCGAGGTTGATGGCGTTGTCGTTGTAGATATCGTCCACGAATATCGACCCGCGCATCCCCTCCGGGTAGGCGTACCCATTCGTGCCGAAATCGAAATTGACCGTTACATTCGAGATCGACGGGGCGCTGAGTCGCGCCGTAACCGTGTACCCGCCGCGCGCCTCCAGCACCACCGCCGGGTACGAATCCGAATAGGGCGTGCTCACGCCGTACTTCCAGTCCAGGTAAAACCCGATCGCGCCCAGCTCCTCGTCGATCAGCACGCGGTTGTAGATGAGCAACTCCGCGATTTCGCAATCGGACTCCTCGCTGCCTGCACGGTAGCCGCCCAAACCCAACCGGCCGATCATGTAGTTCGCGTTGCCCGAACCGGTGCCGTCCGTTACGAGGTTGACACCGTCCTTCCAGAAACTGGCCTTGGGATCGGCATCGCTGTCGATGTGCCCGGCGTGAATATGCCAGTTGGTGTTGGCCGTGCCGCTACTGTGAATCCAGCCCTCCGCATAAAACCGCTGGTCGCCGTTGCCGTGGAAACCGAACATCCAGTTGCGCGTCCTCGAACTGATAACCCGCGCACTCGTGCCCCCCGTGTAGCGCGCAACCGACAGGACGGTGTACTCCGTAAGAGAATCGAAGTTGTGGCTGGACGACATGTAGTCGCCGTCAAAGGTCACCACGCCGCGTCCGTTGGGGCCGTTGGCATTGTAGACTGCTGGAGTGACGCCTTCGCGGATCGCGTCCCGGCCGTAACCCGACTTGTCGTACCACAGGTCGACCGTCGTGCCGTGGGCGGGGTTGTCGCCCCTGTCGCCGTCGCCGTCGATGTCATCGGCCGCCAGCCACAACTCGCAACCGGGAATGCCCAGCGGATCGAACGGAATCTCCTCGCGAACGGTGGCGATGCTCAGGCTGACCGCGGGGACTGCAGCCGTGAAGGTCGCGCTCGAGTCGGCCCAGGCGTCACCGAACGCATTCGTGACGTAGCAGCGATAGCGGTAGGTCGCGCCCGCCAGCACGGGAACGGTGTTGCCGAACGGGCCGACGCCGACAGAGCCCACGTAGCTCGCATTGGACCAGGACGTGTGATTCGTGCCGCCGTCGTCCAGCCCCCAGTAGATCGTGGCGTCCCCACTCCCCCCGGCAACCAGCTCGCCGCGCAACGTGGCCTGCGTCTGGCTTACGCCTACCGATGCGCGATTGCTGACCAGGAGACTACCGCCCAACGTCTGCAGCGGCTCGGACGGAGCCGCCCAGATGTTGGTCACGTTGTTGGTGGCCCGGAACGCGTAGTAGTAGCCGGTCTGCGCCGCCAGCCCCGAAACGGCGTGGCTGACCGCTCCGTCGTAGTCGGTATAGCAGCCGAGCAAGGCGCTGTTGTCCCAGTCGCCGGCATTCGTCCCGCCGTCACTGCCCCCCCAGTGCACCCACACATCCAGGGCCCAGCCCAACCCCGTGAGCGTGCCGTTGAGCGTAGCCGAGTTGGTCGAGACATCGCTCTCGGACCCGTTGGCAACGCACAGGAGTTGCCACGTATTGGTCGCGTACTGCCACAACGGCGCCTGGCCGACCGTGTCAACGCGAGTCTCCCCTTTGCCGGGTTCGGTCACAAACCAATTGAAACTCTGTCCGCCGCCGTACTCCTGGGCCATGGCAACGAAGTTGTAGCCGCGTCCCGCGCTCAGCTCTTTCGTGCCGTCGCCGCCTCCCGCGCCCGGGTTGCCGCAGCGCCAGTTGTAGGTGCCCACGTTTTCGCCAACGTCGAAAACGCCGTTGTCGTCCATGTCGATCCACATCCAGGCCCGGTCGTCGCAGTCGAAACGGAAGTTGTGCGTGCCCGTCGTGCGCGGAAAAATCCTGCCGCCGACAGCCGTCACGAAGTTCTCCGCGTTGCCGTTGAACAACGGGAACTGGTCCCAGTGCTGGATCACTCCCCTGCCGACCACGTTGTTGTTGGGGTCTTCCGCAACCTGCAGTACGGTGCCCGGTTTGTCGCCGGTGAAAATGCGGTCGAAAGAGACCGCGTAGCTGCTGCCGCCCAGGTTCAGGCGCGTGTCGTCCCGCGGCGCACCGAAGAACAGCGATTCCCGCAGTCCCTCCCCGTAGGTGTACATCGCGTCCGGTGGTTCGGTCGTGGAGAAGGCCCGGGACAAATCCGCCCAGTCGTCTCCGACGGCGTTGGTGGCGTAGCAGCGATAGAAGTAATCGAAGCCGTAGCCGGCCGTGACTTGTGCCGCAAACGCCCCTTCGGGCACGTCGCTAAGCAGCTCGCAGCTCTCCCAGGCGAGCGGGTTCGTTCCGCCGTCCGAACGGCCCCAGTAGATGTAGACGTCGGCGACGTTGCCGGTCGCCAGGTTGCCGCGCAACACGGCCGAACCGACATTGGTGACCGCGCCGGCATCGTTCTCGACCTCAGGGGCAACCACCGCCAGAACGTTCGTTGACGGCGACGCCCAGAAGCTCTCGACCGCGTTGGTGAGCTGAAAAGTGTAGAACGGCGTCGACAACGCCGTCAGTCCGCCGATCGTATGACCGACCGTTTCGCCGACAACACTCGTGCATGTTCCCATGAAACTGTTCGACGCCCAGGCGGCGGCGTTCGAGCCCCCGTCGCTCGCGCCCCAGTAGGCCCACACGTCGTAAACAGCGTTGCTGAGGTCGATCACGGCGTTGATCCTCGCCGTGGTCAGGGACCGCTCCGTCGGCTGCGCATTCCTCACGGCAATGCACGTCGGCCCCCGGTACGGGGGATACGCCGTGGTCAGGCCGTACTTCGCGGCCAGGTAGCTGCCCACCTCGTTCAACTCGTTGCTGGAAAGGACGCTGTCGTAGAGCAGCACCTCCGCGATCTCGCAGTCGGAATCCTGGTTGCCGGCACTGTTCCAGCCGCCCAGGCCGATTCGACCCGGCTTGTAGTTGGTGTTGTGGGAACCCGTGTTGCCCGAAGCCAGCAGGTTGCCTTCTTTCCAGAAGGCGGCCTCCGGGTCGACGGCGCCATTGATGGTGCCGGCATACAGATGCCAGTTGGTGTTGCCGACTCCCGTGTTGTTAATCCAGCCTTCCGCATGCCAGCACTCGTCCATGTTGCCGTGGTGTCCGAAAAGCCAGTTGCGGCTGTCGGAACCGATGACCCGCCGGCGCTCAACGCCCGCGTAACGGGACACCGCAAAAACCGTGTACGCGTCACTGAAGCCATCAAAGTCGTAAGTCGTGTGCAGGTAGTCGTCATCGAAACTCACCACCGGCATTCCGTTGGGACCGTCGGTCTTGTAGCGCGGGTCACCGCCCTCGAGCACGTCCGCGGGATGGCCCGCGCCCGACCGGTCGCCCCAGCCCAAGACAGTCGCGCCATCGGACGGGTTGTCCGTGACATCGCCGTCACCATCGATGTCCTGGGCGTCCAGCCACATTCCCAGCCCCTCGGTGACCGTCAGTATCGGAACGCCCGACGGCGTCACGTCCATCGTGAAGCTGGTGGCCGGATGGGACCACCCTGTCCCGTAGTCGTTGCTGGCATAGCAGCGGTAGTGGTAGGTCAGCGGATAGTACGCCCCTTCGGCCAGTGCCGAGAATTCGGCAGCGGATTGAAGACCGAGCGCCTCCGCGCGCTTCCAGTCGGCCGGGCTGTTCGTACCCCCGTCGCTCAAGCCCCAACAAATGGTCACCTCGCCCCGGTTGTGGTCCAGGAAACTGCCCCGCAGCCTGGCCGTACCGTAGGGACTGATGCCGGTAGCGCCACCCCCGTCGTCGACCACCGGCGGCCCAAGCGCCGTGAAACTCTCCGACGGCCTTGCCCAGAACTCGGTCGTCGTGTTCGTGGCCTGGAAGGTGTAGAAGTAGGTCGTATTCGTCGCCAGTCCGGTGGCTGCGTGGCTTAGGGAAACGTCCACCGCGCTGATGTATTTCCCGATGTAGGCCTTGTTGCTCCAGGCCCCGGCGTCAGTCCCGCCGTCGGTCTCGCCCCAGTAAACCCACGCAAGCATCTCTGAATCGGAACAGGACAGCGTGCCGTTCAGTTGCGCCGAGCTCGACGTCAAATCCGTCGCCGGGAGATTGGCTATCCCGAGCGTCGAGTACACTCCCGTGATGTACACGCGCCCCTCGGTCGCGTCCCGCTCCACGCGCAACCCGCTCACGTCCCAGTCGGACGGCACCTCGCTGACGTCGATGCGCGGCGGAAAGTAGATCAGGTTGCCGGTGTACGTGAAGATATCGTACTCGTTGGTGGCGACCGGCGTGCCCCCGTCGCCGAGCAGCTTCAGTGTCCAGCCCAGCCGGAGCTCGAGGTTGCCGCCGACCGCCACCTTGTCGTACGCCTGTGCCCCCAGCTCCCACTCGTAGGTCGACTTGTCGTACAGCCGCACCCCATCCGCGTTGGCCACCGCTACGCCGAGCGTGCCGGCCCCCAGGTAGCCCGGCGTCAGCCGTCCGTACTGGCGCACGTCGAAACGGTTCACCACCGCAAGCGTGCCCGTGCCGCCGATAGTACAGAAATGGAAGCCCTCGGTGTACACCTGGTCCGTAGCGGTGTGCGCTCCGTTCAGCATAAGCGTCGACGTGTCGTACACGCGCGTGTTGCGAATTGTGGTCTTGCCGGTCAACGTCAGCGGCGCGTTCCCATGGCACTCGATATCGCCCCAGGTCGTGTAGCGAATGTCGCCCGACAATACGCAGTAGTCGGTGTCGCAATGTGGATTGTCCCACGCATAGAACCGCTGCATGCTGCTGTTCAGCAGAATGTCGTTCTGGAACTCGACCACGTCGTTCGCCGTCCTGGACCCGAAGTGCACGTTCCTGTCGCCGGCGACCCCGTTGAAACCGGTGTCGGCCGAACGCGTGTCGAGCTCGATCCCGCCCTCCAGGCTCACGGTCAACTTACCCCCGTAGGCCGCGAAGCCGCCCTGCTGCCCCCAGAAAACGTAGTTGCCGTTGGTGTTGCCGATCTCGCGCGTGAATTCGCCGCTGGACTCGAACACCACCGGCGCGGCGGCGCCATCGCCCTCGAAATAGAGCTGACTGCCGGCCGGCAAGCCCACGCCGTCGATAGCGCGCAGCGCGCCGTAGTCGATCACCGTCGGCTGCGTGTACGTGTTGCTCGCGCTCAGCCAAAGCGTACCCTCCCTGCGCTTGCGCAACCCGCCGGACGAGCCGTCCCGGATCACGCCCGAAACCCGCCCGAAGTCCGCGTCGGTCTCCTCGTTGTCGAACACGTAGAAATACGCCCAGTCCGTACCGTTGATCATGATGTCGTTCTGGAAATCGACCATGCTGTCGGCATACTGCGAGTTCAGTTGCAGGGCCCGCGCCCGAAATCCCTGGTAAAGGTCGTCCGTGACGAGCTCGGCGCCGCCTTCGAGATTCACCGTCAGCGTCCCGCCCCGCGCTGCGAACCCGCCCGCCTCCTGCCAGTAAACCTCGCCGGGTTCGTCGCCGATCTCGCGCGTGATGTTGCCGCTGGACATCACCACCGCCTCACGGTCCCAGGTGTTGCCGTCGAAACGCAGCAGGCTGTTGGGCGAAAGCCCGGCCCCCGCCAGGCCATAGATGGTGCAGTCGTCAATCAGCGTCCCGTGACTGTAGGTGTTGTGTCCCGTGAACTCCACCAGCGTGCTGTGGTAGTAGTTGCCGGCATTCTCGTTGAAGCGCAGGAACCAGTCCATTCCACCGCCGCCGATATCGCCCGACAACCGCACGAAATCGGTTTTCGTGCCCGGGTTGTCCTGCACCTGGATCCGACCGCTCTGCTCCTCCAGTCGGATGTCGTTGGCGAGTTCAACCATGCCGTCGGCCGTCAACGAGCCGAACTGGAGTGCCCCGACGTTGTTGCCCTGGTTGAGACCGGGCGTACCCGTCGACCAGCACAGCTCGGCTCCGCCTTGCAGCTTGACCGTCAAGTCGCCGCCCCGCGCCGAGAACCCGCCCCGGCAGCCGCCGTCCCAGGAGATCTCGCCGCTTCCCGTCCCCACGTCGCGGCTCAGCGTCCCGTACCCCTGCACCACCGCCGGCTGCTGATTGTTGAACGACAAAAAACGTACCGCGCTGTTCGGCGAGAGCCCTTCGCCAACGTCACCCACGTCCAGCACCGCCCGCCAGATCTCCGTGGCCCCCCCGTACGTGTTGTGACCGCTCAAAGTCACTACGCGGTCAAGAACCGCGCGCTCGTTCGCCACCAGCTTGCCGCTGCCCCTCAAGTCGTAGTCCAGTGTCATGCTCTCGGATAGCCGGAACTGACTGCTGAACTCCAGCGAAGCCGCGCCCACCTCGAGCTCGCCGCCGCTCAGAACGACCGAACCGAACGAGACGTTGGTGGAGTCGACTTGCAGCGTGCGGTGCATGCCGAGCTCCACTTCGCCGACCACGCCGCCACTGCCGTTCGAAAAAGTGACCGAACTCCCCTCCCCCAGCGTGAGCGCATTGCTGACGTTCAGGGACGCCCCCGCCGGTACGGCCGGCGCCAGGTTCTCGCCCACGTTCATGTCCCACGTCGCCAGGCTGTTGCCCGCACCGATCGCCAGCAGGCCCGCGTCTAGATCCAGCGTGTGCGCCGCATGGTCGGCCTCGACCGTTACGGTCTGCCCCGTCGACGCGATCACGGCCCGGTTCGCGATGCCGGGATGCGCGGGCGGCCCCCCGGTCCAGCTCGCGCTGCCCCAGTCGCCGCTGCCGCCGCCGTCCCACGTCAGCGTATTGCCCGACTCCTCGGCCGCGCTAACCACCAGCCCCGTCAGGTACACGCGCTTGTTGGCGGTGTCGTCCACGAGCGTGACCCCGCTCGTGTCCCAGC
>CAZKRK010000293.1:0-9881 GCA_964555035.1 uncultured Victivallales bacterium | reverse complement strand
CCTCTCCCCTCGGGGGAGAGGTCGCCGCAGCGTAGCGGAGGCGGGTGAGGGGCAGACCCGTGGCATCCGCGGGGGACCAAAGTGCGCCGGCTACTACAGCCCCAGGCAGATCGCCTTGAACTTCAGCAGGTTCTCCGTTGTCGTGCCGTACGAAACAGCGCCGCAGCCCCACACGAAGTTCGGCATCCCCTCTGCCTTCGTCGCCAGCTTGCGCGCCGCTTCTGCCACCGCGTCCCATTCACCGCGCTCGATCTGCTTGGGGTCGACGCATCCGCGCACGATCATCCCCGTGCCTTCGGTCTTCCGGCGCATGAAATCGAAATCGGCGTTGTAGTCCGCCACGACGAGCGATGTGCCGCACTCGATGAAGTGGTCCATCAGCAGCGCCGTGTTGCCGCCCATGATAACGGCGGGCGGCGGCACCTCAAACTGCTCACGAACCATCGCGATGATGCGCTTGTTGTAGGGGACAACATACGTGCCGAAAATGTCCGGCGGGATCAGGGGCAACGTCGCCCACGACTCGAATATGTTGACGCTGCACCCCGCCTCGGCAAGACGGGCCGCCTGTTGGAGTGACAGCTCTGTCGTCTTTTCGAGCAGTCCGTGGACACGTTCCGGCGCGAGCATCGTGTCCACGATCAGGTTCTCGAATCCCCGTAACTCGACCGCCTGGGAAAAGGGGCCGCCCATGCACCCGTAGACCCATACCTTGCCGGCCAGCTCTTCCGCCACGCGGCGAGACGCATCCGCGAGGAGCTGCAGACGATTGGACGCGCCTGGCTCGGGAATTGCCAGCACGCTCGCGTCCAGTTCCTCCTGCCCCTCCAGCGGGTGCCCCGTGATTCCCGGAATACCGTTCTCGGCGCCAACGGCAACCGGGCAACCGAAAGCCTCGGCCTCGACGTTGTAGATGTCGACGCCCACGGTAACCAGATCGTGCCGATAGGTCTCCCACGATTTCAGCGCGGCTTCCGCCATCAGTTCCGCCGAAAGACACACCTCCCCCGGCGGCCGCCCGATGACCCTGGCTCCGTGCTCGTAGATCGAAGGCACAAAGGGATAACGATCAAGCGGCTGCCCCCGCAAAACCGCGTCCATTCTCGCTTTGCAGGTCATTGTTCTCATGTCCCCCATACTACGTTCTCAAAGCCCCCGCGAGCTCATTCTGGAGACGACGGCTTGTCCCGCCGTAGCGGAGCGAAGGCGGATCCTCCGCCGTTCAAAACCCGCCGAACAGCCAACCTGGAGACGGCGGTCCTCCGCCGTTCAAAACCCGCCGGAACCAGCCAACCCGCAACGGCGGAGGACCGCCGTCTCCAGTTCTACTTCCGCGGTGTCTACCTCAAGCAGTCGCAACACAACCAGGACCCGAGCAACGGCGGAGAACCGCCGTCTCCAACTCCGGTTACCACGACGCTTACTTCAGCAGCCACAGCATGATCAGGACGCAACCGATGCACGCACCCAGAATTGCCACGAAACCTACCCACGACTGCCGCGACGGCTTGACCAGGAACAGCCCGCCCGCCGTGAAAAGACGCCGCGCCTTCGGCACCGCTTCGTCAAGAGGCCGGGTGAGCCTGTCCTCCTGGCCGATCGGAACGTAGATCTTGGTGAAGAAGGCCTCGATCGCCGCCGCATCCGGCGGCGCGCTGAGAAGACTGCCGAAGATACCGCCGAGAACACCTGCCACGATCGGCAGACCGAACTTCGCTTCCGCGGGGCACTCCCACACGTACCGGGTGAGAATGTAGACCGCCCCGGCGCAAATGGCGCTCGTGAACACGCCCTTTGTGTTCATCCGCCGCCACACGATGCCCATGGCCGTGGAGATGCCGATGATGCTCAGGATGTTGAAATAGGCGATGATCGACTTGACGACATCGTCGCGCATCAGGATGGCGAAGACGAAGGAGATGGCGACGATCACTATGCCCGTCACACGCGTAACGCTCATCCGTTTCCGCTCGTCCGCTGCCGGGTTGACGAACGGCCGGTAGATGCTCTGCGTGAAGAGACCGGCGACCGTGACCTGGAAGGCGTCGCCCGAAGACATGGATGCCGCCATGACGCACGAGAGCATTATCCCCTGCAGCAACGGCGGCAGCAGCGCCCTGATCGAGTCGCCGAAAGCCGCGTCGGGATGGATCTCCGTTCCGGTATTGAGCAGGTAGGCCAGCCAGCACAGTCCGAGCAGGCTCCAGCCGATCGTGCAGAAACGCTTCAGCATGTTCCCGCCGGCAAAGCCCATGCGCCCTTCCCACTCTGTCTCGCCCGCGGCGCAGACACTCATCAGGTGCGGAAGTGCAAGTGCGGTCAGGGGACCGTTGATGCTCAGCAGGATGACGGCGGACAACTTGAACGAGCTTGTATTGAAGAGACTCAGGTAGTTCTTCCCATCCGCTGCCGCGCCGGACAGTGTCTCCCTGAGCCCGTCCATGCCGCCCACTTCAGGCATGTTGACGGCCATCGGAATCGCCAGAAAGGACAGTAGAATGATCATCCAGCCCTGCACCATGTCGGTGCGA
This sequence comes from uncultured Victivallales bacterium, assembly GCA_964555035.1. Taxonomy (GTDB): domain Bacteria; phylum Verrucomicrobiota; class Kiritimatiellia; order UBA8416; family CAYOBW01; genus CAZKRK01. The sequence goes on along the minus strand of CAZKRK010000293.1, from coordinate 7,350 downwards.
ATCGCGGCAACGATCCCGCCCCAGTAGCCGTACAGGGCGAAGGTCACGGTTGTCGCCGTGAGGATCCCGTAGAACCACCAGTCCATACCGTCCGTGACGACGGCCTGGCCCATCATCCCCTGGACCGTGCGCGTAGTTGCCAGCAGAACGCCGGCAAAGAAGACGGTCATTCCCAGTCCGGCAATCACCGTGTAGAGGACAGCCGCGCTTCGGCCGAAACGTTCCTCGTAGTAGTCGGCCATTGTCAGGCAGCGCATGCGGCGAACGATGGGGGCGATCAGCCAGTAGATCGGCGTGCCGAACATCCACATCCAGGAGACCCATATTCCCGAGGCGCCGCCCGCAACCGTCTTGCTCACCGTCCCGGCCGCGTCGCCCGGGTTCGTGCCCGCCCCGAACGCGTGCATGAGCATCATCCACACGCCGAACTTGCGATTGCCGAGAAGATACCCCTCCTGGTCCCGGATACTCCGCTTGCACCACCACCCGATCAGCAGCATGCCGGCGAAGTAGATAACCAGCACGATCCAGATTACGATATCCAACCCACAAAGACTCATGCTATCACCTACAACTGGCCGGGAACTGCAATACCCGCCCTGTCATCCCGAGCGCAGCGGAGCGGAGTCGAGGGATCTCGAGAACTGCCAGGCACGTCCGACGTGGTTCCCAATTCCTGAGATCCCTCGACTCCGCTCCGCAGCGCTCCCAAAGACGTCGCTTCACCGCGCACCCCCTACCAAGTGTCGTTATGGTAGAAAAATGGGAAGGCAGGAAGACGCGAAAACTGAACATATCATCTTTCTACCATCCCATCTTTCTACCATTATCTTCCCCCCGCAACCATGCGCATGTCTTGCGCACGAGCCAGCGGGTCCCGCCCGCGACAGCCCTCGGGATGACAGGACGGGAACTCCACCCACGACTCTCCAAAGACCAAAAACCAATCAACCAATCAACCAACCTACACCAACTCAATCGCCACTTCCGCCCCCTTGCGCTCGTCGGAAACGTACGCGCTGTAGATCGTGGCGATGCAGTCGGCCGCGAGGGAACTGTCGCTCTCGGGCGGCTCGCCGTGAGCCACGGTGCGGTAGAACGCCTCGATCTCCTGGGGGTAACCCGTGAACCAGTCCTCGTCGGGAGACGGGTTGCTCCAACCCTGCTTGGTGCAGGCCTTCTCGACCGTGTAGATGTCCTTGAAGTTGGCATCCACCGGGTTGTAGGTCTCCATCGTAGTGTTGGGGTTGATGTTGCACATCGTGCGGTGGTTGTTGGCCGAGACCTCGAGCCAGTTATGAATGCCGCCCATGACGATGTCGGACGCGTAGATGTCCGCGATCGTGCCGTCCTCAAAGATGACGTGCATCATCGAAAAGTCGTCGATGTCGTGATAGTCGCTGCGAATGTGCCCCTTGTCCTGAAATGAGGGCAGCCGGGTGATAGCGTGCACGCGCGAGGTAACCGCCGCGGGGCGAATCGGCCTGCCGTCACGTGCCATCCCCTCTTTGCGCTTCAGGTACAACGCCGCGGTCAGCGGATGACACCCCTTGCCGATCATCACGCCGCCGGCGGAGTATTTCCAGTAGGCATAGGTGTACGCGTGCGAACCGGAGTGCGCCTCTTCGCCATACATCCACAGGCACTGCGCTCCCGTCTTCTCGATGATCTCGCGCTCTTTCTGGATCGACGGCGCGTAGACCCAGTTCTCGGCATAGAGGATCCTGCCGTCGCTGGCGGCCTCGGCCTCGAGCATGCGCTTGACGCTGGCCATGCCCTGTTCGAGGGCAACCTCTTTCGAACACGTGTCGCCGTTGAAGTCGTCGCTGCCGTCACCGAAGTAGCCGGTCAGGGGCTTTTCACAGATTGCGAACTTGCCGCGCTTGAGCGCTTCGATCGAGACCGCCTCGTGCGCGCTGGCCACGGTGCAGACGTGAACCACGTCGACCTCGTCCAACAGCGCTTCCAGGCTGCCGAAGGCCTTGGTGTTGCGTTCATCCGCAAACGCTTTGGCCCTGTCGGCATCAAGATCGAACACGCCGCGAAAATCAACGTTGGCCCCGTAGACGCGGCTCAGATTATGGTAGTGAAACGACCCCGAAAAACCCACCCCGACAATTCCACTGCGTACCGTCTTCTTCTCCATCACTTGCTCTCCTTTACCGCAACGCAATACATCGCCGCAACGCCGGGCGCATCGGCGCCGCCAAGCGTAATCTTGCCTTTCTCGAACCGCTTCCGGTGCAACACCAGGTGGCATCCCGTCTTTCGGGTCGGGTGAATCGACTCCTTGAGCCGCTCCCAACTCCTCAACCAGGCCGGCAACGCCCTGCAACGGTTGTCAAAACCTACGTAAACCACGACCGGTTCGTCGACGACAAAGCTCAGAAAACCGGAACCGCCCGCGGAACGGTCATCCATCACGCTCTCGATATAGGTGGCGCCACGGACCTCGTGCGGCACCTTGACAAACGTGTATTCACGGTCGCTGGACCAGATCGCACCCTCGCGAAGACCGCCGAAGTGGACCCGGTATTTGCCCTCGGACTTCACCGTCAAGTCGCGGATCACCGCACCCTTTACCTCGAACGTCAGGGCCGACTTCTCCTCGTCGCGCCGCGCCACGGACTTGCCGGCATCGTAGAGCGCTTTCAGTTCCAGCGGGGAGCGGTCCCCCACGCCCTTCAGCAGCCGGATATACCCGCGCATCGCGAGCACGTGGTGCGTCAAGTCCCGCGTGCTCCGGGCAACGGCCAGCAGCGGCTTGAGCGCGGCCTCGCCCGGCCACGCCGCCAAGGTCCGCACCCCGGCGTCCTTGGCAGTCGGCAGGCGCGCATTGGCCGCGTCCGCCACGGCCTCGAGCCCGGCCTCTTCGCCGAGCCGGCCAAGAACGCGAACGAGAGACGCCCGCCCTACCGGACTTACATCGCGCAACGCCTTCAGCACGGGCGCGCTGGCCCCTCCCTCATCGCCCAGGCGCGCGGCGATCGCCGCCACCGCGCCCTCTATCCCCGTCCGCAACGTCGCCGGTTCAATATCGAGATTCAGCCGTTTGACGAAAGCGGCCATTTCCGACTTGCCGCCGAGCTCGCCCATCGCCCGCACTGCTTCGCGCGCAACGGCAGGGTCGGCATCCGAAAGGGCCGCCATGAGTGCGGGCGCAGCCGACGGTTCGCCGCGGCCGCGCACGATCTTCACCAGGGCAACCCGCATCTCACCTCTGCTACGCGCGAATGCCGCCGCCACGGCTTCCCCCACCCCATCACCCTTGAGCGTCTCCAAGGCGTCGGCAGCAGGAGCATAGGGAAGCTCGCCCACAAGCCGTGCGACGTCCTGCTTGTCCCCGAGAGCGCCGATCGCTTCGTACGCCGCAACGCGGACACTCTCCTCCTCGGCATCGAGGTAGGGACGAACTCCGGATGCGGCACTGCGATCCTCGCGCCCTCTCAATACGCGCAGCATCGCCGCTCGTCCGGCGACATCCATCGCCCCCAGCCGCGAAACCGCAAGGCGGGTGGCTTCTTCGCCCGGCATCTCGGCCAGCAAACGCGCGGCGCCGGCGCTGACCTGCGTGTCTTCGTCGACCAGCGCTCCCTTGAGCAGCTCGCCGCCCGCTTTCCGGTCTGCCTCGAGCAGGGCCCGCAACGCACCCAGTTTCTGCCAGGCCCCGGCCGCCTCCGCGTAGACCTTGCGGCAAACGACAACCACCCCGGTCGCACGCGCCTCCTGCGGGCCCAGGCTCCCACAGGCCGTCAGGAGTGCGTCAGTCAACTCCGCCGGCCTGGTTGTGCTCGTGCCCCACGCCTCACCCAGCGCGCGCACCGCCTCCCGGCCGCCAATGCGTGCCAGGGCACGCGCCGCGGCACCGCTGATATCGGCACTCTTCGCGGCCAACAGTCCGGCCAACGTGTCGACAGCCGCCGCGTCACGGCGGTTGCCCAGGGCCGTCGCAATGGCCGCCTGCCTCAGTCCCTTCGCGCCGATAAGCGCGCTGCGCAGGGCAGCGCCCGCGGGTTCGTCCGGAATACGCTCCAACGCAAAACACGCCAGCGCCGCCGCGTTGGCATCGCCGCCGCCCAGGTCTTTCGCCAGTGCCGGCACCGAAGCGGAGCCGCCCACAAACGATAGTTGCCGCACCACGAACTCGCGCGCCGCCGGCGTGATGCCGGGACGTGCCAGCAACCCCAGCAGCCTCGCTTCGATCGTCCGACGCATGGCCGAATCATCGCCAACGCGGCAGACGGCGTCGCCGACAACCATCAGTGCCGCGCGCGACTGACCGTACTCGTACTTCGCGACCGCGTCCCCATGCGTCCCGAATATGCTGTCCACGTCAACGACCACGGCCTCCTTCTCCAACCGCGCCGTCTCCTTCTGCGCCCCCCGCGCCGCAAAGGCGCCAAACAGGAAACTGACAAGCAGTAGTCTCTTCATCTCGTCTCCCGAATCTCAAATCTCAGCCTTTCAGCATTTCAGCCTTTCAGCATCTCAGCATTTCAGCATTTCAGCATTTCAGCTTTTCAGCTTTTCAGCTTTTCAGCTTTTTCCTCAACCTTTCCAGGGCGCCCGCGCCGGCCGGCCCAGCATGCGGTTGGCGGTGTCGTCGCCGATGAACACTTCCTTGGCCGGGTCCCAGTGCAGCTTGCGCCCCAGCCGCGCCGCGATGTCGGCCTGCAGGCAAACCGTATTCGACCGGTGCCCGTTCTCCACCGGCGCAACCGGCTCGCGCCGCGTCTTGATACACTCGACGAAGTTGCCCATGTGGTTGGCGCTCTTGTAAAGGTGGATTTCGTTCGCGCCGATCTTCTCCTGCAACAGGGACTTCGGCTGGGCGTCGAGGCGCCCGCGGCGGACATGAACCCAGCCGTCCGTACCGTAGAACTTGGCTCCTTGCAGGTAACGCTTGTTGTCGCCGAAGTACAGGTCAACCCCGTTGGCATAGGTGTAGTGAACGTCCCACGCCCCGTGTACATCCCACGTCCCGTCGCGGTACTCGGCCCAGCCCTCGATCGTCTTCGGGCCGCTGTGCATCATGCCCATGCCCCAGTGGGCGATATCCATGTGATGGGAGCCCCACCCCGTCATCATCCCGGCGGAGTAGTCGCGCGTGCGCAGCCACCCGGGACGGCCATAGCCCTTACGCGGGTGGACGCGCGCTTCGATGTAGGGGACCTCGGGCGCCGGCCCCAGCCAGAAGTTGTAGTCGAGGTACTCGGGCGGCTCCGACGGCGCCGCGAGCCCCATGCCGGGATCCATGCCGCAACCGACTTCGACCTTGAGCAGCTTGCCGATCCTCCCGTTGCGTACCAGCTCGCAGCCGAAGCGGAACCGCGAATCGGAACGCTGCTGGCTGCCGACCTGGAGGATGCGGCCGTATCGGCGGACGGTGTCGCTCAGCACGCGTCCTTCCTCGATCGTGTAGGTCAACGGCTTCTGCAGGAAGATGTCCTTGCCCGCCCTGGCCGCGGCAATCGCGGGCAACGCATGCCAGTGGTCCGGCGTGCAGACGAGCACGGCGTCGATATCCGGCCGCGCCACGAGCTCGCGAAAGTCGCCGTACATGTCGCAGCCCTTGTATCTGCCAGACGCGACGCGCGCCTTGTAGCGCCCCTCCACCATCGTCTTCGCGTCGGAACAGCGGTTCTTGTCGACGTCGCAAACCGCGACCACCTGCACGTCACCGGACCCCAGGATGTTCCCCAGGTCCCCCCGTCCCATGCGCCCCGTACCGATAATCCCGACCGTGATCCGGTTCCCGGCCGCCACCGCGCCGTCGACGCGCCCCGTCCACATGAACGGTGCGGCCGCACCGGCCGCGGCAACGCCTTTCAAGAAGTGTCGTCTGTGCATCTTGCTCACTCCTCCGCCGCTTGCCCCGTCGGACGGCTCCGACGGATCGGGCGTATCACCATTTCAGCTTTGCACCATTTCAGCATTTCAGCTTTTCGGCTTTTCAGCATTTCACAAAAGGCTTGGATCTGTTCCGTGCTGACACCCTGCGGCATGCCGCCGCCGCAGGAAAACAGGATACCCTTGGTATCCGCCAAATCGTCAACCATTTTGGCCGTCTCAACCTCGATCTCTTCCGGCGACTTGAGCGCCAGCACGTCACGCGGCGGCAGGTTGCCGAGAAACGCAACCGAATCCCCGCAGAGTGCGCGCATCTGTGTCATGGAGTGCTCAAAGGAGAAGTTGAACAGGTTGATCCCCATGTCGGCCAGGCGTGGCGCACACACCAACCCCGCCGCATCGTTGTGGAACGCCTTGACCGTCACGGGGAACGCATCGTACACCCGCTTCAGATAGGGATGCGCCCACTGTTCGTAGTCCGTATCCCCGACAAATCCCACCACGTCATCCAGCACGAGCAGGCCATCAATGGAAGGGAACGCTTCGAGCTGCACGCCGATCCAGTCGATCGTGAAGTCCGTAATCGTGTTCAGCAGTTTCTCGCATTCCCCGGCGTGCGTGTAGAGCGCCATCAGGAATTCGGTGCTCCCCATCAGGAACGAAGCAATGTTCAGCGGTCCGCGCGACACGGCGAAGCGAATGCGATGCCCGCGATCGTTAATCTCTTTCTCGGTGTGACGCAATCGGTTGACCATGAAAGGCAGCAACCCGTCCTTGCGCACGTCCGGCTTGGCGACTCGGCCCGCTTCCGCGGGGTCCGCAATAATCTTGTGCGCGTGCGGCAGGTTCGCCTCTTCCCACGTACACTTCGCGCCAAACGCCGATGGCTCCGTACACATCCCGTACTCCGACCAGAATCCCGGCAGGAAAATCACGTCCGGGAATGTGTCTATCGCACGGAAATTGGCCGCCAGCCACAGGCGATCGCTGGTGTAGTAGTCCAGGATAGACATCCCGCACCAGCCCGGCAACCACGGACTATCGATGATGAAACCGACGGGTAGCGGTTCGACCGTCTCGAACCGGACGACCTTCAGAAGCGTGTCCCATTGTCGATCTGTCATACGTGGCGAATCCTCGTTTGCCTTTGAGAATGAGTGAACAGACTACCGCAACACCTCTCGCACGACAACCTCCGACCAGGAACTTCAACCCCGGCGCTGTCATCCCGAGGAACGTCACGGGCGGTTCCCCTTGGCTCGTGGGCAAGACATGCGCAGGGCTGCGGGGAGAGAGAAAGGCAGAAAGATGGGTTGGTAGAAAGATGGGTTGGCAGAAAGATGGGTTGGTAGAAAGATGGGTTGGTAGAAAGATGATAGACTCAATTCTCCCATCTTCCTACCTCCCGATTTTTCTACCTACACATTCTTCTACCTAGAGGGTGTCCGAAAAGCCCCTGGAGACGGCGGGGCACCCCCCCAAAAAAAAAAAAAAAGTGGA
>CAZKRK010000292.1:0-9887 GCA_964555035.1 uncultured Victivallales bacterium | reverse complement strand
TCTCCCCTCGGGGGAGAGGTCGCCGCAGCGCAGCGGAGGCGGGTGAGGGGCGGGCCCGCGGTGTCTCTACCCATGACCTCTCTACTGTGAATACCATCTCAAGCAACAACCAGAAGGTGTCAAACGGAAATCAGGACGTGACAGTCGCAACAAGTGCTCAAATCCGCCAACTTTGCTTTTGACAGCTTGGGGCATTTGTTACATATTGCGGCTTGGATGTTTGTGTAAGCCAGCGAACTACGATCTCTGATCCGAGGAGTTGTCATGGGTAAACTGTTGAGAGTTCTTGTTGTCATTTTTCTTATACTGTCCATCGGCGCCCTGGCTCTCGGGATCATGCTCTTCGGTCAGCGAGAACAGCTCAAGGGCCGCACCCAGAAACTCGAACGGACCTTGATTGCTCTCGGGCCGACGCTCGAGGCCGAAGAACCCGCCGCTGCCACCAGCCCCGAGTACCCCGCACGCGACATAGACGAAACCACGGCCGAACTGCTGGATACTCCCGAGAAGTCCGATTTCTGGGAGACATACCAGAACAAGCTCGAGACGACGGACCTCGTTACCCTCGATGTCGCCAGGGAGCAGGACCAGTTGAAGGCCTACTACCTTCCCGACCCCCTCCGGCCCGGCAAACCATACCGGGACGAAACTACCGGCTTGAAGGTCACCGAGGGCGAAGGCACCATGCAGGAGGTCCTCGACAACATCCTCGCCAAATCCGAAGCGCAGCTCAACCGTCTCAACGAAACCCGCCACCAGCTCCGCAAGATCCGCGAGGAGTTCGTCGACACGATCACCGAACTCAACACCAAGAAGAGCGACCTGCGCCAGGCCCTCAGCACGATCGTCGATCGCGACAGCTCGATCATGAAGCTCGAAGATCAGATCAGCACCTTGCAGGGCACGATCGAAGAGAAAGAAGACCAGATCCGCATGCTCAACGATACCATCGAAGAGCAGAAGACCACCATTGCCGAAAGGGACGAACAGATCGTCGACCTCGACAGCGAAATCAACGTCCTCAAGGACGAGATCGAACGCCTGCGCGGCCGCCTGGGCCCCGCGACCGTTACGCGCGTGCTCCAACACCTCACCCGCGGCCAGAAAGGCACGGTCACTTCAGTCAGCGCGGACTGGAATTTCTGCGTTCTCAAGTTCACGCCCGAGTTCATGGACCAGATCGCCGCCGAGCTTGACAAGGGCAAGGGAACCCCGGAGATCGATCTTCTCATCAAACGCCCCAGCGCCGACGGCGACGAGATCTTCGTAACCAAGGTGAAGCTGAACCACATCCGCCAGCGGGAGAATGTCGGCGTCGCCGACATCCTCACCAACTGGCAGCAGGTGCCGGTCCAGGTCGGGGACGGGGTCTACTACTAGATCAACGCTTCCGCGATCTGGATCGCGTTAAGGGCCGCGCCCTTGCGAATGTTGTCTCCGGCAATGAAGATGGCCAGACCGTTCTCGACACTCTCATCGGGCCTGATACGACCGACGACGACGTCATCCTGGCCGTCAGCATCCAACGGCCTGGGATAGACCGCATTCGCCATGTCATCCACAACGCGGACGCCTGGAGCGGCCTCGAGGACCTCACGCGCCTGTTCCGGAGTGACCGCCCGATCGAACTCGATATTGATCGCTTCGGAGTGGCCGTTGAAGACCGGCACGCGCACACACGTCGTCGAAACACGGATACTGTCCGTACCCAGGATCTTGCGCGTCTCGAAGAGCATCTTGGCCTCTTCACTCGTATAGCCGGGCATTTCGGGCTTCAGGCTGCCGATCTGCGCCAGCACGTTGAAGGCAATCTGGTGCGGATACGCGTCCATGACCGTTTCTTCGCCGGCCACGTAGGCCCGCACCTGCTGTTCCAGCTCGCGCACGGCCGCCGCCCCCGATCCCGACACGGCCTGGTACGTGGACGCCACGAACCGGCGAATGCCGAAGGCGCGGTGCAGCGGACCCAGGGCCACCATGGCAATAATGGTGCTGCAATTCGGGTTGGCAACGAAGCCCTGGTGGTTCGCCAAGGCATCCGCGTTGACTTCCGGCACCACGAGCGGCACGCGCGGGTCCATTCGGAAGTCCTGGCCGTTGTCGATGACCGTCACACCACGCGCGACCGCATCCCAACCGAACAACTGCGAGGCGCCCTTCGCGCCTTCCGTCCCGGCGAAAAAGGCGTAGTCGAGTCCGTCAAACGCATCGATCTCCGCCTTGACAACGTGGTAAGTCTCACCCGCTACTTCTTCGTCGCGTTCGGAACGCGCCATGATGCGGATTTCGTCCGCGGGAAAATCCCTTTCCCGCAGGATCTTCACCATCTGACTGCCCACTGCTCCAATACCAACTACACCTACTTTGCATCCTGACATGATCTCACCTCTGAACTGCTTCTCGATGACCGATAAACACGAACGTAATACTAGTCCGCGACTTTCGCCGCGACAAGATCGCCGACCTCTGTCGTGGAGTAGCCCATGCGACCGGCTGCCAGGCTTTTCAGCTTCTCGCCCGTCACAAAGGCTACGGCGTCCTCCACCGCCTTGGCTGCGTCTATTTCACCGAGCGTGTCCAGCATCATCGCTCCGGCGCAGATCGCTGCCAGTGGATTGATTACGTTCTGTCCAGTGTACTTTGGCGCGGAGCCGCCGATGGGCTCGAACATGCTCACGCCTTCGGGATTGATATTGCCGCCCGCGGCAATTCCCATTCCCCCCTGCGTCATCGCCCCGAGATCCGTGACGATGTCACCAAACATGTTTCCCGTCACCAGGACGTCAAACCACTCGGGGTTCTTGACCATCCACATGCAACACGCGTCAACATGGTAGTAGTCTCGACGTATCTCGGGAAAGTCCTTCTCTCCCATGTCGTTGAAAACACGCTCCCACAGGTCGTACGCATACGTCAGAACATTCGTCTTGCCGACAAGGCCGAGCGTGTTGTTCTTCTTCCGCCGCCGCGTGTATTCGAAAGCGTACTTCAGGCAACGGCTGACCTGCTTGTAGGTGTACACCATGCTCTGGCAGGCCACCTCGTGCTCGGTCCCTTTCAGCGTGAAACCGCCGATACCCGTGTAAAGGCCGCCGGTGTTCTCGCGTACAACAACGTAGTCGATCTCCTCCGGTCCCTTGTCCTTCAGCGGTGTTTCCACTCCGGGGAACAACTTGACCGGACGCAGATTGACGTACTGGTCCAACTCGAAACGAAGACGCAACAGAATCCCCTTTTCGAGGATGCCCGGCTTCACGTCGGGATGACCGATCGCTCCCAGGAAGATGGCGTCGAACGCGCGCATTTCGTCCGATGCGCTGTCCGGCAACACCTCCCCGGTCGATAGGTAGCGCTCACCGCCAAAATCGAAATCGGTGAACTCGAGACCAAAGTCGTACTTCGCGGCAGCAGCCTCCAGAACCTTGACTCCTTCCGTCGCTACTTCAGGACCGGTACCGTCACCGCCGATAACTGCAATCTTGTATGTGTTTTCCATTACTCTACTCCTCAAGAGTCTTCAGTAGTCGCAAAACGCACCATCAAAGCAGAATCCATCCACTTGTCAAACGTGTTCTGTGGGGGGATGCGTCATTTGACAGTGCAGTCGCAGGCAAGAGGCTACTGCATTTCTTCGGGATCCCAGAGAACAACACGGTTGCGGCCGTTATGCTTCGCCCGGTACAGAGCAACATCGGCCGCGGATATGAGCTCATCCACGGCAGCGAAACTCCCCCGCGACGCAACTGCTGCGCCCACACTGACCGTAATTTCTCCGTGAAACTCCGGCACGTCGCGTGACTTCTCTTCTACCAAGGCTCTCAAGCGCTCGGCCGCAATCAGCGCTGCGTTACAGGAAGCACCCGGCAGAATGACAAGAAACTCCTCGCCGCCATACCGGGAAACCGTGTCATACGGACGAACGGAATCCACCAGAATGCCGGACAACCAGTTCAGAGCCGCATCGCCAGCCAAATGTCCATACTTGTCATTGACTTCCTTGAAGTGATCTATGTCTACCATCAAAGCAGACACCTGTTGGCCGTACGCCTTGGTGCGCTCCAGCTCACGCGTCAATATCCCGATTCCCGCGGCACGGTCCCACAGTTCTGTCAACGCGTCGTGAGTCGCCTGAAATCGCAATGCCTCACGCGCCTCAATCAACTCGTTCTGAAGGTCGACAATGCGCTTCCCTGCCCGGACGCGCACCTCGAGTTCGTGCTCGTCGAACGGTTTGATAACATAGTCGTCGGCGCCGCTTGAGAGTCCCTCTACTATGTCTTCCCTCTGTCCTTTGGCCGTCAGTAGGATGACGTAGGCGTACTTCCCACGCTCTGTGGTGCGGATTTCCCTGATTACCTCCGGACCGCTGCGTCCGGGCATCATCCAATCCAGAATCAGGATGCGTAGACTCTCGTGAGCACGGTATAGTTCCAGTGCTTCGGTGCCGTCGCGCGCTACGGCCACCTCGAATCCCCACTTGTGGAGATCCCGCCCCAGGATTTTCCTGAAAACGGCATTGTCTTCAGCGACCAGAATGATCGGCTGATGCTCCTCGGTGGACTCGGTTTTGGCTTCCTCTTCTTCCGCGGACACAATGACAGCCCTCCCGTTCTGCCAACATGACCGGAAGTGTAGCTTAAGCGATCGTCTGTCGCAACTGCTAACAGGAATTGAAGATAAGATTTGAAACGAGTGAGATGGTTGCCCGACTAGGATTCGAACCTAGACTGATTGATCCAGAGTCAACTGTGCTACCGTTACACCATCGGGCAATTCCACCGACGTGGATGCGGCGCGTACGAATAGCGTATCCGTACGGGACTTTGCAAGGGAAAAAAGACAATCAGCTCAGTCTCATTGGCATCAGCACGTACAGGAACGGCAGATCGCACTTGATGACCCCCGGACTCAACTCGTCCGTCAGCTCGACATACACTTCATCATTCCCGAGACTTTTGAGGGGATCCATCATGTACTCGGCATTGAATGCTACGGACAGTTCCTTGCCCGCATACTTGATCGGTACTGTTTCCCGGGCCTCTCCCACATCGGGCGTCGTGGTAGTTATCACGAGGCGATTGTCCGAGAAAACGAGTCTTGTTGCATTCGACTTGTCCGTCGTTAGCAACGATACCCGTTTCAAAGCGGTAAGCAGGATTTCGCGCTCTATCGGGATACGTTCTTCACATTGAGCCGGGATAACCTGTCTGTAGTTCGGATACGTCCCGTCGATCAACTTCGACGAGACAATCGTGTTGCCATAGTCGAAGACGACCTGGTTGTCCTTGACATGAATCTTCACGGATCCACCGTCACCGAGAGTGTGCTCCAGTTCGGTGACTGTCTTGCTGGGTAGAATAATGTCGACTTCCGTCTCAGCCGGGACATCCACCTCGCCTTCGATCAACGCCAGACGGCGGCCATCCGTGGCCACCATGGTGAGCTTGTCGCTCTTGAAACTGAGGTAGACACCGTTCAATACGTAACGCGTTTCATCCGTAGACGCCGCATAGGAAGTCTTCTTGAGCATGTCCCTGAGGACGCCCTGGTCCAGATTGTACGCGTACTCGCCGGACGGAATGCTCGTCTTGGGAAACTCCTCCTCCGGCAACCCGATGATCTTGAAATAGGACGAATTGCATTCGACCGTCGCAATGTCCTTGTCGTCAACCTCTACCTCTATGGCCGCATCGGACAACTCACGTACGATGCTCGAGAGACGTCTGACGGGAAGCGTTGTCGTGCCCGTCTTTATGACATCGGCTTCCAGACCGTAGCGGACACTCACATCAAGGTCCGTAGTTGTCAGCCAGACCTTATCCTTGTCGGCGCTGACCAGTACGTTGGATAGTATGGGTAGAGTGCTGCGAATGCTGACTACATTCTGGACTATCTGCAGCCCTTCCAGCAGGGCAGCTTTCGTGACCTTGAACTTCATGAGCCCCTCCAAACGGCATTATCGCTTTCTATGAACAGACAATAGATAATACATAGTTACACATAAAGAATAATCATCTTCTTATTATGGCCTGTGAATATAGTCATCAAGCGTCGTAGCTGCAAGCCCTATCAACGAGTTACATCCATCGGCAGCCTGTTGGAAAGGCTGTGAACAAGCCGCATACAGGGGGTGTTTTTCAACAGGGGGGGACTTGTACACAAGCATGAACAGCTTAGTTAACAGCATATCGTCACCATTGCTCACAGGCATGTAGAACGGTGCTCCCGCGCCGTTTCCGCAGCGGGCGAGGATGGATGCATGCGAAAGTAGCAGTATTCTGTTCCACCTCCGTTTGCTCGTAACGGCGGAGGACCGCCGTCTCCAGGTTGGATTCGGGGGCGTTTCGACAGGCTTGAAGAGGTCCGAGCCACAGGCTACAGAGACCGGCCGAGTTTGTGCCCGATGTGCATCACGTCGCGCTTGAGATCGGCGTCGACATCCATGCGGTTTTCCACAGTGCGATAGGCGTGGAGAACGGTGGCATGGGTCTTGTTGAAAGCATTTGCTATCTCGGGAAGAGAAGCGGTTGTCATTCGACGACAGAGAAACATGGCCACCTGGCGCGGAACTGCTACCGAACGTGGACGCCGTTTGCTGGTCATGTCCGCTATGCGTACGTCGAAATGCTCGGCCACGGCCCGCTGAATAGTGCCGAAGGAAAGCTCTTCCTGTTGTTCCTGGTCGAGCGTATCACGCAGCAGATTGCGGACGGATTCCAGGGTGAGTTCTTTCTGCATCAACGAAGAATACGAAATCACCCGAATCAAGGCGCCTTCCAGACGGCGAATGTTGGCTTTGATGTTCTCGGCGATGAAGAGGATTATCTCATCGGGTAGCTTCACACTGGCTTCAGCCTGTTTATTGCGCAGAATGGCGATCCTCGTTTCCAGGTCGGGCTTTTCCAGCTCGGCAACAAGGCCCCACTCGAAACGGGAAACCAGTCGTTGCTCCAGGTCCGTAATCTCCCCGGCCGGTCGATCGCTCGTCATTACGATCTGCTTGTGAGCGTCGAAGAGAGTATTGAATGTATGGAAGAACTCCTCCTGCAAACGCTCTTTCCTTGCCAGGAACTGGATGTCATCAATGAGCAGAATGTCCGCATTCCGATAGCGCCGGCGAAAACCGACAAGGCTTCGGTTCTGAAGAGCGTCGATGTATTCATTGACGAAGGCCTCGGACGAGACATAAGTGACGGCAGCGCTGTTGTCGGTTGCCATGTAGTGGCCGATTGCCTGCATCAGATGCGTTTTGCCGAGTCCGACCCCCCCGTAGATGAACAGGGGGTTATATGCGCGGGCCGGCGCCTTGGCAACAGCTCGAGAAGCCGCATGCGCGAAGTTGTTCGAAGGGCCCACGATGAACGTGTCGAAAGTGAACTTGGGATTGAGCGGCGACACTGAGCGCGAACGTCTGCGCTGCCGCTTCGCGGGCCTCGCCTTGGTTTTTTTCTTCTGCGCTTCTTCCTGAAAAGCCGACTTGGGGCGGACCCTGAAGACGATCTTCAGGTCGCCGTCGTTGACGCTTCCTATCGCGCTTTGAATGAGTGGGACGTAGTTGTCTTCCAACCAGGTCTGGTAATAGTCGTTGTCGACGCCGAGAGTGAGAGAGCTGTCCGACAGTTCCTCCGCTTCGATGACGGCTATCCAGCGTTCATAGATGTCGGGATGAAGGATGCCTTTCAGGTGCTCACATGCTTTGTCCCAAAGGAGCTGTGCGTCAGACTGTTTCACCCTGTTTTCCTATCCCTTCCCAACAAGGAACCACGCTACAAAATAACCGGAATTCATCGCCTCTCAATGACCGTAAGTCCACACTATCCCCAAGCCCAAAACAAGAAAAAAAACGGCAAAGATATTTTCAGCTTATCAACAAGTTGTTAACAGGCGGATTCCCTGCTCTAGTCCGCGCTCATCTCCCGCGCCACACCTCTCCCCTCCAGCAGAGATGCACCGCCACGGCGAACAGATGACGTGATCGTCGAACTGCGACAGCGTAACTACTCTGCTAAGAACACATCCACTTTTCCTTGTCCCAAGTGCTCGTCGACTGAGCCTAAAGCAAATGCTTCGCCGCGTAAAGTACATTGTGTAAGTCGTTGCCGTATAATCACTTCCCACAATTGAGCGTGCGGTTTAGCCAGGCACCAAACGGTGCTTTGTGACGCACGCGTTCAACCGAAGTTTTAGACTTGTTCCACTCTTGTTGGACGACCACCAAAGCTAATGGGTTTGAGAGGCGCAATTGAACGCGCAAGATACGGGAATAAGGGAAAACCCTATGCGCCCGGTGCGGCGCTCCTGCAAAGTCCTTAGAGAATAGCGACTACGACAAGTCATTAACAGAGGCGTTGTTAGCAATGTGCCGGGGTGATTTCAGCGTCGTTTTGCGGCTTGCACGGAGAAGCGACCCCACTGTCACGGACGTCGTCGCAAGCGATGCAGCGCCTATACCTTCATTCGCTACAATAAAAGCGGAAGACCGTGCGTTGTAGAGGCATGACGGAACAGAAACGAAGGAGTAGTGAAATGAAGAGAGGATGCATTGTTGCTCTGGCGAGCGTGGTTCTTGGTCTCAATGCTCTGGCGCAATTCGATAGAGGTCACGGCAACCGTCCGGGTCCACCGCAGGGCGCTCCCGGACGTGGTCCGCAATGGGGGCGGGGCGGTGGTCGCGGCTTCGGCTCCGAGCACTTCATTGGGACTATCCTCGGGGATGGTGAGCTTGCCCGGAAAGCGGGCGTGAGCGAGGAACAGATCGAAACCATCAAGCAGGAGTTGAATGGGCTCAAGCAGCGCGCCAATGAGCTGAGATCCCAACTCGAACTGGCCGGCATGGAACAAGCCGAAATCATGACCGCCGAGGAGATCGACGAAGATGCGCTGATGGCCGCGGTCGAGAAGACCGGGAAGATAAATACCGAGCTGGCCAAGCTGCGCGTCAAGCACCTCCTGGCAATCAAGAAGAACATCTCGTCCGAGCAGCTCGCCAAGGTCAAGGAACTCGTCCACGACAGAATGCGCCAGCGCTTTCGCGAGCACCGCGAAGGCGGACGCGGTCATTGGGGCGAGGGCGCCGGCGGCAACCGCCGGCGGCCTCCCCAGCGTCGTGGCGAGGAAGGCGCCCGCCCTCCGCGTTCGGAAGAGGGAGAGGATCGGCTCTAGCCCGAAACGTCAACCCCCGCCTGTCATCCCGAGCGAAGCGTAGCGGAGTCGAGGGATCTCGAGAACTGCCAAGCACGTCCGGCGTGGTTGCCAATTCCCGAGATCCCTCGACTCCGCTCCGCTTTGCTCGGGATGACAGGGCGGGGTTGCAGTCCCAGACCTCTCGGAAGCTAGTGCTCCTGGGCGCAAATAGCATAGCAGTCTCGCAATGGGCGAACGTGAGTGGTTGATCGACTCAAACGGGTTGATTGATGATTGGCGATTGATGATTTGTGATTTGTGAAGCGGCTACCGTACCGGGATTGTCAGGATTCCGACAGCGTCCGACACGAACCGACTTCTTCGAGAATCCGACAACACGACTTCAGAAATCAACGCTTTTTCGCCACCACTCCCACATCAATCGTTACCCGCCGGCGCGCATAGCGCTCCGCGGCAACTGTCACGTCCTGATTTCCGTTTGACACGTTTTTGCCGTTGCGATGGACCGCCCGTCCCCAACGGGGACGCACATCCCAGCCCAGGGTCCCCAACGGGGACGCACCTCCCAGCCCAGGGTCCCCAACGGGGACGCACATCCCAGCCCAGGGTCAAACCCTGGGGACCGGTCAGACACCCAACCATCCAGGCTCCCTGAAGGGGAGCAACGCCCCTCCCGCCGCGTTCAGATGTAGCTAGAGGGTGTCCGAAAAGGGTTCGCGCGGATTTCGCGGCGTATTCAGGAG
>CAZKRK010000291.1:0-9942 GCA_964555035.1 uncultured Victivallales bacterium | reverse complement strand
CGGCGCTGCGTCGTAGGGTGGTGCTCCCGCCTTCGCTACGCTACGGCGTGGCGTGTCTGCGCCGCCGCGGGACAGTCGAGGCGGCAGTTGCCGAGATGGTTACGACAGCCCCCCGGAGACGGCGGAGGACCGACGTCTCCAGTTTGAAAATCGTTTCAGTGTGAAGCAGGGTCCGTGAGGGTCTCGATGCTCAGGGCGATGCACGATCTGAGGTAAGACTGAACACTCATAACGTCGCCATCGCACAGAACCTCCGCAGAAGTGTTTGACTCATCTACTCAAAGAACCCACGATTAAGCGACCTATTCACGGGGACGATGGGAGTGTAGTGTTTGCCGCCATGTTTGTTCGCTACCTGAGAACCATATTCTGCGCCGGACTTCTGCAGGCGGGATCGGCTTTCGCACAGGACGACTTCGAGGACTTTGGACCCAAGCCGACGGGGAGGCCCAGGGCCAGGGCACGGTACGAAGCGGCCCGCAAGGAACACGCGGGCAACGCGGACATGCTTGTGCTGCCGGGGCTGGTAGCCGACCGCAAGGCGCGCCGGGTCGAGGTGCTGGCAGAGGCTACGGGGCTGAACAGTGAGGAACTTGCCGAGTTCCTGCTGGTTGACCAGGACAGCAACCATGGCTATGAAGCGTTGCTATGGTCGTTTGCCAAGCCCAGCGACGTGCACCGCGCGCTTGAGTTCATCGGCCTCAAAGCCGGAACGCCGGTGGACCCGCGGGCACTTCGCTTTTGGTCCGACGGGGATCGCGTGGTGCTGAACGTGCGTGTGAATGGCGCTGAGGCATTTCCGATTGAGCGGCTGATCCTGGACAAGGAAACGGGCGAGACGTTGCCCGAAGAGGGCTTTGTCTTCGCGGGCTCGGTCATGGTGCCGCCGCGCGGCGGCAAGGGGCCGGCCAAGTATGCGGCCGACGTGTATGACCCGCGTTCGGTAGCCTCTATCTACAACGAGCCGGCGGCGGTGCTGGACGTTCCCCGGCAGGCGACCCAGGGGGATGTCTACGGGAACCAGGTGGTCAACCCTGACTGCGCGTTGGACGGCGGCGAGCTGCTGACGATCGTGATGACGCCGGGCGAGGCGGGCGAACGGCTGCGCGCCCGGCGGGTGCGGCTCGCGCTCGATTGCGGCGCGGGGACAACCGGGACGGTCTGCCGGTTGAGCGAAACGGGCGGGGTGGCCGTGGCCGAGGCGCCCGAACTCACGCCTGTCCTGGAAAAACTGGTCGCCCTGAAGGGAGAGGGGCCGCCGCCGTACGTAGAGCTGTCGTTCGGCGCTGCCGTGCCGGTGACAGATGTCCGTAAGACCTGCGCCCTGATGGCGATGATGGAGACTATGCGTATGGTCCGGATCAAGGAACCGGAGGCCGGGCAGCCCTACTACCGTGCTTTTGTGCCCGACAAGCGGTGGCTGCGGATTGAGGAGCGTCCTTCGCAGCCGCGGGAGCTCCACCTGGCCGCAAAGGCAGAAGAGACCGAGCTGGTATGGCACGAGCCGAAGTGGTCGGGCGACAGTCTCGAACCGACATTCACGCGCCGGTCGTCCGCCGTGTCGTCGCCGGAGGAGCTGCGCGCGAAGCTTGCCGAGGACGAACAGGAAGCCTTGGAGGGCGGGACAACGCCGACGCCCGGCGTCCTGCTCGTGTACGCGTCGCGGACCATGCGCTACGGAGAGATCATGGCATTCTTGCGGCCGGTGCTTGGGACACACGGGACGGTGTATGTGTTTGTGGGGGAGTGATGAAGACGGAGTGGTCATGAGAGATTTCACTACACTGGACAACAACGGTTTCATCTGGCAGCGCGCGCATGAGCGCGTGTGGGTGGCGCCCTGGGGGCGCAACGGAGTGCGGGTGAGAGTTACGAAGGAGGCGGATTTTTGTGAGCTGCCCAACGGACTGCTGGACAGCCCGCCGACGCCGGAAGGAACGACGGTCGACATCGCCGACAGCGGCGTGACGCTGGTGCACGGCGAGGTCACGGTCACGCTGACCCGGCGCCTGGGGCAACTCACCTTTGTCCGCACGTCGGACGGACAGGAGGTGCTCAAGGAACGCCACAAGACCACGGCGGAGTACCTCGGTCGCACCTTTATTCCCAACGGCAGCACCTGGAAGATAGAACAGCGCTTCTTCGCGGACGATGCCGAGAAACTGTACGGCCTCGGTCAGCGCCAGCACGGTTATCTCGACCAGAAAGGCTGCGTGTTGGACCTGATGCACCGCAACACCGAGGTTTCGATTCCGTTCATGGTTTCCAGCAAGGGCTACGGTTTTCTGTGGAACCATCCCGGGGTAGGGCGGGCCGAGCTGGGCCGCAACGAGACGCGGTGGGTGTCGGAGGCGGCGCACCAGATTGACCTGTACGTCGTGATCGACGATTCGCCGGCAGCCATTCTGCAACGCTATGCCGAGGTCACCGGCTTCCCCAGCGAGTTCCCCGAGTGGGGAGCGGGCTTCTGGCAGTGCAAGTTGCGCTACAAGACGCAGAAGGAACTGCTCGAAGTCGCGCGTGAGTATCATCGCCGCAAGCTGCCGGTTTCGGTGATGGTGATCGATTTCCATCACTGGTCGAAGGCCGGCGACTGGACATTCGATTCCGAATGCTGGCCCGACCCGGCGGCGATGGTCAAGGAGCTGAAGTCGATGGGTATGGAGTGCATGGTGTCGGTGTGGCCGACGGTCAACTGGGAGTGCGCCAACTTTGCCCACATGCGCGACCACGGCCTGCTGCTCCGCAACGAGCGCGGGATGCCGCTGCAGAACGGTGCGTCGGTCGAGTCGTTCTACGACGCGACCAATCCCGAAGCGCGCGCGTTCATCTGGGAGCAGATTCGCAAGGGATACGTCGAGTACGGTATCCGGCTTTTCTGGCTCGACACGATCGAGCCGGAACTGATTCCGCTCGAATACGACAACACGCGCTTCCATCTGGGCAACGGGTCGGAGGTGGCCGGACTCTATCCGCGCTGCTATCAGCAAGGGTTCTTCGAGGGCTTGACGGCAGAGGGAGAACCTGCGCCGATGACGCTTGGTCGCTCGGCGTGGGTCGGCAGTCAGAGCTACGGCGCGGCGGTCTGGTCGGCGGACATTCCCTCGACGTTCGATTCGCTGCGGCGCCAGGTGGCGGGCGGGTTGAATATCGCGATGAGTGGCATTCCCTACTGGACGACCGATATCGGCGGATTCCATGGCGGCGATATTGACGACCCCGGTTTCCGCGAATTGCTGGTACGCTGGTTTCAGTACGGGGTGTTCTGCCCGATCATGCGCATTCACGGTGTGCGGCGGCAGGCGTCCAAGCCGAAAGAAGATCCCGGCAAGGCCGATCCGAATCATCCCAACGTGGCGAACGAAGTGTGGTCCTATGGCGAGGAGACCTGCGCCATCCTCAGCGACCAGATCCGCCTGCGCGATCGCTTGAAGCCTTACATCATGGAGCAGATGAAGGTGGCCGAAACGACGGGAGTGCCGCCCATGCGGCCGCTGTTTGTCGATTTTCCTGGTGATGCGCAGGTGTGGCAGGTGGAGGACCAGTTCATGTTCGGGGCGGACATTCTGGTGGCGCCGGTTCTCAGTGCTGGCGCCCGGTCACGCTGCGTGTATGTTCCGGAAGGCACCGTCTGGCGCGACGCGTGGACGGGAGAAGCCGTGGACGGCGGATCCACCATCGAAGCCGATGCGCCGCTGGAGCGGATCCCGGTGTATGTGAGGGAAGGGAGTGAGCTCGAGTTGGCGTAGGCATGAGTGCGTACGAGAACCTGTCGGACGAGAACCGGCGCAAGGTCGAGCGGTTGCTTGCGGACACCGAGGCCAACAACGGATTGGCGCCGGTTGACCTGGAGCAGTTCTGGGCCGACCAGGAGGCAGCGGGGGCGGATCCGTTTGGCGCGGACATCCCACAGGTTGCTTTCGGGGCCTGCTGTACGTGGGAATGTCTCTTTGACGAGCTGGGGCTCGAGCAGGACTGGTGGCGGTTCCTTTACGAGGATCGCGACTGGGCCATGGATGTCTCGCGCCGCTACAACGATCTGTCCGAGAAGATCGTCGGCCGCCGGATCCTGCCCGAGACGCTGCCGGACCCCGCCCTGAAATGGCCGGAGATCGAGGGACTGCACGACATCTTCGAAGCGAAGAACGAATGGGAGGGCGGCAAGAGCGGGAGCTGGTGGTTGAAGCAGGCTGCGGGTACGCCTGACGAGCTGGCTGCGTTGCTGGACAGGGTTGAGGCCCGACTGGAGAACCTCCGCGAGTTCGTGCTGCCGGAGAATTGGGATGACGAGAAAGCCCGCCTGACCGCCCTCGGCGGGGATGTCCCGCGTTACCGCGGACAGCGCGGTCCCTGCACATTCGCCTGTTCTGTGTATGGTCCCGAGAATCTTCTGCTGCTCTTCTATGACGATCCGGCGCTGTTCGCGCGTTACAGCGATGTGCTCGGCCGGGCGATTCTGGCCCGCGCGCGCGTGCTGGACGAGGAAGCCGGGCTGACGCCGGAGACGGCGCGCCGCGGGTGGTCCTGGGCGGACGACAACTGCTGTCTCTTCAGCCCGGAGATGTACGCGGCCTTCGCGATGCCGATTCACCGGGCCGTTTTCGAAACGTATGCGCCCGAGCCGGAGCATCGGCGCTATCAGCACAGTGATTCCGACATGGCGCACCTGCTGCCGTTGCTGCGGGAAGTCGATCTGACCGGGACGAATTTCGGTCCCACCCTGACGGTGAGCGAGATTCGCGCGCATTGTCCGCACGCCGTTATCCACGGTCAACTTGCGCCGTTCACGTACAGCCGCAACGAGGAAGCCAACATGATCGCCGAGCTCCTGCGTGACTTCGAGCAGGCGCGCGAGAAGCGCGGGCTCGATTTTACGGCGGCCGGCTCGATCAACAACGGGAGCCGGCTGCGCGGGATGCGCCTGCTCATGGCGGCCATTCAGCGGCATGGGCGGTACGCGTAGGGGGGCAGACGGGGAAACTGTCGCTGTGGCTATGACGGCTGCCGCAGTTATGTATTGTCCGTGCCGTGGAGATTTGCCACGATATGACCATGAAGACGCGTCGCATCGGAGTAGCGATCAATACGCAACACGCGCGTGCGGAAGACCAGGCGCTTTACAGCGGCGTCCGCGCGTACAGCCGTAAGCACGCCGGGTTCGATTGTGTGCTGGCGCCGTTCGCGACGGAAGATCTAAAGGCGGCGCCCCGGTCCAAACCGCCGTACGACGGCATTCTGGCACAGGCGACCAAGGAGATGGTCGTCGTGGCGAAACGCACCCGCGTGCCCGTGGTTGACGTGTGGCGCAATTCGCGGGTCCAGGTGACGATCAACTGTGTCTTCCCGGATTTCGCCAAGGCGGGGCGCATGGCCGGGCAGCACCTGGTGTCGCGCGGGTTCGAGCATTTCGGGTATGTCGCATACCAAGGGGACCAGGCCCGGGCGACGATGTGCGATGCGACACTCATCAATTCGGATGAGCTCGGGTATGTCGCCTATCTCGAAGCGCGTGGTTTCGCGTGCGGGCGGTTTCTCGCTCCCGAGCGAGTGGATGCCGGCGCGGCCATCTGGGCCCAGTGGTCAAAGGACATCCGCGAGTGGCTCAAGTCCCAACCCAAGCCGCTCGGGCTTTTTGTGCCGGAAGACCTGCTGTGCCGCTACATTGCCGACATTGCCCCCGAGCTCGGGTTGACCATTCCGCATGACCTCGGTCTGATCTGCGCGGACAACGAACCCAATTTCTGTCTCCTGGCGAACCCTTCCCTGACATCGTTGGATCTCGGCTACAGCCAGGTCGGGTACGAGGCCGCCGCGATGCTCGACCGGATGCTGGAGAGAGCCTATCGTGATCTGAGTAGGAAAGACCGGGAGATCCTGCTTGTCGAGCCCGCCGCTCTGCATCCCCGCCACTCTACCGATGCCGTGGCCGTGCGGGACCCCCTGGTCGCGACGGCGATGCGATTCATCCTCGAGCATACGCACGAGCCGATCATGGTGAAGGATGTCGCCAGATCGATTGCCGCGACTCGCCGCACCCTTGAACGGCGTTTCCGTGACGTGCTGGACCGCACTGTCATGGAGGAGATCACTCGCTGTCGCATTGAACGGCTCAAGCGCCGGCTGGCCGAAAGCGACACCCCGATCAAAATCCTGGCGATAGACTCGGGTTTCAACAGTGCGCGCGTGCTGTACGAGACGTTCGTGCGTTGCGAGGGGATGTCGCCCTCCGCCTACCGCGCCAAGCGTCGCGAGAGCATCCGGCCGGCAGGGTGAGGGCTCCGGCATGTCTGGTCGGGACCGGAGTTTCCCCGGAACAACGTGTAGAGTGCGAGGGCCCGTGACCTTGTGTCACGGGTGAATGGAGCTGTTTGTGATGGTGTTACTCAGCGTCAGCCTCCGCCGGGACGAGCCCGGTAGGCGGGAATGGCACTTACTTAAGCGAGATCCCACGCCGCAAGGGCGTGGGATCTCGCTTAAGTAAGTGCCATTCCCGGGTAGGCGGCGTGATACGGAATATGGGAGGTATCCGGATGAAGGTGTTTGCAGTAGCTCGCCCTGCGGCCGTTGTGGCCTTTGTGTGCCTGTGTTTGAACGCGTCAAGAGCTGAAGGTATGAAACCTACCGGTTTGCGCTGTGAGTATCTCGTGGACCCGCTGGGGATCGGCGAAGTCCAGCCGCGGTTGAGCTGGATGTCGGAGTCAGATCGGCGCGGGCAGAAACAGACCGCTTGTCACTTGCTGGTGGCTTCCGGCAAGGCGCTGCTCGACAGTGATTCCGGCGACCTTTGGGATACGGGCAAGTTGGCATCGGATCGGTCCATTCAGGTTGTCTACGGCGGCAAGCCCTTGACGTCGCGGATGCGTTGCTACTGGAAGGTCCGCGTGTGGGACGGGGACGGCAAGGCTTCGGCGTGGAGCGAACCTGCCATGTGGTCGATGGGGTTGCTCGAGGATTCGGACTGGAAGGCCGGTTGGATCGGCTGGGATGCCGTGCCCTCGAGCGACAAGGGTGCGGCCGGAGCGGCTGACGCGCTCTTTGTGAAAGCAGGTTCGTGGATCTGGTTCCCGGTCGGCTCGCCGGGCCGAAGTGCCCCGGTCGGTGAGTGCTTCTTCCGTCGTTCGTTCGAGGTGCCGCCCGGTCGAAAGGTCAAGTCCGCCGCCGTCCAGGGCGCGGCCGACAATGCGTTCGCCCTGATGCTCAACGGCCGGCGGGTGTTGAAAGGCAACAGCTTCAAGAACTGTGAAACGGCGGACGTCACGGCCCAGGTACGTACCGGCATGAACACCTTGGCCGTCCAGGCGTCGAACGTTGGGGACGCCCCCAATCCGGCCGGCATGATCTGCGGGCTGCGAATCGTATTCGAGAGTGGCCCGCCCATGACCGTTCTTACGGATCCCGCCTGGAGGGTATCCGACAAGAAGAACGAGGACTGGGAGAAACCCGGCTACGGTGACGAGGGCTGGCGCAAAGCCAGGGTTATCGGCAAGTACGGCTGTGGTCCCTGGGGTGCCTTTGGCGGCGGCCGGCCAAAGAGCAAGCGTTACCTGCCGGCTCCACACCTGCGCAAGGAATTCACTGTCTCGGGCGAGGTCTCGCGCGCCTCGCTCTACGTCACGTCGCAGGGCTTCGCCGAGATGCGGTTGAACGGCAAGCGCGTCGGCGATGAGTTCTTCATGCCCGGGTGGACCGACTACCGCAAGCGCATCTACTATCGCACGTACGATGTCACGGCCATGCTCAAGCAGGGACCCAACGCCATCGCGAGCATCCTGGGCGACGGCTGGTTCCGGGGCAACATCAGCATCAAGGGGCAGAATCAATACGGCAGGACCATTCGACTGCTGGCGCAGTTGCACGTCGACTACGCGGACGGGCGGACGGAGACGATCGTTTCCGGCCCGGGCTGGAAGGCCGCTTTCGGGCCCATCCTCGAGTCGGACATGCAGGCGGGCGAGTCCTACGACGCGCGACGCGAGATGCCGGGGTGGGACAGACATGGCTTTGACGATTCCGGGTGGGCGACGGTCGACACCGGCTCCAACGTCAAGCCGTTCATTCAGGCCTATCCCGGTGTTCCCGTGCGACGGACGCGGGAGCTGCCGACGGTCAAGCTGAGCGAGCCCAGGCCCGGCGCGCACGTATTCGATCTTGGTCAGAACTTCTCGGGATGGATACGGCTGAAGGTCAACGGCAAAGCCGGCGACAAGGTCGTCATGCGTTTCGGGGAGATGCTCAACGCCGACGGCACAGTCTATACCGCCAACCTGCGTTCCGCCCGCGCCACCGACACCTACATTCTAAAAGGCGGCGGCGAAGAAGTGTGGGAGCCGCACTTTACGTTTCACGGGTTCCGCTACGTCGAGATAGCCGGCCTGCCCGGCAAGCCGTCTCCGGATGCGGTCACCGGGATCGTCATTCGATCCGACGCCCCGTTGACCAGCTCGTTTGAGTGTTCCAACCCGCTGTTGAACCAACTCCACAGCAACATCGTTTGGGGACAACTGTCCAACTACCTGGAAGTCCCCACCGACTGCCCGCAGCGCGACGAGCGGCTCGGATGGACCGGCGACACCCAGGTCTTCATCCGGTCCGGGTGCTACCACCAGGATGTCGCCGCGTTTTTTACCAAGTGGATGGTCGACCTGATGGACACCCAGACTCCGGACGGCCGCTTCGGCAACCAGGCGCCGGTGTTTCATGGTCACGGTAGCCCGGCGTGGGCCGATGCGGGCATCATCTGTCCCTGGACGATCTACAAGGTCTACGGCGACACACGCCTGATCGGCAGACACTACGACGCCATGGCGCGCTTCATCGACGCTTGCCGACGCAAAGGCCTCAAGGGACCGGGCGGCGGGTTCGGGGACTGGCTGGCCGTGGGCGCTTCAACCCCCAAGGATCTCATTTCTGCCGCGTACTTCGCCTACAGCACGGGCCTGATGGCGGAGCTGGCCGATGCGCTGGGCAAGAAGCAGGAAGCGGCCAGGTACGCCAAGCTGTTCGAAGACATCCGCGACAACTTCCAGAAGACCTTTGTCAAGGCCGACGGCACGCTTGCGGGCAATTCGCAGACCGCGTATTGCCTGGCTCTCCGTTACGGTCTGTTGACCGACGAGCAGCGCCAACAGGCGGCGTCCCATCTGGTCGAACGCGTCAAGGCGAAGGACTATCACCTGTCCGTCGGGTTTGTCGGGGTGCCGATTCTTCTGCCTACGCTTACCGAGATCGGTCGTAGCGATCTGGCATACCGGTTGATCCAGAACAGAACCTATCCGTCCTGGGGTTACTCGATCGAGCAGGGCGCTACGACGATCTGGGAGCGTTGGAACAGCTACACGAAGAAAGACGGGTTCGGCGATGTGAAGATGAACTCGTTCAATCACTACGCGTACGGTTCCTGTAGCGAGTGGATGTTCCGCAGCATGCTCGGTATCGAGACCGACGGCGTCGGTTTCAAAGGGATCACGATGAAGCCTGAACTGGGGGAGGGCGTCACCTGGGCCAGGGGACACTACGATTCCATTCACGGGCGCATCCGCAGTGACTGGGAACGCGACGGCAAGGTGTTTCGGTGGGCTGTTGCCGTGCCCGCCAACACCACCGCAACGGTCTACGTCCCGGCCGCGGATGTCGCCGATGTCACCGAGAGCGGACGCTCGGCCAAGAGCGTCGAAGGCGTTACATTCCTGCGCATGGAAGAAGACCGGGCCGTTTTCAGGGTGGACTCGGGGGAATACGCGTTTGCGTCGACAGTCGCGGACTGATCGCAGATGCGCCCGCTACTTCCGCCGAGCTCAACCAGGGAGGTCGATGATGATGAGCTCATCGAACGGTTGGGCTATCTGTACGGTGTTCGCCATGCAGGGTCTGTTTCCGCCTGCCTCTAACTAGACCCCATCCGAAAAGGTCTACGTTTGCGAAACGCCCGTCAATTGAACCTGG
>CAZKRK010000290.1:0-9955 GCA_964555035.1 uncultured Victivallales bacterium | reverse complement strand
TTGCTCGTAACGGCGGAGGACCGCCGTCTCCAGGTTGAATTGGCGGGCGTTTCGCAAACGTAGACCCTTTTCGGATGGGGTCTTTCTAGGTTCAGACCTTCCCTGCCCGTCTCCCTACTCTCTTGGTGGAGTAGGGAAACGAGTGAGGAGTTGAGACTCCCGGTCGGCTGCCTGCCCCTAGAGGAACGACAGCGCCAGGTCGGCGGCGGAAGCGGCGTCGGGGGCGTAGCCGTCGGCGCCGATCTCGTCGGCAAAGGCCTGCGTGAGGGGCGCGCCACCCACCATGACCTTGGCCTTGCCGGCGGCAGGGGAAGCGGCTACGGCTTCGATGACGGCTTTCATGTTCGTCATCGTGGTCGTCAGCAGGGCGGAAACGCCGACAACCGCGGCATTGTTTTCGACTGCCGCATCGGCAAATATCTGGGCCTCTACGTTGATGCCAAGATCGACGACCTTGAAGCCGGCGCCTTCCAGCATCATGCAGACGAGATTCTTGCCGATGTCATGCATGTCGCCCTGGACGGTCCCGACGACGGCCGTTCCTTTCGGCTCTACGCCGGCGGAGATGAGCTGCGGCTGCAGGACGGACATGCCGGCCTTCATGGCACGGGCGGCGATCAACACCTGGGGCACGTAGACTTCGTTCTTCTTGAAGCGTGCTCCGATGGCGCCCATCGTGGCGAGCAGACCGTCGTTGAGGATCGTGGCGGGCGCCTCGCCGGCGTCGAGCGCCTGGGAAACGAGTTCCTTTACCCGGTCCGCCTTGCCGTTGGTCAGGTTCTCAGCGATTTGTTCCATGATAGACATGTGCCGTTCCTCCTGTGTTGTTTTCCCCGCGTGTTGTGGTCCGTCCGCGAGATGGACGCAACCTGATCGGATTTACGGCGTTCAAGATTAGCAGAGTGCCGGCGTGTTAATAGGCCATTAGTTGTGTCAAATATAACGATTTTGCTGACAATGGGTGAAAATGTGTGCAATGATACTGGTCGTTTCACTGATTTGAAGATCTGAATATGGCGATACTGTCGAAACGCCTTATGGTGGACGTGGCCGGTATCAGTCGCCGCCGTCACGGTGCGAGTGTGCGGTTCATGACGCTGGCGGGGGACACGGCGTGCGGTGCGGCGGATGCGCTGGCGGCGCTGGACAATACGCGTCGTCGTCGTGACTATGCTTTGCAGGAGAGCATCAACACGGGTGAGGCCCATTTCTTCTACGCTGCGCCCGGGATCGGCACATGGGTTTGCGGACTCGAGAACCGCCGCGTGATCCACGGGGGGCTGGTAGGGGGGGAAGTGCTTGTGGGGTCGGGTGAGCCTGCACGCCCGGCGGCTGTCGACTATCTTGTCGAGCATGGCATGGCCGTGCGTGCGGCGCGTTCTTTTGTTGAGGGGCTCCCGGTGTGGGAGGAGGATGCTCTGCGCGCTTCTGCCGCACACGTACAGCAGCTTTTCTACGAGATAAGCGGCTGGCGTCCCGAGCTGATGCGCGAGAACCGCCGGCGCGTATTGCAGCAGGAGCAGTTGACGCAGGCGATTGAGGACCGGCGCAAGCAAGAGGGGGAACGTGGGGGCTCGCTGTATGCCTTTGAAAAGGAAAGGCGCCTGTTGGCCAACATCCGCGCCGGCGACCGCGGCGGGGCCCGCAGGATCCTGAATGAAATGCTGGCGGCGATCTACATGTCGTCCCCCAGGCTGGTCGTGCTGCGTGCGCGTTCGATAGAGCTTCTGAGCTGCCTGACCCGCGCTGCGATTGAGGACAACCCGCTGATGGAGCCGCTGATTGAGCGCAATCATGGTTGGACCGAGCGGCTTGTCCGCGCCGAGGCTTTCGAGGAGCTTTCCGAGGTCCTGATGCGCGCCCTGGATGAATTCATCGACGGCATCTACATGCACGGCTTCAATCGCTCGAACACCAAGGTCCGGCAGGCACTGGACTACATTGCCGCGAACTATGCCCGGCAGATTTCGCTGCGACACGTAGCTCGCGCCGTTGGTTTGAGCGGCTGTCGTCTGAGCCATCTCGTCAAGCAGCACACCGGGCGGACGGTACTGCGGATAGTCCAGGAAACGCGCGTGCGGCATGCGCAGCATCTTCTGGAGCGTACGTCCCGCAGCTGCACTGAAATCGCCTACGAAGTGGGGTTCGGGGACCAGAGTTACTTCATCAAGCACTTCAAGCGGCTGACGGGGACTACCCCGGCCCGCTTTCGGCGGGGAGGGGCGTAACCGGCCGAGGTCCGAAAAGGTCCAGTCATTGAACCTGTGTTCGGCAGTTGAACCGCCGATTCCTACGCAAACGTCTGCAAACATTGACGATGGCGACGTCACACGACGCACCCATTTGGTGAAAAGCCGGATGAGGCAGAAGTTGCCCGCGGATGACGCAGATGAACGCGGATTCGGGACTCTATCTGCGTCAATCTGCGTCATCTGCGGGCAACTGCTCTTTTTAGGTTGAAAGAGGCGAGCAGACCTTCCAGGAGACCTTCTCGGACGGGGTCTATCTAGACCCCATCCGAAAAGGGTCGGCAACCGATTCTGGCCGGAAATGCGCGCAAAAAGGGGACGCCAGGAGATTAGGGCCAAAGATTAAGGCGAAAGATTAGGGTGCGACGGCGAGACCGTAATCTTTTGCCCTAATCTTTCTACTTAATCTCCCTCCCCAATCTTCCGGCGTCCCCATTTTTCTGGCGTTTCAGGCCAAAACCGGCCGCTGACCCTTTTCGGATGGAGCCTAGCCAGCCGACGTCCGAAAAGGGGGCGCGGGCACATGAAGCAGCGTTCGCATCGGAAGACGAGGTCGGCCGAAGCGGGTCGGTGAAGTGGCCCTCCGGTCGGGCCGGACTCCTTGTCGCGCGCTTAGCCGCCGGCTCGAGGCATCAACGCTGCTAGCAAGTCTTTGCAATGAAACCGGTTACTGGTTGGGGAGAAACTCCTTTGTTCCGCTAATTGTGTCTGAGTGTGGAGGTGTGCGGCTTGTGGAATGCCGGTCAGGCACCCACAAATGCGCATACGATAAGGAGTTGCGTCAGATTGGGTGAGTTGCATGGAACCCGACGGAATGGTCGACTGCGGATGACCATCGTGTTCGGACTGGACGTTCGTCCTGTTGCGAATTACAACTACGATGCCGTTTGTGGCGGTGTCATCTCACGGCTCTGCGCGGCGCCATGACCGGGAAGCAGGGGAGAGTACGACATGAAGATACGACAAACTCGTTTCTGTTCGGCAGTGGCGGTGCTTGCCGTTGTCTACATCGTGTTTGGGCGTGTCGCCTTCGGACAGGAGTCGGAGCCGACTGCAGCTGCCGAAAGGGGCGCCGAGGGCATTGCCGTAGTGCCGATCATGCCGAGCGGAAGCGACGGCATGGTGAGGGGGCATCGCAAGATCAGCGACACGGAGGGCTGTTTCAAGGGCCGGTTGGACGATTGTGACCACTTCGGGACCGCGGTCAGTGCGATAGGGGACCTGGACCGGGACGGTGTTGGCGATCTGGCGGTCGGCGCCGAGTGGGACTGTGACGGCGGGAACAGGCACGGCGCCGTGTGGGTGCTTTTTCTCAGCGCCGACGGTATGGCGCGCCGTTGCCGGAAGGTCAGTGACACAGAGGGCGGTTTCACGGGCGTGCTGAACGCATCCGATCGATTCGGTTCCGCGGTCAGCGGATTGGGCGATTTGAACGGCGACGGCATTGCCGACGTGGCCGTCGGCGCCGACGGTGATGACGACGGGGGCAGCGAATGCGGCGCGGTCTGGATCCTTTTTCTCGACGCTGACGGCACGGTGAAACAGCACCAGAAGATCAGCGCCAGGGAGGGAGGGTTCAAGGGGGTGCTGCCAAGCCACAGTCGTTTCGGTTGTGCTGTCGGTCGGCTGGGCGACCTCAACGCCGACGGGGTTGAAGACCTGGTGGTCGGGGCCAAGCATGATGACGGCGACGGCAATATGCGCGGCGCCGTTTGGATTCTGTTTCTGAAACCCGACGGCACGGTCAAGGGCCACCGGAAGATAACCGATACGGTGGACGGTTTCGTGGACACGCTACACGACTACGACGAGTTTGGCTCGTCGGTGGCCGGGGTGGGGGATCTTAACGGGGACGATGTCCCCGACATTGCGGTCGGCGCCGTGGGGGACAACGATGGCGGGGTAGACCGTGGTGCGGTGTGGCTGCTGTATTTGAGGACCGACGGCACGTCCAGGGAGTATCGGAAGATCAGCGGCACAACGGCCGGGTTTGGGGGCACGTTGAGCAATTCCGACTACTTCGGTTCTTCGATCTGCACACTTGGCGACGTAGACGGCAACGGAGTCCAGGACCTGGTCGTCGGCGCGAAGTACGACGACGATGGCGGTAACCTGCGCGGGGCGGTTTGGACCTTGTTCATGGAGTGCGACGGGAGCGTTGCCAGGCACCAGAAGATCAGCGACGTTTCGGGCGGTTTCGCGGGGGTCCTGGACGATTCCGATCAGTTCGGCACTTCCGTAACCTCCCTTGGGGATCTGGATGGTGACAGGATCACCGACATGGCGGTTGGCGCCAAGTGCGACGGCGATGGCGGAATGCAGCGTGGGGCGGTGTGGGTTTTGTTTCCGGCGCCAAAAGGCTGGAGCGTCACGGTCGACACTCCTTCGAACGAAGTCGAGGTTGCCGTCGGCACGTCCGTCGTGGAACGGGTCGCGACTGAGCCCGAGGAATCCACGGGCGGCGTAGAGACCGCGGAGGCTTTGGAGCCTATTGTCGTGACGGGCGCGGTTGTCGAGGTGGGGGGGGCGGTCAGCGGTTCCGGCGTGAGCAACGCGACGCCTGTGGTGGCGGACACGGACGGCGCCGGCATTGACGACGGCGGGAGAGGGGGCATTCCGCTCGACAAGCCGGAGACGCGGGTTTCGCCGCATGACGAGACCGAGTCGTCTGAGCTTTCCCAGGCGCTCAAGTATCTCTGCACGGACGATTCCGGTGGTTGCGGCTACGATGTGTGGGCGAACGAGCGCTTCATCTACCTGGCTAACGGCGGCGGTGGCCTGGTCTCCTACTCGTCGGACGCCGACGGCAAGCTGAGCCGTATTGACTCGCACGATCCGGGAGTCGGTTGTGCGCACGGGGTGTGCGCGTACGGTGGCTTCGTATACCTTGCGTGCGGCAGCGATGGTATGCATTCGTACTCCGCGGGTGCGAACGGGGCACTGGTGCACAGGGACTCTGACGATCCGGGGGGCTATGCGTATGGCGTGTGGGCGGACAGCAACTTCGTCTACCTGGCAAACGGCAACGGCGGTCTGCAATCGTACACGGTGGACGGTGTCGGGCGCCTGACGCCCAAGGATTCCTGCCGTCCGCAGGGGCAGGCACGGGACGTGTGGGGCGACGGCGACTTCGTGTACATCGCGGAGTACGACGCGGGACTTCAGACGTATGCGGTGGACGATGGCGGCCACCTGACGCGCCTGGGGGGTGACATTCCCCCGGACGGGGTCGCCCGGGACGTGTGGGGCGACGGCGAGTTTGTCTACCTGGCGTGCGACACGGGCGGACTGTGGTCATACGCGGTGGACAGGAGTGGAAAGCCGACTCGGATCGACTCCCACTGTCCGGGGCACAACGCTTGCGGCGTATGGGGTGACGGCGCTTTCGTCTATCTCGTGAACGAGAGCGGCGGTTTGCACAGGTACCGGGTGAACGCGGATGGGAAACTGACGCATCTGGATTCACACAATCCCGGGGACAGGGCCAACGGTGTCTGGGGCAGCAAGGGAGTGATTTGCGTGGCGGGCAATACCGGCGGTCTGCATTCCTATACGCTGTCTAAGGGGATCTCTGAGGTGCGTGCTCGTCTCATGGACATTGTGAAAGTGCCGCTCGTCGATCCGGCTGAGGACAAACAGGACAGCGGCATCGTGGCGTGGGGCAAGGTGCTGGCTACCGGTTCCCTGCAGGTCGGCGCCGGAGTCAAGAGCGTGACCAACGACAGTGCCGGGAAGTACACTATAGTCCTCGCTGAGGAGGCGGTGCCTGCATCGGCCCTGATTCCGATTGCCACGGCCGAGACCGATGCGCAGCCCACATCCGCGGCCGCGGTACGCATGATCTCCATCGACCAGACCGGGGTAAACACGTTCCGGGTCTACATTAACGACGGCAAGTTCGCCGGCGTGAACAACGAGTTTTTCTTCATGGTAGTCGGTCGGTAGACGGGGGGTGCTTTTTTCTGTTGATCTCCATCCAATTATCGGTACATTACGCACTCGTCGTTACCGCTGGTGGCCGTGAGACCCGGATCCACAACGGGGACCGAGGCGCGTTTCAGAGCACGCTTCAGCCATTGCCGGTGCGGTTGCGGCGGCCCCCGAAGGGGCCCATGCAGACTTGTGGCGAGCGTAGCTCAGTTGGTTAGAGCGTCAGATTGTGGTTCTGAATGTCGCGGGTTCGAATCCCGTCGCCCGCCCCAGCAAATACGGGGCTTTGCAGGCACTCTTGCGGCAAAGTCCTTTTTTGTGCTCACGGTCTCGGTTTTCCTCCTTTTCCCGGCTCCCTCGCACGGGTAGTATTGCGCGCGTGAAGAAGCACTCGAAACCGATCAGGAAGTGCCACGCGTGTCTGCTCAACCGCGGCGATACGTGTTGGATTTATCGGTATCCGCGCGGACAGTGGCACGCGGGGCGGCGTTGTCCCGGGTTCGAGAACGAGGAGTTGTATGCCCGTTATGAGGAGTGGCTCAAAGAGCCCAGCGTGAAGACGCGCAAGGAGTTGCGGCGCGAGTTCTTCCGCACGCGCAAACGAACGGAGCTGTACCACGAACCGATCGCGAGCAAGGCCCGGCGAACCGGGCGGACAGGGAAACGCGGATGAAGGGCATGATTGACAACGAGAAACTGGGACGCGAGCGGGCGCTCCTGGTCCAGGTTGTCCGGGGCAGGACGCGGCGCGAAGAAGCCGCCGACTCCCTGCTGGAGCTGGAGCGATTGGCCGACACGGCGGGCGCCACGGTCGTGGGGTCGGTGACGCAACGGCGCGAGCGTCCGTCGGCGGGGCTCATGGTAGGCGAGGGCAAGCTGGAGGAGATCCAGCTTGCCTGCCGTCACGGTGAAGCCAACCTGGTCATTTTCGACAACGAGTTGAGCGCGGTGCAGGTCAACAACCTGGACCTTGCGCTCGGCATCAAGGTGGTCGACCGCACGGAGCTCATTCTGCAGATCTTTGCGCGTCGTGCGCGTTCGGCGGAAGCTCAGACCCAGGTGGAGCTTGCGCAGCTCGAGTACCTTGTTTCGCGCATTCCCGTTTCGCGCAAACAGCAGCGCTTCCAGGGAGGCATCGGCATGCGTGGTCCCGGGGAGAGTCCGCTTCAACTGCGCAACGCGCCGATGCGCCGACGGATCAAGGAGCTCAAGACCAGGCTGGACGATATCGGCCGGCGCCGTCGTCGTACGCGTGTGCGGCGTCCATGGCCGCTGGTAAGTCTTGTGGGCTACACGAACGCGGGGAAGTCTACGGTCCTGAATGCGTGTTCGCCCGCGAACGCGTACGTGGACGACAGGCTGTTTGCGACGCTGGACACCAAGACGCGCCTGGTCCATCTTCCAAGCGGACGCAACGTGTTGCTGTCGGATACGGTGGGGTTCATTCGGCATCTTCCCCACGGGCTGGTTGCGTCATTTCAATCGACACTTGACGTAGCGGTGGATGCGGACTTGCTGGTGATTGTGGCCGATGCGTCTCACCCGTACGTGCTCGAGCATCTGGATGTCGTGTACGAGACGTTGCGCGACGTCGGCGGCGGGGATGTGCCCTCGATCCTGGCGCTGAACAAGTGTGACGCGGTCGGGGACGGTGAAGTGCTTGCCGAGCTGCGGGGCGCGCTTCCCGGCTGCGTGTGTATGTCGGCCCGGACGGGGGAGGGGCTCGACGGGTTCAAGGCCGCGATCGCGGAGGAGTTGAAGGATGTTGTACATAGTCGCCACTCCGATCGGCAACCTTGAGGACTTCAGTCGACGGGCCGAGGCTGTTCTGCGTGGAGCCGACGTTATCGCTTGTGAGGATACGCGGCGAACGCGCAAGTTGCTGAGCCATTATTCCATTGCCTGCCCCCGCTACCTGATTTCCTACCGGCAGGGAGCTGAGGGGCGCGGCGGCGATAGACTCCTGGGGTTTCTCGAGAGTGGTTTGACCGTGGCGCTGTGTTCCGACGGAGGCTACCCCGGCATTAGCGATCCCGGGTACCGTTTGATTCGAGAAGCGGTTGGGCGTGGGATTGAGTGCGTGGTGATTCCCGGCGCTTCGGCCGTGGCCACGGCGCTTGTTGTCTCAGGGCTGCCGACGTCGAGCTATACGTTCAAAGGGTATCCGCCGCGCAAACCCGGTGCGCTGCGGCGCTTCTTCGAGGAAGAGCAGGCGCTTGCCCACACGCTGGTTGTTTTTGAGTCGCCCTACAGGGTGGGCAAGACCCTGGAAGCGGCCATGGAGGTCATGGGGGATCGTGAAGCTGCCGTCTGCATTGAACTGACGAAGAGGTTTGAGCGGGTGGAACGCGGTTTCCTGGGCGACCTGGTCGAGCGTTTTCGGGGCAAGAAAGTCAAGGGGGAAGTAACCATGGTGATTGCCGGAAGCAACCCTAAATTCACCAGGAATGGCGAGGTCGAGGCCGAGAGTTGCTGCTGCCCGAAGGTGGATGGAGCTTGAGCTCTCTTTGGGACAGGGAAGCGAGGGTGTTTTTATCGGGGAAAACCTGATAATAAACACTTGCGTATCAGGAAGTGGTTGCGGTATTGTGACGTAAATCTGCTACGGATTAGGTTTACGAGCTCATTTGACGAGATAGTAGGTGTAAGGAAGGAGAGCCAAGTCGATGGTGAATCTCAACAAAGTTATTCGCGATGAGATGGCGGAAGTCGGTCGCCGCATCTGGGAACAGGAGATGCAGAAACTGCGGGATGAAAACGCTGAGATAAAGCAGGCCGTATCTCATCTCAGCAAGCGTGTGCGCGACCTTGAGCGCTCGCTCGGCCGCCCGCTGGTGCCGGGGCAGAGTGACGCACTCTCGCTGATTGCGGGGACTGCTTCGGAAGCCGAGATGCGCAAGGACAAGACGACCGGCAAGATGGTTAGGGAATTGCGCGACAAGCTTGGTGTTTCGCAACGGGAGCTCGGCCTTCTGCTGGGTGTCAGCGCGCAGGCTGTTTATCTCTGGGAGAGCAAGAGGCGCACCCTTAATCTGCGCAGCAAAGCGCGGGCCGCAATGTTCGAAATCAAGCAGATAACCAAGGAGGAGGCTGCTCGTCGTCTGGCAATTCTCGACCAGTAGCGTTCCTGTGTTTGCCTGGTGACAATATACGGGGCGCCGCCACGAGCGGCGCCCTGTTAGTTTGGGTGGATGGTGACGCCCTCAGGGCGGGAGGTTCGGATGGCTGGAGACAGACCGAGAGTGACATTGTCAACATCGTTGGGCGACATCACAGTCGAGCTGTTCGATGCGGAGGCGCCGGTTTCGGTGGCCAATTTCCTGGAGTACGTCGATAGCGGCTTTTTCAAGGAGACCGTGTTCCATCGGGTCATTCCCGGATTCATGATCCAGGGAGGCGGCATGACCGAGGACATGAACGAGAAGCCGACGCGCGATTCGATCGAGAACGAGGCGGCAAACGGTCTGCGCAATGAGCGCGGCTCGCTCGCGATGGCGCGGACCAGTGTTGTCGACAGCGCCACTGCGCAGTTCTTCGTCAACCTGGCCGACAATACCTTCCTGAATCATGGCGGCCGCGACTTCGGGTATGCCGTTTTCGGAGAGGTTGTGGAAGGTATGGACATCGTCGACAAGATCGCCGCCGTGCCGACCGGTTCGCGCGGCGTGCATGATGACGTGCCTCTGGCGGCGGTGACGATCACTTCGGCGGCCAGGGTGGGGGATTAGTGACTCACCCTCCCAAAGCTGTCGAAAAAAACAAGAAAAACCGGCGCT
>CAZKRK010000289.1:0-9988 GCA_964555035.1 uncultured Victivallales bacterium | reverse complement strand
CCCTGGAGCGGAGCGGAAGGGCAAGGGCGAGCGGAGAGTGAGCAAGCCCGGCGGCCCCCGGCAAGTGCAACATCGTCGCAGATGCGCCCGGGCTGGCTGGCGGACTCCCGGCTACCATGTCTTGACATCGCCCGTGTTTTTTTCACCATAGACCGCGCATGACAACGGCGGAAGACATCACGGCGCATGCCGACCCCGCACGCGTTCTGCGCGACGTGTTCGGTTTTGACTCGTTTCTGGATGACCAGGAAGAGATCGTGCGGGCGATCCTCGACAGGCAGGACGCGTTTGTGGTGATGCCCACGGGGGGCGGGAAATCGCTCTGTTACCAGCTGCCCGCGCACATCATGCCGGGGACGTGCATGGTGGTGAGCCCCTTGATCTCGTTGATGAAGGACCAGGTCGACGCCGCGGTCGCGACCGGATTGCGGGCTGCCTGCCTGAACAGCTCGCTCACCAGCTCGCGACGGTCCGACGTCAGCCGGCGGCTTCTGGCCGGCGAGCTGGACCTGATCTATGTCTCGCCCGAGCGGTTCGCCATGCCGGAGTTCATGGATGTTCTCCGGCGGATAGAACTGGCCTTTGTGGCGATCGACGAAGCCCACTGCATTTCCGAGTGGGGGCACGACTTCCGGCCCGACTACCTGGGTCTGTCGGCGATAGTGGAGGAGTTTCCTGACGTTCACGTGACGGCATTCACGGCCACGGCCACGCAGCGCGTTCAGGACGACATCGTTACCAGGCTCGGCCTGCGTTCGCCGCATATCGTGCGCGCCTCGTTCAACCGGCCGAACCTGTTCTACAAGGTCGTGCCGAAGCAGCAGCCGGGCGACCAGATCCTGAGATTGGTGCGGGCACATGTCGGGGAGCCGGGCATCGTCTATCGCACGACCCGTGACAGCGTCGAGAAGACGGCGGAGATGCTTGCGCGTGAAGGGATCAAGGCTTTGCCCTACCACGCCGGTCTCGACGACGTGACGCGCGCGGATAACCAGGACGCTTTCAACCGGGACGAAGTCGACGTCATCGTTGCCACGATCGCTTTCGGCATGGGGATCGACAAGTCCAACGTGCGCTACGTTCTGCACGGTGACCTGCCCAAGAACGTCGAAGGCTACTACCAGGAAACGGGCCGCGCCGGGCGCGACGGGGAGCCGGCCCACTGCGTACTCCTTTTCGGGTACGGCGACATTCCCAAGATTCGCTTTTTCATCGACAAGACCGAAGACGAGACGGAGCGCCGGCACGCGCTGCGCTGTCTCAATCACATGATCACCTACGCCACCGTGTATGCCTGTCGCCGCGCGTCGTTGCTGAGCTACTTTGGCGAGACCGTTGCGCCGGATTCGCAGGAGGTCTGCTGTGACGTATGCGCCGGCGAAGTGGAGAAAGTCGACGCTACGCGCGACGCACAGATTGTCATGTCGGCCATGGCTCGCACGGGTGAGCGCTTCGGGATCGCGCACGTCGTGGACGTGGTTACCGGCGCGGACACGGAGCGCATGCGCCGTCTCGGTCACGACCGTATCAAGACCTACGGCGTGGGCAGCGATCAGCCCAAGAGCCACTGGCGACTCATCATCGACAACCTGCTGGCGCAGGAGCTCATCCAGCAAACGGCGGGCGACTACCCCGTCCTGCGACTCCAGCCCAGGTCGCGCGATGTCCTCTACGACGGGCAGGAGTTCTTCGTGCTGAAGACCAGGAAGCTCAAAGCCAAACGTCCTCGCGCGGCCGTGCCCGAGGGACCGTACGACGAGGCGCTCTTCGAGCAGCTTCGCGGGGTCCGCAAGCGCCTGGCATCGGAACAGGGCGTGCCGCCCTACATCGTTTTCAGCGACCGCACCCTCCACGACATGGCCCGCCGTTTCCCGATCACGGAGCAGGAGCTGCTGCAGGTCACCGGCGTCGGCGAAGCAAAACTCGAGCGCTACGGGCAGGCCTTCACCGAAGCCATCGCCGCGTTCTGCGCCCAGAAGGGGGACGAACCGGACGACGCCGACAGGCCCTGGTAGCCTGCTCCCACCCCCTAGTGGTTCTTTGCCGTGTTGTGACGCATGCGCGGCAACCGTAGGTCCGATTTGCAATCGGACCCAATCCACGCGCGTTGTTTCAAATGACGGGGGACGCCACGTCCGAGCGGCGTTGGGTCCGATTGCAAATCGGACCTACGTTTGAGCCGAACCCGAGTGGCTGTAAGCGAGCCAAACTCGTCCTTGTTTCCCTGTCGGGGCTCTGGCATCGTCTTTCGCCATGAAGAGTCTCTTCAGGTCGGCGTCCCCGGGTGGATGTCGGCGCGTATGGGTGTTTCGGGTCCTGGGCATGCTGCTGATACCGGCGGCTTTCCTGCTTTTGTTGGAAGGGGGCTTGCGCCTCTTTGGCTACGGGTATCCGACGGGCTTCTTTGTTCCGGGTCCTGCACGCGGTCAGGTGCAGACCAATCAGCGCTTCGGCTGGCGTTTCTTTCCCAAGACCATTGCCCGTGCTCCGGACGTGTGTGCCCTGTCCGTTCCCAAGCGGGAAGACACCACGCGCGTCTTCATCTTCGGCGGGTCGTCTGCCATGGGCATTCCCGAGCCGGCGTACGGCGTCGGCCGTTTTCTTGAGGCGATGCTGCGGATACGCTATCCCGAGCGACGCTTCGAGGTCGTGAACGCGGCCATGACCGCGATCAACTCGCACGCGGTGTTGCCCGTTGCGCGGGATTGCGCTCGCCTGCAGCCCGACGTGTGCATCGTCTACATGGGCAACAACGAGGTGGTCGGACCATACGGCTGTGGCACGGTATTTACCGGGCGCATTCGGAGTCGGCCGGCGATTCGCCTCGGTCTCAAGCTGAAGACAACGCGCATAGGTCAATGGCTCTCTTCCTTTGGCGAGCGGGAGGTGTATGCCGAGTGGCAAGGGATGGAGATGTTCCTGGCTCACGGCGTATCCCAGGGAGATGCGCGCCTTTCGACAGTGTACGATCACTTCCGCGCGAACCTGCGGGAGACGTGCGAGACGCTCTGCGCCGCCGGTTCGCGCGTAGTCGTCTGTACGGTCGCGAGCAACCTGGGCGACTCCCCGC
This sequence comes from uncultured Victivallales bacterium, assembly GCA_964555035.1. Taxonomy (GTDB): domain Bacteria; phylum Verrucomicrobiota; class Kiritimatiellia; order UBA8416; family CAYOBW01; genus CAZKRK01. The sequence goes on along the minus strand of CAZKRK010000289.1, from coordinate 6,918 downwards.
CTTTTGCCTCCGAACCGGGGCCGGACGGTGCGGATGCGCACTACCGTCTGGGACGGGAAGCTGAGCAACGGGGTGACCCGGCCGCCGCGCGCGATGCGTTTCGCCGCGCACGGGACCTGGACGCCTTGCGTTTTCGGGCTGACTCGGAGATCAACGCCATTGTCCGCGCGACGGCGGAGAGCATGGCGGGGGTCGCCCTGGTGGACGTGGCCGACCGTTTTGCAGTGTTGCGGGACGAGGAGATGTTCTACGAGCACGTGCACTTCACGCCTGAAGGCAACTACGCGATCGCGCGACTGCTGTTTGACGAGCTGGCGGCCATGTGGGCGAAAGGTGACGCGGTTGACGCGCCTTCGTTCCCGGCCTGCGGCGAGTGGCTGGCGCTGACGGAGTGGAACCGGTATCGCATGGCGGCGGATATCGTCGACATGATGGGCCGGGCGCCGTTCACAAACCAGATGGATCACGACTCACGTCATGCCGCACGCGAGTCGCGGTTGCGCGCCCTGCGGCAGCAAGCCGCATCTGCGGCGGCGCTGGCCGATGCGCATCGCACGCACGCGGCCGCGTTGGAGCTCCGGCCGGACGACTACCGGGTTCGCGCGGGGCTGGCCCGGCTGCTCTCGCGGCAGGGCAATCACGCCGCCGCGCTCGAGCAGTGGCGGTTGCTGATGGAGCGGTTCCCCGCGGCAGTCAACTGGCAGAGCGAGCTGGGCGTTGCCTGCCGGGCGGCGGGTCGGCGTGAAGAAGCGGTCCGGGAGTTTCGCGACATCATGCGGAGGTACGTACCGTACCGCCCGAGAATGCTGCGCAACATCGGGGTGGTGCGTATGGAACAGGGGCAGGCGGAATCGGCCGCCACGGCCTTCCGCCGAGCCCTGGAGATGAATCCGCAACTCGTCAGGGCGCGCAGCGGTCTGGGCGCGGCGTTGATTCAGCTTGGCCGGCCGGATGAAGCCGTAGCGGAGCTGAGCAGGGCGTTGGAGGCGGATCCGCGCGCGGAGAGCGCGAGGTACAATCTCGGGGTTGTGCTCCAAATGCGTGGGGACCACACCGGCGCCCTGGCGCATTACCGCGAAGCGCTCCGGTTGAACCCGGACAACCTGGATACCCTCAAACGAGTCGCCGCGTTGCTGAGCAGGGCCGGCCGCACGGCTGAGGCGCTTCCTTACCACAAGGCGGTTGCGGAGCGGGTCGGTGACGATGCGGGCGCCTGGTTCAATGTCGGGGCCGTTTTGCAGAGGCTGGGGCGGACCGGCGAGGCCCTGCAGGCGTACGACCGCTGTCTGAAGCTGGACGCGAGGCACTTGCGGGCGGGGCACAATCGCGGCGACGCACTCGTGCGCGTAGGGCGTGCCGCGGAGGCGGTCGCGCAGTACCGCCGGGTGTTGGCGCACCACCCTGACTGCGGCGCCACCCGCCACAATCTTGCGCGGATGCTGGCCTCGCACCCCGACGAGGCCCTGCGCAACGGCCCGGAAGCCGTGCGTCTGATGCAGGGCATCATGCAGGCCCCGATGTATCGGAACCTGCCCCAGTTTCATTTCACGATGGCCTGCGCCTATGCGGAGACGGGGCGTTTCAACGAAGCGGTGAAAGCGTGTCGGGTAGCGCTCGATCTTGCGGCGAAGCAGGGCGCCAATCCGCGTATCCAGGAGCTGCGTGAAGGGCTGGCCCTCTTCCAGCAGAAGAAGCCGCACCGAATAGCGGCCGACCCGGGAACGGTGTGCGGGGAGATGCCTGATTGATGATTGCGGGACAGGTTGGGAGGGAGGTATACTAAGTTATGGAGATGCAACGCATACTGGTGGTGACAGCTCTTCTCTTTGTGGTTTCCTTGCCCCTGCAGGCCGCGGACTACTATGTGGCCACAAACGGCAGTGACACTGCCAACGCCGGCACCTCGGTGGCAGCGCCTTTCCGTACGATTCAAAGAGCTGCGGATGCCGTGGCCCCCGGCGACACCGTCCACATTCGGGGCGGCACCTACCGCGAGATGATCACGGCCACCAACTACGGCCTGCCGGGGAACCCCATAACGTTCTGTGCGTACGAGGACGAAGAGCCCGTGATCAAGGGGTCCGACATCGTCGGCGGTTGGACCCACCTGACGAATGCGATGTGGTGCACGACGAACTGGGTGGTGACGCAGCAGGTATTCGACGACGGCGAAAGCCTGCAGATGATCGGTCCGCTGGTGAATTTTCGGGAACTCTATGACAGGCCCGTAGGGACAAACAGGGACGACATGGTTCCCGGGTCGTTCTTTTTCGACACCAACACGACGGAGCTGTGTGTCTGGCTGGCCGACGACTCCGACCCCAACGACAGCGTGATTGAGGTCAGCACTCGGCGCTATATTTTCAACGGCAACAACGCAAATTCGAATAGCTGGTTTTGTCTGAAGGGACTCCATTTCATGCATTCGAATACAACGAACTTCCTCCGCGGGCGTTCTGCAGTCATCGCGGGGGGACATGGCATTGTCGATGACTGTCTGATTGAGTGGACGCATTTCACGGGTCTTTCTCTCGGTCCCGATTCCCTGGCGCTGAACTGCGTGCTTAGGCACAACGGGAACAAGGGCGGTGCCATGGCCCGGGGGAGCACGTTTAGCAGCTGCCTTTTCGTGAGCAACAACTATCGTCACTTCTCCCATGACGGGTCGGCCGGCGGCATAAAGAACTTCGCCCATCCCGGCACGGTGGAGCACTGCGAATTCGGTTGGAACGACGGTCCCGGTGTCTGGTTTGACATGTGCAACACGGGGGAGCCGCTGGTCATTCGCAACAACTACTTTCACCACAATTCCAACGCGGTTCTGATCGAAATCAGCAGCGGTGCCCGGATTTGGAACAACCTTTTCGAGGACAACCTGGGCCGCGACATTCTGTTGGCGTCATCGCAGAGCAACACCATCTGGAACAACACTTTCGCGGGCGGCGTGGAGCGCTACGCCGTCCAGATGTTCTACTCCGGCGCCCGCAGCAATCACCTCGGCCGGCCTTTTCCGTGCCGTTACAATCGGTTCTACAACAACATCATCTACGATTCCCCGTTTAGGGACATTGCCATGAACATGCCGGACGGTACCAACGTGCTCGACAACCTGTGCGACTACAACTGCTACTATCGCCTGCAGGCGCCTCCAGCCTTTGCCCGCGTGAATCCGGACGGCAGCAGCGAACTCATCACAGGGCTGAGCAATTGGACGGCAAGCACGGGGCTGGAGTCCAACAGCCTGGCCATAGATCCGGGTTTTGCCGATTCGGCCAACGGGGATTACCATCTCGGTTTCGCGTCGCCCTGCGTTGACCGGGGGGGCCGTCTCGACTGGATGATCGAGCGCGAGGACGTGGATGGCGACCCGCGGCCGTGGCGAGGACAGGCGGACATCGGTTTCGATGAGCGGGTCGTCAAGATGCAGCTTCCTACCAAGGACGCATCGGGAATGCTACTGTCGTGCAATGGGGTGCAGACGGGAAAGGCCTACACCCTGGCAGTCACGCCGAGTCTGACCGATCCGGCGTGGTCAAACGTGGCACCAGCCGTAACCGCACGGACGTCCGTGATCCAATTCCTCGATACGAACGCCATCAGGCGGCGCGCGTTCTATCGCATCACGGAGCCCGACACTCCCGGCGGCGGATGAGAACCTATCGCCGGCTCCCTTTCACGTGAGGTTTGCACAGTGGACACCGCTGGGGGGGCTGTGTTACTTTTTCCAATCACGCACTTGGGTGGATGTGAATGTGCACCGTGCATAATTCACGCGCACGGAGTGTATCCCGGAATAGGGCGAAGGCGTGCCGGCCGCATCGCGTAACACTTTTCTGCAAAACAGCTTAACTCCGTTTTCGCTGACTATGATTATCGCACTTCTATACTGGGTTGGTTTCGGTTCGATTGCTCTTCCGGTCCTGCTGGGGCCGTGGTTGTTCGGGGCATGGGAGATGTGGTGGTTCTGGCCTTTCGTTGTCACTCTGGCCGTAGCGGCAGCCACCCTTGCGATCCGGTTCCTGGCTGTTGCCGCCGGTTGCACGGACCGGAGCGTCGAAGCCGGCGCCCGCATGGCCGGGTCTATGCGGAGCTTGATTCTGACGTACCTGCTGTTTCTGGTTTATGCCGTAGTTCGCGTGATCCGGACCGATGTCTATCTTGACGCGGAGCGCAGTCTGCTGCTGTTCGTCATGCCTTTCCTGGTGGCGGTCTATGTTGTTTTCGGGCTGACGAGGAGACATGCGCGATGGCTTTACTGGGCCGTTTTTGTGAATCTATGCCTTCTCGCGCTGTATGGCGTCGGGAATCACGTACTGGACGGCAGCCGGTTGGTGATGTGGGCGCCCCGGTATGACCAGTACGCGGGGCGTGCCACGGGATCGTACTTCTGCCCGGACCATTACTCCGGGATTTGCGAACTGCTGGCTGCGTTGTGTCTCGGTCTTGTCTTCGCCCGCCAGACCAGGCAATGGCTGCGCGGTCTTGCCGGGGCCTTTGTGATCGTGGCCGTTGCCGGCGTGCTGCTCAGTCAGTCCCGCGGAGGAGGTCTGACTCTTGTGGTGATGGCCGGTGCCGTATTCGTGTGCGGGATGTGGCAGTGGCCTTCGAGCGTACGATGGTACTCGCGCGGGGCGATCGTCTGCGGGATTGCGTTGGCGTTGCTGCTGTCAGCGCCGTTGACAAAGCCGTATGTCACCCGGTTCGTGGGCTACGTTGACACCGGCAGCAGCGAGCAGACTTTCCGGGAGCGATGCGACAAGGCTGGGGCGGATCTCTTGAAGACGCCGCGGGGACGCATGATCCCCGCGGCGCTACGCTCCTGGCGTTCGGCTCCTGTATGGGGCATTGGCCCCGGCATGCATCGCAACGTCTGGCCGCACATCGCACCGACAGCGGATGGGGATCGTGCGGCCAACCGCTGGCCGTCCCAGATAAACCACCACTTTCACTCCTACGAGGTGCACAGCGACTGGGTTCAGCTTTTGCAAGAGTACGGAGCGGTCGGCCTGGTGTTGCTGCTGGCAGCGACTGCCGTTGCCTTCGCGTTGTTCTGGCGCGGTATGCGGCACGAAGTGGCCGAGTGCGCCGACGCCCATTGGGTCCAGCCCGACAACCCGAATTACTGCGCATTGCTCGGCGGCGCATTGGCCCTCTTGGCAATGGTTTTTCACTCGCTTGGCGATTTCAACTTGCAGATGCCGGCAACAACATGGATATTTGGCGCGATTCTGGCAATCGCTTTCCGGGCAGCCGTCTGGGACGAGCGCGAGAGGAGCGAAGCGCCGTAGACGAAAGGAAGAGGACAATGGCAGCGAAAACCTACTCAATCAGCCCCGCCGGGGAGAAATTCCCGATTCCGACGAAAAGCGAGTATCCGGCGGAGTTCGAGCGTCTTCAAGGACTTGTCGCCGAACAGCGCGAGCTGGGCCGCGAGATCGTCGTCGTTGTCGGCGTCGGGTTCGTCGGCGCCGTGATGGCCGCGGTCGTCGCGGACGCGACCGACAAGAAGGGCCGCCCGACCAAGTTCGTGATCGGCATGCAGCGCCCGAGCACGCGCAGCTACTGGAAGATCCCCCTGCTCAACCGCGGGCTCGCCCCCGTGTCGTCGGAGGATCCGGAGGTCGACGAGTTGATCGCCCGCTGCGTCAACGAGAAGCAGAACCTTATTGCCACGTACACCTACGACGCACTCAAGTTGGCCGACGTGGTTGTGGTTGACGTCCAGTGCGACTACCTGAAGGAAGAGCTCGGAAACTGCTGCAACGGGGCCGCGGATATGGCTGCGCTGGAAGCTTCGATGGAGACGATTGCCGAGAACATCCCGGCCAAGGCCATGGTGCTGATCGAGACAACCGTTGCCCCGGGAACCACCGAACAGATCGCCTATCCGATCATGAAGAAGGTCTTCGAGAAGCGCGGCATCAAGTCCGACCCCGTTCTTGCGCACAGCTACGAGCGCGTCATGCCGGGCAAGAACTACGTCTCGTCCATCCGCGACTTCTGGCGGGTATGCAGCGGCGTCAACAAGAAGGCCCGCAAACGTGTGGCCAAGTTCCTGAAGGACGTGCTCAACACCGAGGACTACCCGTTGACCGTGCTGGACCGTCCGATCGAATCGGAGACCGCCAAGATCGTCGAGAACAGCTTCCGCGCCACGATCCTGGCCTTCATGGACGAATGGTCCCTCTTCGCCGAGCGCAACGGCGTCGATCTGAAGAAGGTCATCGAGGCCATCAAGGTACGCCCGACGCACTCCAACATGATCTTTCCCGGCCCCGGCATTGGCGGTTACTGCCTGCCCAAGGACGGCGGGTTGGGCGTGTGGGCCTACAAGCACATTCACGGCTGGGAGGACGACATCTTCCAGATCACGCCGATGGCGATTGACATCAACGACACGCGTGGGCTTCATACGGCCACGCTCGTGCGCGATGCGCTGCGCAACATGGGGCAGCCCATCGCGGCCGCCGACATCCTGCTGATGGGCGCCTCCTATCGCGAGGACGTCGGCGACACGCGCTACAGCGGCTCGGAGTTGATCGTGCGCAAGTTGACCGAGATGGGTGCGGATGTTCGCGTCCACGACCCCTACGTGAAGCACTGGTTCGAGTTCCTCAACCAGAACGTCAACGTCGAGCACGACGGCGACTTCGCTCCGCACAGCAAGGCGCACTTCTTCAACCGCCAGGCGCAGCTCGGCGAGCTGCAGATGGAAGAGGATTTGTGGAAAGCCATGAAGGGCGTCAAGGCCATCATCCTGGGGGTCCGGCACCAGGAGTATCTCGACCTCGATCCCGACAAGGTGGTCAAGGCCGTCGGCCGTGCCTGCGCCATCATCGACTGCTTCTGCATCCTCAACGACGAGCAGATCAAACGCTATTTCGAACTCGGCTGCGAAGTCAAAGGCATGGGCCGCGG
>CAZKRK010000288.1:0-9995 GCA_964555035.1 uncultured Victivallales bacterium | reverse complement strand
CTCCAGGTTCAATTGACGGGCGTTTCGCAAACGTAGACCCTTTTCGGATGGGGTCCAACTGGAGCGTATTGTCCGGAAACTCCTGAAGGCGTGGCTACTTCAGGCTCGTTGCCCCGCTTTCTTCGATCTTGACCACGTTCACCTGGATGAACTGGCCGTTGTAGGGTTCTTCGGCGACTTCGGGTACGGTGAGAGGATGTTGTTTCATGATGGGGGACAATGCAGCCGAAGCCGGACAGCACTTCGACACGTACAATCGGCGCATCCTCGGGAGTTTGAGCTTGGCGGGAGCGCCGTGGTGCGCGAGAGTCTTCACCGGCGGTTGATGTGGAAGCCGTGAGGGAACGTGTCGGCGGTTTGCTCTTGGGAGCACTGGGCAGGGGCCATGGCATGATTGACGCGGAGAGGACGATGGCCGAAACAGTGTGTGCCGAGGTGGCAGACGGCACGGGGGAGTATGAGCGGACATGAAAGGAGCATGATGAAGCTACGGAAGCCGCTTTGTGGTCTCAGCCGGAAGGAGGAGAGACGATGAAGATGACACGTCTAGCCGTCACTACTGCCCTGGCGTTGTCCGCATTGCCGGCTGTCGGGGAGCATCCGCCGCCCATCAGGGGAGTCGAGATCCGGCCCGGCCGGGCTTTCCACGTTAATGGTCGGCCTTTCTTTCCCCTTATGTCCTGGCTTCAGGATGCGAAGCAGTTCTCCGCGGTCAAGGCCTGTGGCATGAACACAACAGCAGGGTATTGGCCGGGCTCCAGCGGGACGAAGGACGTGGCCGAGTACTTGACGCTCGTGGAGAATGCGGGGCTCTACGGCGTCATGCCTTTTGACGCCCGACTCAAGGGGCATCCCGCCCTGCTTGCCTATATTCATGGCGACGAGCCCGATCTTCCGCGCCGGGTAAGCGATGCTGAGGTTGTGCCTGCAAAGGGTATGGCAATCAACCGCAAGACACCGCTATGGAAGCTGCTTGACGGTGTCACGCATAGCTGGTCTGTCTTCGATCCGCTCGATGGCGCCGCCGTGACGATCAACCTCCCTCGTCCTGTGACCGTGGAGAGCCTGGCCGTGTGGTTGACCGTTTCCAAGGGATTGCCGGTAGCCAAAGAGGTCCATTTCGAAGGCGATGGAAAGCCGATCCTGAAAGCCGTCCTCGCGGCGAGGAAAGGACGCCAGGAATTCGACCTTGCGCAGCCGACAACTTTCAGGAAACTCAGAATGACAGTTTCAGGGACTATCCCCGGGGAACACGTATGGGGGTCATTCGGCGAGATCGAGGGTTTCGACAAGGAGGGAAAGAACGTTTTGCTTTCGCCTCCCCGATCTGTCCCCAGGACCGCTCCCGAAGAGACCTTGAGAACGTACAAGTCAATCAAGGCGGTCGATCCGTCACGGCCGGCTTTCATGACTCTGACGGGGTATTTTCACCCCCTTTTCAAGAAGTGGAGCGATGAGGAACGGAGGATCTACCCTGAATACGTCAAGGCTGCCGATGTCGTTGGCTACGACATCTACCCCATTTACGGGTGGAACAAACCCGAGTGGATTCACCTCGTTCATGAAGCAACCGATCTGCTGGTTCGAATGGCGGACCCGCGGCCCGTTTATGCGTGGATTGAGACCGGCAAAGGCGGACAATGGACCGGCCCGCTTGAGCGACAGAAAGATGTTACGCCCGCCCATATCCGGGCCGAAGTCTGGATGGCCATCTGTCGCGGGGCAACGGCAATCGGTTACTTCACCCACGTCTGGAAACCTGCATACAACCAGTTCGGCGTACCGGAAAGCAACCGGAACGCACTTCGTGAGATCAACGACCAGATCACGCGACTATCACCGGTGATTCTCGGCAGGAAACCGAAACGTGCTGTAGCGCTGGAGATCGGCGATGAAGTCAAAGTGGATATGATGGCGAAGCAAAGCGACGGTAGCCTTACCGTTTTTGCGGTCAATTACGACGAGCGACTTAAGCGAGCAGAGGTAACTATCAAGGTAGACGGATTAGCGAGGGGAGCCAACGTTGTCGTGGTCGATGAGGGGCGCACAATCCGGGCAAACGACAGCTCGTTCTCCGATACGTTCCAACCGTTGGCGGTCCACATTTATCAGATCGCGGCTGCTTCCCTGAAGTGAGTATGGATGTAGTCATTGACGGCGCAGGAGTACCGTTTCGCGGAGCTTCACCGCCGGATGCCGTTTCCCGGATGTGGGCGCAAAACGAATCAGCGCCGTACAGGCTGCCGTCCTGGACGAGAGCCGGGACTGGGGCGCGCGGTACGAGAGCTATAAGAAGCTCGCCGCCCTGGCGGACGAGCTCAAGGCGTTGCCGGCGGCAAGGGAGGCGCGGAGCGTACTGTCAAAGATGCGCGGCAGTCCCGAGCTCAGACGGGAGAGCGCTGTTGAAACCCACTACATCCGCCTGTAGAAGTCCCCCGACGTCATCCGCGAATGGTAGACCTTGCCGTTGACTTTGGTTCTACGCTCGCTTATCTTCGGCGCCGGTTTTTGTGCCATTTGTGTCAACTCTTTTTCGTGATTGCGGTGAGGTGACGGCACATGCGCAAGTGGCCGTTTCTTGCGATACGACAGAAATGGCCAGGTTGCCCAGCCAAAGGCCCCCGTAGCTCAGCTGAACAGAGCAGCGGACTTCTAATCCGCAGGTCGCAGGTTTGAGTCCTGCCGGGGGCGCCAACCTTTCGTTGCGCACGCTTGCAGTTAATTGCTTGTTATCAATGGTTTATGGCTATAGTGCGTGCCGTCTTCTCTATTTGTGACTGTCTGTGAGTTCCGGCGATTATCAGAGCGAATATCACGGAAATATCAGGTATCGGTATCAGGGTTATCAGGGGGACAGGCAAATTGTCGTGAATTGTCGTGAATTGTCGGGTTTTGCTCAAACACCATTGCGGTAGGCGGTGCAGGAGTTGCGGAGGGATCGTCTCGTGGAGTCTGGTGAAGTGAGGATTTGTGAATCAGTTGCCGTTCAGCGCGGGAAGAGGCGCGTTCGAGGCGAAAGGTGTGCGTTACGCGCGGGACGGAGGCGGACTTCGGGTGTGGTTTTGAGGTCGGTGCGGTTCGTTGATGGAGGTTGCCGGCAGGTTCAACACGTCATGACGCGGAGCTGTTTGTAGGAGCAAGAACAATGTCTCGCCTACCGAGATAGACATGGTGCGTTCGTTGGGTGCGAGGGTCTTTGTCTGGACGGCCAATGGCGCCGACGTTCAGACGTATGTGGACATGGCTGTCGACGGTGTTATTTCCGATGACCCCGGTCTCGTTCGGTACCTGACTGATGATCAGCCGTCGTCCAATGAAGCGTTTGCCGAGGGGTTGGTCTCATACTGTAAATTCGATGACGGTCTGACCGACATCACGACCACCAATGCGACAGATGTTGAGGGGCGCAATCCGGGAACGCTTCGGGAATTCGATTCACCGCCCACCTGGACAAGCGGCGCTCAGGCCAGAATCGGCGGGGCGCTGGACTTGGACGGACTCGATGACTTTGTGGAGATTCCACAAAGCGCAAGTCTCGATATCGCAACCAATGCGGTCACCATCTCCTGCTGGGTGTACATGGACGCAAAGCCGTCAGGCATTCCGGAGCCGTTCGCGGGAATCTATGACTCCCCGGAGGACGCCTATATCCTGTACCAGGATAGGAGCAACAGAGAACTGCGTTTCAAAGTGACGGCTGCCAACGCCAATGCCGCCCGGCCCGGCATTCACGAATCACATCTCGCGACGGGGCAATGGCATCATGTCGTCGGCCTCTACAAAGGAAATATCGGTCCTGTGTCTGGACAGGCTTCCATCTACCTGGACGGCAAGCTCAAGGACGTACACACCGGGAGTGGTGGCGGTGGCGTGGGCCTGACCCAGAGGGTAAAGGCAGGTCAGCATGCAGCCTTTGGGCAGAACGGCATTGAGAACAAGTACCGGTTCTCGGGCCGCGTGGATGACGTTGCCATCTGGCAACGTGCGCTTTCCCATGGGGAGTTGCTTCAGTTGTTCCGGTCCGGGGCCCGTCAGACTCCGCTCCAGAAGCATGTCATGTCGATGCGGATTTCTGACCTCGTTGCGCAGTCGACCAACCTGCACATCGATGTCCAGACTCAACATGCATCCCTGACGACCAATGACCTCATGCTCCTCCAGTCGAGCCGCGTCTCTGGGCCATACGGCAACGCTGCGAACGCGAGCGTACATGAGCGTGGAGGTGGCCTGTACCGGTTGTCATGGTCTGAGGACGGTTCGACCCCGTTGTTCTTGAGGGCCGCGAACCCGTAAACAAATGGTTCTACTCCCGTTGCGGGGGGGGGGCTGGGATCGCACCACGGTAGACCATTTCACGGCACTTGTATGGCATCTCTGCTCTCATGCCGTCTTCCGGGCTTGGGTGCGGTTTTTCGTAAGCGTCAAGTTTGCCCGGCTTCTTTGCTTTGCGTTGTCAGCCATGCGGCAAGTTCCCCCAGACTTAACGGTTACGATTTCTGTGGCCATTTCCGTGATCGAAGCCCACCTCCGCACAGAAGACGCCTCCATCACTACGTTCTCCGGGGAGCTCCGTCTTTGCGCATTGCTTTGCGCTTGCAGTTGCCTGGCGGCGCCCAAATCCCCCTGACGCCCGAGCAGCAGCAGGCCTGGCGCAAGACGTTCGAGTTCAACCTCGTCTGGCCGTACTGGAAGCTGAATCCGGAGGCGTTGCAGAAATACGCCATGGGGCTCTGGGACCACCATGTCCGCGACAAGAAGACCGGCGACTTCAACCGCCATGCCAACTCAAACAAGCACGGCCCCGGTGGGGGCATGGAGTTCCCCTGGCCGGGCTCGGCCATGATCGCCACCTGGGTCGAGGCCTATCTCGGGAATCCCGACCCGGAGTATGTGCGGGCGATCGGCACGATCCTGAATCGTTGGGAGAGCCTGCGCGATGAGAACGGGCACCTTGCGCCCTGCTCGAACTACAGCGACTAGCGAGGTCCTGGGACTTGCGACGCGTCGACTCGCGAGGGAAGATCCGCGCGTCGCTGGTCGCGAGTCGCTAGTCCAGAACGAGGGCAAGAAAGTTGCAGATTTTTCCGGAAAGGGCCGTCCGTGGGGGCTTCTGTATGGTAGAGGGCGCGATAGGGCGCTTCTCACTACCACGGAGGACACGGAACATGAGCCAGATCTACAACCGGAGCGGTGGGTACCGCAAACTCCACTCGTTCAACTTTGCGACTATCGTTCACCTTGGGACGATGAGCTTCTGCAGACGCTTTATCGATTGGAAAGAGGACCCGCTTGGCAAGACCGTTGGGCAGATGGTAGGTGCTTCTCGGTCGGGCAAGCAGAACATCATCGAGGGATCCGAACGGGCCAAGACCTCGGCGGAAACGGAGATCAAGCTCACCGATGTCGCCAAGGCCAGCCTGGCGGAATTGCTGGGCGACCTGGAGGACTACCTGGTGAGTCGTGGCGAGGTGCCTTGGAGCATTCATTCGGAGGATCACAAGGCGCTGTCTGCGATAGCGCTCGACCGTTTCGAATACACAGATGACGTGCTGCATGACTACTGGACGTTTCTCCTCGCCCAGAAGAGGAAACTCGACCCGTGGCTTGAACACCGGGACCCGGTGGTTGTGGCGAATGCTCTGATCGTGCTGGTGCAACGCGCCCTTTCGCTGTTGGGTAAGCAGCTTCAGTCCCTCGAGGCGTCTTTCCTTGAGAAAGGCGGTATCAGAGAGAAGATGACGCGGGCGCGTGTGCTGGCGCGGGACGGGGAAGGGCCGGGTTGCCCCGAATGCGGAAAGCCCATGCGTAAACGCAGATCCCAGAACGGGGAATTCTGGGGATGTTCCGGCTACCCCGAGTGTCGAGGGAGTCGCAACGTGTGATGGCGAAGCAAGGGGCGGGTTGTTGTTTTGTTTTGGACCAGCGACCAGCGACGCGCGACTAGCGAGTTGCGGGGACGCCCCGACTCGGCAAGTCGCGCGTCCTGAAGATCGCTAGTCGCTGGTCGCGAGTCGCTAGTCCAAGAAGACGTGCCTCAACGGCGGTTGGTGAAAAAAGACGGAGATCCACATGTTTGGTTTAGCAGCAATCGATATTGCAGTCATCATCGGCTATTTCGCGGTGGTGATCGCGATCGGGGTCTGGGCGTCGCGGCGCATCAAGAACCAGACGGACTACTTCCTCGCGGGGCGCAAGTTCGGGAAGTTCATCCGGACGTTTGCGGCTTTCGGGCAGGGCACGTCGGCGGACAACGCGGTGGGCGTGACGACCACCACGTTCAGCAACGGGATCGCCGGGGTGTGGAGCTCTCTGCTCTATCTCTTCGCCACGCCGATGTACTGGATGGTGATGCCGTGGATGCGCCGGCTGCGCCTGATCTCGTTGGGTGACTTCTTCGAGGCGCGCTACGGCTCAAAACGGATGGCGGGCCTATACGCGGTGATCGGCGTGATCGGCATGATGACCATCATTTCTGTCGGCTTCGCCGCGATGACCAAGACCGTGGTGGCGTTGACGCCGAAGGCGGCGGATCAGCTCAGCGCGGCCGAGAATGCTGAATACGCGCAGGCGATGCGCTGGAATGCGCTGGAAGCGAAAGAGGTTCATGCGCTTTCGGCGGCTGAGAGCGCGGAGCTCGAGCAACTGCGCATCGAGAAGCCGCGCAAGATGTTCTTCCACCTGAACCCGGATGTCCTGATCTGGGTGGTGTGCGTCGTGGTGATCTTCTTCCTGTTGCCGATGACGCTGCCCAACCTGGCGCCGTCGCTGCGGACAAACGCAGGATTGCTAAAGACGACAGAGGCGCACGAGGTCACGCGCGAATACACGGCGACGCAGATGGATGTCGAGGAACGGCCGGCTGATCTCAAGCTAGGCGACACGTACTCGCGCACCTACACGCAGGCAAGCAAGTCGATTTTCTGGACAAAGGGGATCAAGGTGAACGGCGAAGGGCAGAAGCAAGGCAGCGGGATGTTGAGTCTGGAGCTGGTTCTGCTGGACAAGATGGGCTGTGACCTTGGCAAGAACCCCTATGCGTTGAACGAAACGATTCGTATTCTGATCCGGACGATCGTGCCGTTCCTGATCCTGGTTGGGGTTTCGCCGCTAACGCGGCGCGACGACAAGGCCGTGCTCGACCGTTTCTTCGTGAAGATGAAGACCCCGGTTGAAAGCGATCCCAAGGAAGATGCGCGCCAACTTAAGTTGTCGTACGCCGATCCGCACCGGTTTGACGACCGCAACCTGTTCGGTCCCCGGTTCGGACTGGGAGTTCAACAAGTGGAACCGGACCGACACCGTCGGGTTCGTGATTTCATGCGTCGCCGCGATTGGTGTGATATTGTTGCTGGTGGGCGTGATTTCGATTGGGGGACGAGTTTTGTTTTGGACTCGCGACTCGCGACCAGCGACGCTCGGGTGGTTGGGACGCTCTGACGCTTTGACTTGCGAGGATATTCGCGCGTCGCGCGTCGCGAGTTCGTGAGAGTCGGAGCGAGAAGATGACCAAGACAGTGCTATCCTCGTCATTGCCGGTAGACATCGTGTTTCACCCTTCGTGGTGGTACGCGCACACGGGGATTACGTTTGACGAAGACTTCTTCTACCACCCGAAGAGGCGAGTGGAGTGTGAGCGACAAATGGAGCAGGTGCTCTATGACCGTTTTGGCGAGCACGGGCTGGGGGAGTACCGCAATGACGACCTGCCGGTGATCGGTGCGGTGCACAATGCGGCCGGCTACCTGGTTTCCGAAATGCTGGACTGCGAGATCCGCTATAACGAAGATGCTCCGCCGGATGTGCTCCCTGCGGAACGCGATTCCCTGGAGATCGACCCCGAGGGGGCGTTCAGGAGCGACGCATTCAAGCGCTTCTCCGCGCTGTGCGAGGCGCTGAAAACGTCGCACGGCTATTTGACCGGGGACGTCAATTGGTCGGGCATCTTGAACCTCGCCCTTGATCTCCGCGGTCAGAATCTCTTCCTGGATATGATTGATGACCCCGAGTCCGTGCAAGCCGGGTTCCAGAGTCTTGCCACCGTGATCTCCCGTTTTGTCGGCGGTGTTCAGGCGGAGACGAAAACCAGCTCGGTCTCGGTCAACCGGGTTGTGCGTTTTTTCGATGAGCCGGTCTGGCACCATTCAGAGTGTTCGAACACGATGATCTCGGCGGAAGACTATGAACGGTTCATTTTGCCGATCGATGCGGCGTGGAGCCGTCAGCGACGCCCGTTTGGTATTCACCACTGTGGCAGCGATCCGCATCGTTTCGCCGCGAGCTATGCAAAGATCCCGCACCTGGATTTTCTAGACATCGGTTGGGGTGGCGATGTTAGGGCGCTCCGAGAGCATCTGCCTGAGACGTTTCTGAATATCCGTCTCGATCCGGTGCAGCTAGTGAACTGGACGCCGGAGGAGATTCGGGAGGCCATTACTCGTCTGGTTGCCGACTCGGCCAACCCGGCCTTGACCGGCATATGCTGCATCAACATGGATCAGAACGTCACCGACATGCAGGTCAACGCGATATTTGAGACGGTGGCTACTCTTCGGGCAAAGGACTCCGGAGTTGGTGGGGAGCACTAGCCGTACGGCCCGGAGCCTTCGGGAGGCCTGACTCTGCCTTCACCCTTGCCAACCCCACTTGTCAGTCGGAGCAATCCGGATTGTTGGACGCTCAGCTGTATACATTGGCGAATGTATACCGTTGACCGGTCACCGATAGAATCTGCTCCAACTGACATTGAGCTGTGACCTGTCCGACGAGTGGATGGCGGGCAGTCACGCCTTCCGGCGCACGCAGAAGGCCCAGGCGGATTACCCCGCCGAGACGTTGGGTGTTTTTGGGGTGGACGCGTCAAGACCCCCCATCTCGACCGGATGGCTGAAGAGGGAATGCGGTTGACCCGGTTCAACCGTTTGCGCTTGACCCTTCGTGCCTCCCGGGCCGACTATTGCGGAAGCTGTGCAAGGTAAGGCCGCATATGGCCGGGGAAAACGCGCAACCAGCAGGAGGAGTACACAATGAGTCTGTCCGTCCGTATCATGCCCTGTCTCGACATGGAGCACGGCCGCGTCGTCAAGGGAGTCCGCTTCGTCGACATCCGCGACGCCGGCGATCCCGTGGAATGCGCCAAGGCCTACTGTGCCGCCGGAGCCGACGAGCTGGCTCTACTCGACATCACCGCCACGGTTGAAGGCCGACGCACCATGCTGGACGTCGTCCAACGCGTGGCGGAAGCCGCGACCGTTCCCTTCACCGTTGGCGGAGGCATCGCCGACGTCGACTCCGCGCGCGCAGTGCTCGATGCCGGCGCGGACAAGATATCGACCAGCAGCGCCGCTTTTCGGAACCCCGCGGTCATCAAGGAGATGATCGACGCCCTGGGGCAAGACCGTGTCACAGTGGCCATTGACGTGGCCCAGAACGAGGCCATGTCTTCGGGGTATGAAGTCTACATCGACGGCGGTCGCACGGCAACCGGCGCCGATGCCCTCGAGTGGGCGATCCAGGTCAATGGCTACGGTGTCGCCACCATCCTGCCAACGAGCAAATCCACCGATGGCGTGCGAACCGGGTTTGACCTGCCCCTGATCCGCAAACTGAAAGAGGCCACCGATGCGGAGATCGTGGCGTCCGGCGGCGCGGGCACGTTGGAACACTTCTACGAGGCGGCCGAAGCCGGCGCCACCGTCCTGCTGGCGGCCTCCGTCTTCCATTTCAACGTCATCGGCATCCCGGAACTGAAAGCGTACCTGAGAGAGAGGGGCGTGGACGTTTCCGGCGACTGATCGCGATTCGCCGGGGGACGGCAGCCGCGCGGTTTATCGGGCCGACCGGGACACCGACGCCACGGTCGAACAGGTCGTGGCGGGGCCGGGCGATGAGTTGCGATCTGGTGAAAATCCACTTCACCAATCGCCAATCGGTAGTTGCTGACTAGACCCCGTCCGAAAAGGTCTACGTTTGCGAAACGCCCGTCAATTGAACCTGGA
>CAZKRK010000287.1:0-10025 GCA_964555035.1 uncultured Victivallales bacterium | reverse complement strand
ACGCCCCCACAATCTTCAATCGTAATCTTGCTCGTAATCTTCAATCCCAACGCGACGGGGAGGGAGAGGATCGAGGATTACGAGCACGATTAGGATGAAAGAGGGGGACGCCCCCACAATCTTCAATCGTAATCTTGCTCGTAATCTTCAATCCCAACGCGACGGGGAGGGAGAGGCTCAAAGGAGACACACATGAAATCGCTGCTGGTCAACTTCGACATGCACACGGGTCTCTCGCCCGAATGGGATTCGACCCGGAGAAGGCTGTCGGCCATGAAGGGCATGTATGCGGACGAGGCCCGGCGTGCCGAAATGGCGAAGCAGGATGACGTCCTGGTCTACGAGTTCTACGAGTCGGGCAGACCGGAAAGACCCGGCGAAATCGCCTTCGGCACCAGCATCACCTATCCCGGGAGAGTTGGCGACGAGTACTTCATGACCAAGGGGCATTTCCACACGATCCTGGAGACCGCCGAGGTTTACTACTGCCTGCGCGGAGAGGGCTACATGCTCATGGAGAGCCCCGAGGGCGATTGGGAAGCGCGCGAACTCAAACCCGGCGCCGCCGTGTACGTTCCCGAACGCTACGCACACCGCAGCATCAACGTCTCCGACGCCGACCCGCTCGTCACCTTCTACGCCTTCAGGGCCGACGCCGGCCACGACTACGGTACGATCGAGACAACGGGGTTCCGGAAACTGATCGTGGAGCGTGCCGGCAAACCGGCCATCGTGGACAACCCGCGGTGGACGCGGGGGAGTGGAGTGGTGGAGTGATGGAGTGGTGGGATGAGGAAGAACAGGAATCGGGGATACAAGAAGTTGACCGTTTGGGGTGATGCTATTGAGTACTACAGGCTCACCTATCGGTCTTTTCGGGGCTTCGGATTCGAGCTGAAGAAGGTCGCGTCAAACCAAATCGCGTGCGTCGATTCCGTGCATCGCAACATCGCCGAGGGGTACTGCAGACGCTCCATCAAGGAGTACCTCAATTTCCTGAACATCGCGTTAGGTTCGCTAGGTGAATCAGTCTCCGGTCTAAGCGCATACCGCAAGACCAGTCACATCTCCGAACAGGAGTACGATAGACTGGATGCCCTGGCCTACAAGATCGAGAACGGGATGCTGAGACTCGTGGAAGCGTTGGAGAGAAAACGAGACAGCGGGGACTGGGTCGATCACCTCGTCGTGAGAGAAAGCAACACCACCTACGGCAGCACGCCCAACGACGATCCCCATCACCCCTCCGCTCCATCACTCCAATACCCATCACTCCACCCCCCCCACCACTCCAACACTCCACCACTCCACCACTCCACCACTCCAACACTCCAACGGGCAAGGGGGCCCCATGAGAATCCTCGTCACACCACGATCGGTCACCAGAAACGGCCATCCGTCTCTGGACGCGTTGTCAGCCGCCGGCTACGAAGTCGTCTTTTCCACGCCAGGGTGTTTTCCTACGGAGGGCGAACTGCTGGAGTTGCTGCCGGGGTGCGTTGGCTACCTTGCCGGCGTCGAAACGATCTCCGCGAGAGTGCTCGACGCCGCGACGGACTTGAAGGCGATAAGCCGCAACGGCACAGGCGTCGACAGCATCGATCTCGCCGCGGCCGAACGCAACGGCATTCAAGTCTGTCGCGCGGAGGGCGCAAACGCGCGCGGGGTAGCGGAATTGACGTTCGCCCACGTGCTGGCCTCAGTCCGGTCTCTGCCGTTCAGCGACAGTGAAATGAAGGGCGGCGGTTGGACTCGTCGCAAGGGAATCGAGCTGGAAGGACGCACGCTGGGACTGGTCGGTTGCGGCAAAATCGGCCAGCTCGTGGCCGAATTCGCCATGGCGTTCGGGATGAAAGTCAGGGCATTCGACCCGTACCCGGACGACCGCTTCAGTCCCGCCGGAGATTTCGCGTACTGCCCGCTGGACGAGTTGCTGGCGGTGTCCGACATTGTCAGCCTGCACTGCCCGCCAAAGGCTGACGGCAGGCCGCTGATCGACGGGGTCGCCATCGCGGCCATGAAAGCCGGCGTCTACATCGTGAACACCGCTCGCGGGAGCCTGCTTGACGACGATGCCGTACTCGAGGCGCTCGAGAGCGGCTCGGTCGCGGGAGTCGCGCTCGACGCTTTCACATCGGAACCGCCCGCCGACCTGCGGCTGGTGAAGCATCCCAGGGTCACGGCCACCCCGCATATCGGCGGATTCACCGCGGAGAGCGTCGGACGCGCCATGTCCGTAGCGGTGGACAACCTCCTGGGAGCACTCGGTCGAAATGAGTGACACGTACGTCAGAGTGGAGCACGGCGATCTGCGTCGGTTCTGTCGGGAGGTATTCGAAACCCTCGGGCTTACTCCGGAGGACGCTTTGATTTCAGCCGAAGTGCTCGTTGCCGCCGACCTGCGCGGAATCGAATCGCACGGCGTCGGACGCTTGTGGCGCTATCGCAACGGGCTCAAGACGGGACTGATGCTCCCGGATGCCAAGACTACCGTCGTCAGGCAAACACCTTCCTCGGTGGTCATGAACGCCAACGGCGGCATGGGAGCGCCGGCCGGCGTCAAGGCCATGGGCACGGTCATTGACAAGGCTGAAGCGAACGGGGCGGCTTTCGGTTGCGTACACGATTCGAACCACTTTGGGATCGCCGGCTACTACGCCATGATGGCGCTGCAGCGCGACATGCTCGGGATCGCCATGACGAACACGGCGGCCCTGGGCGTGCCCACGTTTGGCCGACAGGTTGCCTACGGCACCAATCCGCTCGCCTTCTGCGCGCCGGCCGACAGAGAGCGGGCATTCGTGCTCGACATGTCCACCACCGTCGTGACCCGCGGAAAGATCGAGGTCTACGACGGCAAGGGAGAGAACCTCCCTCTCGGCTGGGCCGTGGACAAGGCCGGGCGTTCGGCTGAAGAACCACGTGCAATTCTGGACGACATGTTCAACCGCATCGGTGGCGGCATCCTCCCGCTCGGCGGCGAAGGCGAGGCGTTCGGCGGTCACAAGGGATACGGGCTGGCCACGATGGTCGATATCCTGTGTGCCGTGCTGGGGGGTGCGCCCTTCGGGACCGACATCTGCGATACGGAAACGTCTTCGGCCCGCGTGAGCCATTTCTTCGGCGCCATCAAGATCGATCGTTTCCGGGACCCGGCAGACTTCAGGAGGGACATGGACACCATGCTGTCGCGACTGCGTCAGTCCCCTCCCGCCGACGGCTGTGAACGCGTATACTTCGCCGGTCAGAAGGAGTTTGAGAAAGAGGCGGAGTGCATGGCGAACGGCGTCCCCCTGCTGGAGCACACCTACCGCGAGCTATGCGAAATCGCCGACGAGGAAAGACTTGAGCCGCCAAACAGTGGGCCGGATTTGCAATCCGGCCGAGAGAGTAAAGAGCATGACGAGAGAATCACCTGACCGCGGAGCGTCCATACTCGACAACATGCTCCCTACTCTGACGGCCGGATTGCAAATCCGGCCCACGTATGCGAGTACGGAGATAGTGCAGGCAAAATGACCACAGTCGACGTCAAGATCTCTTCCCACGGCACGCTCAACCTCGGTTCACACCAGGTGGCCATATGGTGGCTTGGCCAGGCCGGGTTCCTGATTCGCTGGCCGACGGGCGCCCTGGTTGTCGACCCGTATCTCTCCAATTCCCTTGCGAAGAAGTACCGCGGCGCCACGTTCGATCACGTTCGGATGATGCCCGTCCCGGTTGAGCCCTCGCGGCTAACCGGTGTCGACTGGGTGTTCTCCTCGCATCGTCACACGGACCACATGGACGTCGAGACATTGCCGCGGCTGCTCGCCGCCAATCCCGGTTGCCGTTTCTGCTGTCCCAGGGCCGCGGCCGGACATGCCCGCGACGTTGTCGGCATCCCCGAGACAGACACGCAGCTCCTTGACGCCGGCGACCACGTCCGCTTGAGCGACAAAGCCGAAGTGGATGTCCTCGCGTCCGCCCACGAAGAATTGCAGCGCGATGACGACGGGAACCTCCTTTACCTCGGTTTCGTCTTCAGCATCGATGGAACCCGCATCTACCATTCGGGCGATTGCGTTCCCTACCACGGACTGCTCGAGACGCTACGCTCTTTCACGATCGACATCGCCCTGCTCCCCGTCAACGGCAGGGACGAATTCCGGACAAGCAACGGGATCCTCGGCAACTTCACGTTCGACGAAGCCGTCGAACTCTGCCGCCAGGCCGCAATCCCGCGCCTGGTCCCGCACCATTTCGGGATGTTCGATTTCAACACGGTCGACCCGGACGAGCTGCGCAGAAAGGCGGCGACAGCCGCAAGCGGGCTGGAGATTGCGCTGCCGGAGGTGGATCGGGGGATACTGGTCTGAGACTTCGAGCCCGCCCTGTGATCCCGAGGGCCGTCACGGGCGGAACCCGCTGGCTCGTGAACAAGACATGCGCATGGTTGCGGGGAGAGAGAAGGGTCGAGAAATGAGTTGGTCGAAAAATGCATGCGTCTTTCGACCAATCCATTTTTCGACCCTAACCGCACTATGCGGAGCCTGCGCGATGTCTTTAGCAGCGAAGCGGAGCGGAGTCGAGGGATCTCGAGACTTGCAATAGCGTCCGGAGTTGTTTTCAGTTCCTGAGATCCCTCGACTCCGCTCCGCTTCGCTCGGGATGACAGGGCGGGATTGCAATTTCCTCGCCGAATTGTCCAATGCCAAGAAAAGGAGAAGACCATGAAACGCAGACATCTGGAAGCTATCATAGGCGTGTTGGCAGCTCTATTCATTACGCCATGGGCGACGGCCGAGGACGTGGCGCCTCCCCCTTCGCAAGAACTGGTCAAGCTGATCCAAAGTCTGCCGAACGCCGACTACCTGCCGCCAGAGTATCGCCTGCCCGAAGGAGTCTCCCCCATGCAACGCATCCCGAAAGAGAAGAGGGATGCCGTCGCGAAATACCACGAGAACATGAAAGAGCTCGGTTCCCGTTACGCAAAGCTGAAGAGCTACTTGAAGAAGGGAACGTCCGTTTTCGACTATCCCGGCCTTCTGGCCAAGGGACGCATTCGGTATGAAGAGCACGGAAAGCGCTACTGCATGGTTGTCGGTGTCTATGACCGGCTTCGCCACGCCGGGTCCCAGGGCGTCTTCGGTCCGTACCGAGTCGAGTTCGACACCAATGGGCTCATAACTGAGATTGCGGACGTGGTATTCATGCACTGAGAAGGCGCTTCTACGGTTGCTTTGCCGCCGTCGGTGTGGCATCGTGCCGGCCATGAAAACACTCGCAACGCGGGCATTGCCCGCAACCCAAATCAGAGATCGGCAGAGGAATGCGTGGCAGGGGAATGTGGACGCTGTTCTTGTGTCGTTCCTTGCTTGTTTTTCAGTGCGGCACTGCCGGACCAAGGCACTAACCCTATCGGTCGTCCTCCTGTTTGCAGCCGCGGCAACCAACCTCACGGCGCAGGAGCCGTTGCCCAAAGACAAGATCCGTGAAGCCGTTGCGAAAGCCCGCGCCCAGGGGCTCGTGGACAACGGCAAAATCAACCGGGATGCAGCCAGGAAACTCTCCGAGGGACTGCACGCGGTCTGGAGGCCGCTCGTAAAGAAGAACCATCTCGACGGCCTGCGGCTGGCCGTGGCCGTCATGGATGAAACCGGCCTGGATGACCCAAAGGCGAAAGACGAGGTGGCGCACGAATTCCTGGCCCGAACAGCGCGCGAGTCGTGGGACAGGGCCGCCTCCAAGGAGTCGCCCGTGGAAGGGATGCAGGCGATCCGCACCATTCTGGGGAGCTGCACAATTCCGGAGGGGAGAGTCAGACGCCGCGTCGAATCCGAACTGGTCAGCCGGCTGTTGAAAAGCTCGTGGCCCCGCTACATAAAGAAGGCCGATGCCCGGGAAGGCATACGCACGGCAACCAGCATATGGGAATCCCGTCCAAAGGAGCTTGACCGCGGCACGGCAAATCGTCTGGCACGCGACATGTTCCCGGCGGCGGTTGGAAAAGTCACCGGCGCCGCCATGGCCGGGGAACGCGACTTCGTTGCCGCCATGGCACTGCTCGAGGAGAACGTGGCCCTCATTCCCGACGACGTGGATCGCAACGTGGCGCACGACATCGTCTTCAAGCGCTCCGACGACTTCTCGCGGTTGTTCCAGGAGGAACTGAGCTGGTGCCGCCAGGACGACATCGACTTCCACCGCCGCGGACTGAAACGCGAGCAGATTGTGGCCGTGCTGGACAAGGTCCTGACCGAAGCCCGCCCGGATGACGTGGCGGCTCTTCGCGCACAAATGCAGAAGCTCCCGGAAGACGACAAGGGGGCCTGGGCCAGACTGTACGTTGCGGCGTGCGAATCGCGCTGCAGACGGCGGCTGTCCGGCATTGTGAAGGACGGACCGTTGCGTTTCGTCTTCACCAAGCACTGGAACATCGGCGGTCAGCACTTCGCCTACACGGAAAACCTCTCCACGCCGCACGGCTGGCGCGTGTGGACGCCAGGCGGCGGACTCTACGTCTACACGCTCAACCCGGACTTGACCGACAGCGTAGAGCTGCTGCTGGACGCGGGCGAGGACGGCTGCATCCGTGATCCCGACGTGCACTGGGACGCCGACAGAATCCTGTTCGCGTGGAAGAAGGGCGACCGCAACGACGACTACCACCTCTACGAGATGGACCTTGAGACGCGCAAGGTCAGGCAGCTCACGTTCGGATTGGGCGATGCCGATTACGAAGGCATATACCTGCCCGACGACAACATCATGTTCACCTCCACTCGGTGCGTGCAGGTGATCGACTGCTTCACCACCGACACCAGCAACATGTACATCTGTGACAAGGACGGCAAATACCTGCGGCGCGTCAGCTTCGACCAGGTCACCGTCAACTATCCCCAGGTGCTGAACGACGGCACGGTGGTTTACACCCGCTGGGAGTACAACGACCGGGGCCAGATCTACCCGCAGCCGCTCTTCCAAATGAACATCGACGGCACGGGACAGACTGAATACTACGGCAACAACTCGTACTTCCCCAACACGATCGGCCATGCCCGCCCCATCCCGGGCTCGAGCAGAGTCATCGCGCTGGCGTCCGGCCATCACAGCCACCAGGTGGGCGGACTGATCGTCATCGACGTGCGGGACGGTCGCCAGGAGGCCGCAGGCTGCACTTACGTCGCGCCGGTCGAACGCAAGGCGCCGCGGTTTGACGCCCCTCCCGAACACGGCGGTCTCTACACCCACCCCTACGCGTTGAACGAGAAGGAGTATATCGCCGGCTACAGCACCTACATGCGCCCGAAGTACAACACCAAGACCGGCTTTGGAATCTACTATGTGAGGGAAGACGGTGCGCGGGAGCAGTTGGTATACGACCCGGAGTTCTCCTCCAGCCAGCCGGTCCCGCTGCGCAAGCGCAAGCGCCCCATCGTCCAGGCCAGCACGGTCGACTACACCAGGGACACCGGCACCTACTACATGCAGGACGTGTATCACGGGCCGGGCATGGAGGGCGTGAAGCGGGGTGTGGCCAAAAAGCTGCGCGTGGTCGAGGTGCGCTACCGGGCATCGTTGATCGGCGGCAGCAGTAACCGTGGCCCCGCGGGCGGCGCCTTCGTGGCCACACCGATCGGGGTGCCGAACTGCGCGTGGGACGTCAAAGCGATCCTGGGTGAGACGCCCATCGAGCCGGACGGTTCCGCCTTCTTCCAGGTTCCCGCCAGGCGGCCGGTGTACTTCCAGGTGCTCGACGGCAAAGGGCACGTCATCCAGACGATGCGATCCTGGTCGACGCTTATGCCCGGAGAGACCTTTTCGTGCATTGGGTGCCACGAAAACAAGAACGACGCGCCACTGGCGGAAGAGAAGAACTCGATGGCCATGACTCGTGGCGCGCGCCCTCTGGATCCGTTCTACGGACCGGAACGCGGTTTCAGTTTCCGCAAAGAGGTCCAGCCGGTTCTCGACAAACACTGTATCGAGTGCCACGACGGCAAGAGTGAGACCAAGGGAGGCAAGACGATCTTCAGTCTTCTCGACAAACCGGTCGTTGACGGCAGAGCCAAGCGCACCTGGACCGAGTCGTACGTGAATCTAACCTTGAACGGCCGGGTCAAGATCGACGGGCAGGGTTGCGTCGGCCGCGCCATCAACTGGCTTTCTCCGCAGTCCTCGCCGAAGATGATTCCGCCCTACAGCGCCGGCGCCTGCAAAAGCAAACTGATGACCATGCTCCAGGAGGGGCACGGCAAGACCAGGGTCAGCAAGGAGGAATACGAGAAGATCGCAGCCTGGATCGACGTCCTGGTGCCGTTCTGCGGGGACTACGAAGAGGCAAACACGTGGGGCGACGGCGAGTGGCGGCATCACGCCTACTTCGAGAACCGCCGCCGCGTGCAGGAGGAGTTCGAGACGGCCAACATCAAGGCGTTCGTCGACGGAACCGAGTCCCCCTCCCCCATGGCGTCGCCTGGAGGTGCGGAGTTCACCGAGAACGTCGCCCTCAATCGGCATGCACAACACGAAGGCGGTCCCTACCCCCGCGTCACCGCCAGCAGCGAGTGCCGCAACAAGCCATGTTTCTGGGGACTGAACGTAATCAACGGTCGCACCGAGAATACCGGTCACGGCCCGAAGTACCCGTCATGGGGTCCTGAACAGGAGGAGTCGCCGTGGGTCAATATCGACTTCGGCGGAAACGTCGAGACAGACAGGATCGTGATCTACCTCCGCGCCGAGTTCCCGCATGACGGCTACTGGCAGGAAGGCGTGCTCGAGTTTTCCGACGGTTCAAGCGTGCCTGTGAAGTTCGAGAAGACCGCCAACGCCCAGGTCTTCACCTTCCCGAAGCGCAAGACCAAGCACGTCAAGCTACGCGACCTCAAGTGGCAGACCCCAAACACGTGGTGTGCCCTGACCGAGCTTGAGGTGTGGGGACAGCGCGTGGGGAGGTAGGCCCAACGTAGGTCCGATTTGCAATCGGACCCAACCAACGCCGGTTGTTTGAAGTAACGGAGGGGAGGCCCCGCATCTGAGCGGCGTGGGGTCCGATTGCAAATCGGACCTACGTTTGCCGCAGTGGTGTCACTTTGGGGCCACCGCCGGCCTTGTGCCGGAGGAGCCATGATTGGTTGGAGGAGCAAATGGCAGACAACGACAAAGAAGACGCGCCGGACGGTTCCGGCAACCTCAAGAGACTGAACCGCAAAAAGTACGACCGAGTGCTTCGCGAGCTGCAGGTGGAACTGGTCAAGCTGCAGACGTGGGTGCAGCACAAGAAGCTGAAAGTGGTTGTAATCTTCGAAGGTCGTGACGCGGCCGGCAAAGGCGGTGTGATTCAGCGAATCACACAGCGTCTGAACGACCGCGTCTGCCGGGTCGTGGCCCTGGGCGTGCCGTCGGTGCGCGAGGCGGGACAGTGGTACTTCCAACGCTATGTCAAACACCTGCCGGCGGCGGGCGAAATCGTCCTGTTCGACCGTAGCTGGTACACGCTGGTGGGCGTGGAGCGCGTCATGGGCTTCTACCCGGAAGCCATGTGTCAGGAGTTCTTCCGCACCTGCCCCGAGCTCGAACGCATGTTGGTGCGAGCCGGCATCACGATCGTCAAATATTGGTTTACCATCAATCCGGCCGAACAGGAACGTCGGTTCCGCGCGCGGCTTGAAGACCCGACGAAACGCTGGAAGCTCAGCCGCATGGATCTCGAGTCCCGTTCGCGCTGGTCCGAGTACTCCAAGGCGCGCGACGACATGTTTCGCCATACCAACATCGAGGAAGCTCCCTGGTGGATCGTGGAAGCGGATGACAAGCGCCGCGCGCGCCTGAACTGCATCAAGCACCTTCTGTCACGGATACCGTACGGGGAAGTCGAGGCCGATGTCGTCACGATGCCCGAGCGCGAACTCCCCACCAAACCGGATCTCCTCGCCATCGATCCGGCGAACTATGTCCCGCAGGAGTACTGACCCTGTATTCGGCACTTGAACCGCCGATTCCTACGCAAACGTCTGCAAACATTGACGATGGCGACGTCA
>CAZKRK010000286.1:0-10047 GCA_964555035.1 uncultured Victivallales bacterium | reverse complement strand
TTCTACTTAATCTGCTCCTCCACGCGCCGCGAAACCCGCGCGACCCTTTTCGGACGACATCAAACCAGGCAACTCTGCCCGAACACCTCTGCTCTCATCGCTCCGATTCGGCCCCAATTCCCCCTTGGCAGCACCGCGCCAATGCTGCCACAATATGGTAGATGGTCATGAATCGATTCGCTCACATAGCGCTCCTGGGTGTCGTTTCCGCCCGGTTGCTTGCCGCCGAAACGACTATCGTCATCAGCGAATTCCAGGCCATCAACTCCTCGACCCACACCGACGAAGACGGCGAATACTCGGACTGGATCGAGATCTACAACACCGCCTCAACCAACGTCAGCCTCGACGGCTGGTCGCTCACCGACGCCGATGGCCTGCCGCGAAAATGGAGCTTCCCCACGATTGACATGCCCCCCGGCCGGTTCCTCGTCGTCTTCGCTTCCGGCAAAAATCGCCACGTTGCCGGCGAGGAACTCCACACGAACTTCAAACTCACGGGCGACGGTGAATACCTGGCGTTGACCGCTCCCGACGGCACGGCCGCCGCACACGCCTTTGCCCCGGCTTTTCCGGAACAGTACGCTGATATGTCCTACGGACTGACGTGGCCCCCCGACTCCGGCGAACAGCGCTACTTCGCGACGCCAACCCCCGGCACTACCAACGCCAACGCCTTCATCGGCATCGTCGAAGACACCAGGTTCAGCGTCGATCGCGGCTACTTCTACGACCCGTTTGAAGTGGTCATAACCTCGAAAACCGCCGACGCCACCATCCGCTACACGCTGAACGGCACGGCGCCCACGATCGGCACCGGCACCATCTACTCCAATGCCATCCCGCTTACGAACACGACCATTCTGCGCGCCGCCGCTTTCAAACCGAGCTACCTCGCCACCGACGTGGACACGCACACCTACGTATTTCCGGAACAGGTCGTACGCCAACCGGCCTGGCCGGAAGGCTTCCCGACCGTGTGGAAGGGACAGGGCAACACCACCGCCAACGCCGACTACGAAATGGACCCGGACATCGTCAACCACCAGCTCTACTCCAACAAGATGGTCGCCGCCCTCTGTGCCTTGCCGGTGATGTCGCTCGTCACCGATACCAACCACCTCTTCGACCCGCAAACAGGTTTCTACTCCAACCCCAAGAAGGAGGGAGTGGCGTGGGAGCGGCCAACCTCGGCCGAGCTGTTCCATCCCGGCGGCAAGTCGTGCTTCCAGGTGGATTGCGGCCTGCGCGTGTACGGGGGATCGAGCCGCCACACGGACTTCCCCAAAAAGACACTGCGACTGTTGTTCAAGGGACAGTACGGAGTCGCCAAGCTGCGCTATCCCCTCTTCGGAGACGATCCCTTCGGCGAAGACGCGGTCGAGGAGTTCGACACGATCGTCCTGCGCGGCGGCCACAACAACACCTGGATTCACCGCCACTGGTTCCAGGCCTACCGCTCGCAGTACATCCGCGACCAGTGGGTGCGCGATTCCCAGATCGTCATGGGCTCCCCCTCCTGCCACGGCACCTACACCCACCTCTACATCAACGGCCTCTACTGGGGCATCTACAACATCACCGAACGTCCCAGCGCGCCCTTTCTCGCCTCCTACTACGGCGGCGAAAAGGAAGACTACGACGCTCAAAACGTCAACCTCGCCATCGACGGCGACGTGTCCATGTCCGGCTGGATCTGGCTGCGTGACAAAGCCAACGCGGGACTCGCCGCCAACGCCGACTACGAGGCCGTGGCCGAACGCCTCGACATCGACCAGTTCACCGATTACATGCTGCTCAATTTCTACGTCGGCAACGACGACTGGGACGGGCACAACTGGTATGCGGGACGCCGTCGGACGCCGCCCGGACCGTATCGCGTCTTCTCGTGGGACGCCGAGCTGTGCATCTCGCGCCACGTAACCTCCGCACCCCCGCCCCAACCCGAATACGACATCGTGCTCAATCGCAACAGGACCACCTTGAGCGTCAACAACAAGCCGTCACGACTCTTCACCAGGCTGCGCGCCAACGCCGAGTACCGCCTGCGCTGCGCCGACCGCATTCACAAGCACATGTTCAACAGCGGCGCGTTGACACCGCCGGAAATCGTGCGCCGCTGGCTCGCGCGCCACAACCAGGTCTACGCCGCGCTTCCCGCGGAGTCCGCCAGGTGGGGTGACTACAAACGCGACGTCGACTCCGGCAAGTACACCCCCGACGACTACGACCTCTTCCACCCCGAAGAACACTACCTCGCCCACCAGGAATGGCTCCTCAACGGCTACTTCCAGTGGCGGCACGACATCGTCCTCAACCAGCTCAGGGCGATCAACTGCTATCCTGACGTCGACGCGCCCGTCCTGACACCGTTCGGAGGACTGTACACCAACACGCTCCAACTCGCAGTAACCGCGCAGAACCCCGTCTACTACACCCTCGACGGCAGCGACCCGCGCGAATACGGCACGGGCAACCCCGTTGGCGACCTCTATTCCGCACCTGTCCCCATGACTCGCGCTACACACGTGAAAGCCCGCGCCCGCAACGGCTCGACCTGGAGCGCGCTGACCGAGGCCGTCTTCACCCCCGCCACCCTCCCGCCCCTGCAGGTCACCGAGATCATGTACAACCCGCTCTCCCCAACCGGCGCGGCCGAAACGAACAAGGGGTTCAGGGCGTCGGATTTCGAGTTCATCGAGCTCCGGAACACGGGCGCAACCTCCGTCGGCCTCGCGGGTGTACGCTTCACGGACGGCATCCTCTTCGACTTCACCGACGGACCTGTCCCCGTCCTCGAGCCCGACGAGCTCGTCGTGGTCGTGAAGAACCTCCAGGCCTTCACCAACCGCTACACCGACTGGCAAAACATGAACATCGCCGGCGAATTCCGCTTTCCCATGGCGGCCCTCGACGACGACGGCGAAGACCTGCTCCTCGTCGATGGAGAGGGACGCGCCATTCTGGATTTCGACTACGAAGACGACTGGTACCCCAACACCGATGGGAGCGGGTTCTCACTCGTTCCGGCAAGCCCGACCAACGACCTGGGAAAGAAGGGCGCCTGGCGTCCCAGCGCCTTCGTCCACGGCTCACCCGGCCGACCGGACACCGCGGCCGACGCGTACCCTCCGCACGGAACCGTCATTATCAACGAGGCCCTCACCCACCAGGACCACGGCCCCGAGGGCACGGGTGACTGGATCGAGCTCAAGAACGTCTCGACCGGAACCGTCGACATTGGCGGCTGGTTCCTCAGCGACCGCAGCTCGGCGCCCGACAAGTACCAGGTCCCCACAAACACAGTTCTTCAACCCGGAGAATTCGCCGTCTTCACCGAACACAACCACTTCGGCACCAACGCCCCCGGCATGGGGACAGGCGGTTTTGCGCTCAGTGAGCTCGGCGACAACGTCGTGCTCTCCTCGGGCACAAACGGCGTACTGACAGGCTACCGGACCGAGCAGGAGTTCGACGCGGCGGAGCGCAACGTCACCTTTGGACGATACACCCGTTCGGACGGGGAAGTACACTTCCCCGCCCTGACCACACCCTCACCGGGAACGAACAACTCCATGCCGCGCGTCGGACCGGTTGTCATCGGCGAAATCATGTACCACCCGGAAGGCGCCCAACACGAATTCATCGAAATCCACAACACGGCCCCAACCAACGTTCCCCTGTTCGACCCGGCCAACCCGACCAACATGTGGACCATCTCCGGCGCCGTCAGCTTCACATTTGCGACGGGTACGGTTCTGAGCGCGGGCGAGCGCATGCTCGTAATACCCGTAAGCAGAACGGACTTCGTCGCCGCCTATCCGGACCTCTCCCCCGCCATGCGCACATTCGGCCCCTTCGACGGCAAACTGGACAATGCCGGCGAGACCCTGCGCCTCAACAAGCCGGGCGAGCCGGAGCCCTTGAGCGGAGAAGTCCCGGTCATTCCGGTCGAGAAGGTCAAGTACGACGACCGTCCGCCGTGGCCTGCCGCGGCCGACGGCCTGGGCGCTTCCCTCGAACGGGCGGATCCCGGCGCCTACGCCGACGATCCCGCCAACTGGATTCCCGGTCCGGGTTGCGGCTCACCGGGAACGGAGCGCAGCAAAATCGTCGTCTCGCGGCCGTCGGACGGGGCGGCCTGGTTCGTGCCCGCCTCCATCACGGTCGAAGCCGGCGTGGATGGCTCGCAGGTAGACGGGGCGGTGGACAGGGTGGACATCCACGCCGGCACCGGGCACCTCGCAAGCTGCACGGCTTCTCCCTACGCCGCGGCCCTGGCGGCAACCACCACCGGAACCATCTCCCTTTGCGCCAGCATCCACGACAACGGGGGCGCGACAACATCGCGAACGGCAACCGTCAGCCTTCTCTCCCTGAACGACCTGTCCCCCGGCAGCGTCTCCGACAGGGACGCACTTCTGCGCGGCGTCCTCTCGGGTCCGGCCGGCGCCAGCGTCCACGTCTGCTGGGGCAGCGCCGACGGGGGCACAAACGATGTCGACAACTGGGAGCACGCGATTCCTCTGGGACGGCTGACAAACGACACGTTTGCCGTGCCCGTCGAACTGCCGGCATCCCACCAAGGCCTTGTCTACCGTTTCAGGGCCGCCACCGACCACGACCAAACGTGGACCGCGGCGGCCACAGTCTCCACGCAACCGTACGCCGCGTGGCCTCAACACATGCGCGTCACCTTTGCCGGCTATGCCGGCGCCCGCCCTCTCACCAACTTCCCCGCCCTGGTCCGACTGGGATCGCACATCGCCGGCTTCGACTACTCAACCTTCGCATCGCCAATGGGGGCTGACCTGCGTTTCACCGACAAGTCGGGCGCTGCCCAATTGAGCCATGAGATCGACACCTGGGACACCAACGGGACCTCGGCGGTCTGGGTGCGACTTCCAGGGCTTTCGGGCACAAACACAATCATTCGCGCCTATTGGGGGAACCCGGCTGCGACTACCCCGCCACCGTGCGCGGTGGACGGATCGGTCTGGTCAGGAGACTTCAAGACCGTCTGGCATGCGGGAGCGGACAACACCGAAGCCGTCACACACCAACACGCCCTCATGGACTATGGTTCAACGGTGGGCGAAGGCAAAGTCGGTCCCGGCCGTTTGCTCGACGGCGTCGACAACTACCTTGACCTTATCTACGTGGGCGAACCGTGGTACTGGCTCAACCTGAGCAATGCGACCGTCAGCGCATGGGCGCGTCCCGACGCCCGGGAGAACATGATCTTCTTCGGCATGCAGGCCAACGGTCATACAATCGCCATGGGTGCCAGACCCGTGAACAGGTACTTCCGTTGGAGTCTACAGATTGACGGCCGGGAAGACACGACCCCCCCGGCCGAAATCGGAGCCTGGACGCACGTAGTGCTCCAGCTCAGCAACGGAACCGCGAGAACCTTCTGCGACGGTTCGGATACCGCCACAATCGGTCCGTACGAGACGTTCGTGCCGGGAAACCGCTGCTTCGTGGGCGCTATCAACGCAGACGGAGTTGCGACCCGGCAGTTTGGCGGGGCGATTGACGAGCTGCGGCTGTCGACCGTAGCCCGCTCGTCCGACTGGATTGCCGCCGAACATGCCACGGTGGCCGATCACGGAAATTTCACGACGTACGAGATCGTCCCCGTCTACGCCGACACCGACCGGGACGGCATGGGGGACAAGTGGGAAGTCCATCACTTCGGCAGCACCAATGCGCCGGCGGGCGGCCCCGCGGAAGACCACGACGGCGACGGTTCGCCGAACGCCGACGAGTTCATCGCCGGCACCGACCCCACCAATGCCGCCAGCGCCTTCACGCTGCACATCGCACGCCTGCCCGACGGCGTCACCGTCCGCTTCTGGACCGCCGACTCGGACGAACACACGGGCACTCGCGATCGGCTCTACTCACTGCAACGTGCGGAAACACTGACGGGAGATGCCTGGGCTGAGGTCACAAACTACACCGACATCGTCGGGCACGGCGCATTCGTCACCTACACCAACAACCCGCTCCCCGAGAGCACCACCCTCTACCGTGCCCGCGCCCGCCTGTCCCCGCCGTACCCGCCGTAGGACAGTGCTCCTGCGCCGTCCCTGAGACAGAGCGGTGGCAAAACACGAGAGAGTCCACGACCAAAGCTCCTCGACTCTCACAGGACGGCGCAGGAGCACCGTCCTACACAGAATAATCAATCACCCTATGTCCGGCAGTTCAACTGCTCCGCAGTTGCCTTCATGAATCGCAACGCATTGAACAGCAGTTGTTTATCAGCATCATCTTCCAGCACGAGGCTCGCACCCACTGGGTGCAGATTAGGGCGAAAGATTAAGGCGAAAGATTAAGGTGGGTCTCCCTCTTTCCCTAATCTTTTGCCCTAATCATTCGCCCTAATCTCCCCGTAGAGGTAGTCCAACTGCTCTTTCCAGGATCACTCGCCAAGGCAAACCACGCACCCGTCGACAGTACTCATATAGAGCCTGCCGTTGGCGGCAATCAGACCGTCGAATACGGGTGGCACGTCGAGTTTCATTTCGGCCAGCTCTTTGCCGTCGCCGGCGGAGTACGCTTTGAGAATCGCTCCTTTGCGGCCCTCAAATGCGGCCATGGGGTCGTTCGGATCGACCACATCCGGCGGCCCGGCCACGAACAGCGTGTCCGCCGCCTTGGTCATCGCCCGCACCCGTACGGACAGCATGAGCTGCCACGCCGGATTGAAGCCCGACCCGCCCCTGCGCTTCCTCTTCTTCTTGCCCGTGCTCCGCGTTGCGGCGGTCTTCTCCTCCGCGCCGATGCGCTGCGCGAACAGCTTGTATCCGTCCTGCCCCGGATAGAAGACGGCGCTCTGGCCACTGTGCCCCAGGAAATACTTCACGCCATAGACGAGCTCGTCGTCGAAGACCAGGAGCTGCCCCGTGCACGGCATCCCGGCCAGGTTCTTCTTGTTGAGCTGCAGCGAAGCCGCGCCCGCGCCGCAACGCCAGGCATTGCGGTTCCAGGCAAGGTCGTCAATGAACCCCCCGGAAGCATAGATGCCGGGCGTCTGCCACGCGTCGCCGGAGACGCGCTTCAGCGTTCTGTCGAACACCGCGCCCTGCATGATTACGTGCTCACCGTCCGACGTGAGAACATCCAGCGTGGCGCCGTCGATGACGTGTGCCTGGCCCTTGTCCTTCGCCGGGTCCTGGTGCCTGTTCTTGAGGCGCGCTTCATGGAGCTTGCGGCCGGTCACAGCCTCCAGCCCGACAAGGAATATCCCGCCGTCCAGGTAGCTGTTCCTGCCCGCCGCCGCGTAGACGACGTCGTCGAGCACCAGTACGCTGCCCCTCGCCGGCCACACGGATTCGAGCTGGTTATACGAAACAACTTGATCGTCACCCGGAGCCACGCGATAACGCCACACCAACTCACCGCCGCCGGCACGCACGGCGTATAGCCACCCGTTCGCGCTGCCGAAATAGACCACGCCTCCGTGACACGTCGGGGGCGAGTCCACCCTTCCGTCAAGCGTGTAGCTCCAGAGCGTCTTGCCGGATCCCGGATCGAGCGCATGGACCGTGTGCGTGTCCACCGACGCCACAAGCAGCTTCCCATCCGCAACGACCGGCTGGGTGAGTTTGCCTCCGAGTTGTGCCTGCCACTTCTGCTTCAGGCTCGTTCCCACCTCGGTTGCACCAACCCCCGTCATCCGAGTGTTGTTTCTGAAACGCGGCCAATCTCCGCCCGCCGAATTCCTGGATTGGGAATCCGGGATTGCGCCGAACGCGGGCCCCTTTTGAAGCGGATCCACCGTTTGCCCCGTTGACTTCCGCTCTGCCGCCAACGCATTGAACCCCGTCAACAGTGCGGCGGGATAGCAGCTACACGGCGTTGGGGTCGAGTAGATCATCCCGTTGCAGGGCACAATCCCGTAGCGACACATCCCGCGCACCCAGTCGTTCTTGACGAAGTTGTCGCCCTTGAGGTCGATCATTTCGATCCCGCGCTTGTTCTCGAGCAGATACCGTTCAGTCGCCTTGCCGCGGTAGCATCTGAAATGATGACCGGCAGTGTACATGTACGCCGGAAGCTCGATAGCGCGTTTGACTTCGCCCGTGCGCGGGTCGCGCCCCTCGGCCTTGCCCAGGCCGGCAGGCGCCCATACCAGCCCGTCGATCACGTAGAGGTTGACGGGATTGGATCCCGCAAAACCGTTTCTGCCGCCCTTGCCCGACCAAAGAAGCTCCCCGGTCTTCGCCGACAGCGCGGCCAACGTCCTGGGAGTGCCCACAAGAAGCACGTCCTCGTGGGCGACAAGCGTATGCGGGACGTTCCAGCGGAAGCTCTGCTCATTCTTGTTGGGCGCGCGCCAGAGTCCCTTGCCGCTAGCGCCGTCCAGGCACACGACCTCCGAACCCGTATGGAAAAACACGCGCCCTCTTCCCCCGGTGAGCGAAAGGGGCAACAGTTTGCTCGACGAGACCTTCCACAGGATCTCTCCGTTGTCGGGATCGACCGCCATGACGTTGCCCGGGTGGTTCGTGACCAGCTTGTCGCTGCGGTTTATGACGGCGAGGGCGTCCTTCTTCTTGTCCAGACTTCCCCGGCTTCGCGGCCGCACCGAAAGGACCAGCCTGCCCTCATGAAACAGGACTTCGTCCGTGCCGGTCGTCCCGTCAACGGTCCGCAGCGTCTTACCCGTGGCCGCATCGAGTATGCTCAGGGGGGCGTGATAACTCAGCACGGCAAAAACGCGGTCGCCGGAGGCAACGACGCGCCGGGGGAGCGTAATCGGGATCAGGCGGCGCTGGGCAACCAGCTTCGTCCAATCCGTGTCGCCCATGACCGGTTTCCATTGCGGCCAACCCATCTCCGGCATCGACCGTTTCCAGAGGATGACCCCGCTGAACGCGTCCCGCGCTACCAGCGACCACGTCTGCGGCAGGTACTTGCCCATGAACCCGGGCAACCCTTCATCCACCACGTAGACAAAACGCCCCTTCGCCGACACAACGGCCACAACACTCGCATCGATCTCGTGGTTCCGGCTGTACTTGGGACCGCCCGTCCACCGGAGATACCGCGGCGGCCCCACAACCGAGTCCCTCGCCACCGCGTTGTTGTCCGACCCGTGCAGGAAATGCGTCCAGTCGTCGATCGCCGCGGGCACGGCCCTGCGGAAATCGACGCGTGCCGGGCGCCGGGTGTCGGGTGTCGCGGATTGCGTGTCGAGGGCAACGGCAACTCCCCTTGGCGCGAGGACGCGCTCCAGCTCCTCCCGCGACACTCGATGCGGGGCACCCGACACTATCAGATTCACCACGCCATCCGCGTATGGAAGGTGGCCGGCTGTCCAATGCCTGACCGTGATTGGTCCGTAGAGTCCCCTCGTTCGCAGTGCTTCCCGCGCCTTCTCAACCCCCTTGCTGTCGCCATCCAGTCCCTGGACAACGTAACCCGGGCCGAAGCCGCCCAGCAGTTCCACGTCGCTCCCCAGCACGACAACCAACCCACCTCTGACGCCGGCTGTCTCAACCAACTCCCGCGCGTCCCCGGCCCAGCCGCTGCATGCAAGCGCAGCCGTGAGCAGTCCAATTGCAGATGCTTTCATAGTCACTCCTCCTCGCGTACTGTCAGTATTGACAATAAGTTCTCCTGCGTAACTGTCCTTGTTGCAGGGCGTCAGCCGTCTCTCGGTCTTCTCCCCTGTTTTTCCTTACCCGCCACGACCCCGCAACCAGAGATTAGGGCGAAAGATTAAGGCGAAAGATTAGGGTTCAAGAGCAAGGACCTTTATCTTTTGCCCTAATCTTTCTCCTTAATCTTCCCCTCTCGTGTGCATTGCCATCCGCTTGCCCTTTTCATAGCTTTCTTGACAGTACCGTTCGTGGGGACACCTTTTGGTTGTCGTTTGAGATGGTCTTCATAGTACAGAGGTCATGGGCAGGCCCTGTCACGTCCTGATTTCCGTTTGACACCTTTTTGCCATTGCGATGGACCGCCCGTCCCCAACAGGGACGCACATCCCAGCCCAGGGTGAAACCCTGGGGACCGGTCAGACACCCAACC
>CAZKRK010000285.1:0-10070 GCA_964555035.1 uncultured Victivallales bacterium | reverse complement strand
GCGGAGCGAACGGAGTGCCGTGGACCGGTCGGAGCGCAACGGAGCTTCTGACCTTTTGATACAGCCCCGTCGCCGCAGCGCAGCGAAGGCGGGTGAGGGGCGGGCGTTGGCTCGTGGGCATGACACGGGTGTGTCATTAGGAGCGCAGCGTAGCGGAGTCGAGGGATCTCGAGAACCGCCAACCCCTATTTCCTTAGCCTCTACGGCAGCGGGGTGTTCGGGGGTACGGCACTCTCCGGGCGCGGGTTGTCCGGGCCGAAGACGAGGAGGTCCTTGTACTCTTCAGGTGTGAAGAACGACTCGTCGATCTTGCCGTCGGCGCCCGTTACGCGTGAGATGTCGAGTTTGAGGTGCCTGGCCAGGAAGGGGTAGGCCGCCATGCGCTTGGAGACCTTGTAGTCGTGGCCCTCGTTGGGGAAGTGGGCGTTGGCAGCCCTGTCGGCCACGCCGTACAGTTCGTAGACCTGCTTGACGTACGGGAACTCCACCTTCGGCGTGTTCTGGGTCCAGTCCTTGCCGTTGGAGACCAGGAGCAGCGGTCGCGGCGCTGCAAGCGCGGCAATCTCGGCGTTGTTGGTCTTGTGTTTCGCGCTCCAGTGGATCGGCATGCCGCTCTCGCATACACAGCCGCCGAAGAAGTGGGCCGAGACCTGGCATACGGGCACGGCCATCTTGATGCGGTCGTCGACCGCCGTCAGCAGGAACGTCTGCGTGCCGCCGCCGGAGCAGCCGGTCATGCCGATGCGCTCGGGGTCGACGCCCGGCAGCGAGAGAAGGAAGTCGAGGGCGCGGGTGCTGTTCCACATCTGCAGCCGCAGCACGCGCGGCGTTTTGCGGTGGTTCCAGCCGGCTTCCTTCCAGTCGCCATAGCCAACCATGTCGTAGTGGAACACGACTGCGCCCATTCTGGCGAGTACCGCGCACCGCGCCTGGCGGGAGGGCGCAAAGCGTCCGCCGTGGCCGTGTGCGCTGAGAATGCCGGCATAGGGGCCATCCAGGTCGCGCGGGCGGTAGAGGGTTCCCGTGACGTGAAAGCCGGGCCAACTCTCAATCGATACGCTTTCGACGGTGTAGCCGTTGTATTCCCGCTTCTTCGTGAACTTCGGGTTGAGAGGCGTCCGTTCCGGCAACGTCGACAGTCCGGCGCCTTCCAGAATGCACTCGCGGATGAGAGCCTTGCGTTTCTTCCAGCCTTCGAGGTCCGAGTAGGTCGCGCGGAACGCTTTCAGTTCCGCCACGGCTTCTTCGGGTTTCTGGGCGTATCCGACGCGCAGTTTCGGTTGCCCCTCCCGGGCCAGGAGTGTTGCTCCCATCGCACACAGGCCGAGGACTACGACGAACAGTTCCTTCATGGCGGGCCTCCTGTATAATTGTGGAAACAGAACTCTAT
Source organism: uncultured Victivallales bacterium (assembly GCA_964555035.1). Lineage (GTDB taxonomy): Bacteria > Verrucomicrobiota > Kiritimatiellia > UBA8416 > CAYOBW01 > CAZKRK01. The sequence goes on along the minus strand of CAZKRK010000285.1, from coordinate 8,680 downwards.
CCGTCGTGTGGCGGACTGTCGACTCCGATTCGCGGGCGCAATACAAACATAGCGTATCCCCCCCAACGTGTGCGCGCCATGTTTGTAGTGCGCCCGCAAGCCCTGGAGCGGAGCGGAAGGGCAAGGGCGGGCGGAGAGCGAGCAAAATGCCCGGAAATGTGCATGGCAGTCAGGGCTTGTCCCGGTGGAGCCATGATTGGTTGCAGATGTGCCCAGCGGGCGTTCGCTCTGGACAGGCAGGTATGGCTGTCCTACTGTGCGATGGTCAACATGGCTTGGATGAGGTCCGGGAGGGTTCCATGCGGATTGCCAATGATGAGGTCGACATTGAGGGCATAGCGGTGCACCATCACAACAGCGCTACACTCCATTCCGATCCGAAACGGCAGTTTGCAAACGCCATTCTGTTTCCCGCTTTTCAGAGGTATTTCGAGACCAAACATGGGAGATCCTGATGAACAGCACAACACGACGTGTTTTCCTGAGAGGTGCGGCAATGGCCGGGGCGGTTGCGGGGTTCCCGACCGTGCTGCCGTCAAGCGTGTTCGGCGCCAACGCGCCGAGCAAACGAGTTGCGGTCGGGCACATTGGCGTGGGAGGACAGGGAAGCGGCCTCCTGCGCGGTTTCCTGCATTGTGCCGAGGGCCGGAGCGTTGCGACCTGCGATCCATTCAAGGACAGGCGCGAGGCGCGGGCCAGGCAGGTGGACGCGCACTACTCGAAAGGAGCCGACAAGGGAACGTACAAAGGTTGCCGTGCCTACAACGATTTCCGCGAACTGCTGGCGCGTGGCGACATCGATGCCGTGGTTGTAGGCACTCCCGACCACTGGCATGTCCCGATTTCGCTGGCGGCCGTTCAGGCCGGCAAGGACGTATATTGCGAGAAACCGCTCGGCGTGAGCGTCGAGCAGAACCTGGCGTTGCGCGAGGCGGTTCACCGGTATGGAGCCATATTCCAGTACGGTACGCAGCAGAGGTCGTTCAACACGCATTGCGGACACGCCTGCGAGCTCGTGCGCAACGGCTACATCGGCGAACTCAAGGCGGTCCACGTAGTAGCGCCGAACGGGGCCACCGGGGGGCGGCCTGACCCGCAGCCGGTACCGGCCGGACTTGACTACGACATGTGGCTGGGACCGGCCCCGGTCACGCCGTACACGCGTGACAGGGTGATCGGCACGGGGCGCTGGCACATCTACGACTATGCGCTTGGGTTCATTGCCGGTTGGGGCGCGCATCCGCTGGACATTGCCCACTGGGGCTATCCCCACATTCCGGTCGAGTACGAGGGTACGGGACGAATCCCGACCGAGGGACTCTTCGACACGGTCGTGAACTGGGATGTCAAGGGGCGCTACGCGAGCGGGGTGGAGTTTACGCTCAAGCCCGGTGGCGACAAGACGACCTTCGTGGGCGCCGAAGGATGGATTGCGCCTTCGCGCGGACGCTGCACGGCCGAACCTGCTTCGCTCATGCAGGTCAAGATCAAGCCCGGCGAAATGCGCCTCCTGCAGGACCGCCACCACTACCGGAACTTCCTCAAGTGCTGCCTGTCGCGCACGACGCCCGCGAGCAACATCGACTCCGCGGTGCAATCCGACATAATCAGCCACCTGGGAGACATCTGCATCCGTACCGGACGCAAGATCAAGTGGGACCCGGAGAAAGAGACCATTATCGGCGACGATGCCGCGGCCAGAATGCTGACTCGCGCGATGCGGGCGCCATGGAGGATCTAGTAGTGAAAGCCCCGGAACAGAAAGCCCCGAAATGACAAACAAACACGCGCTCTCATTCACCTTGTTCGCCCTGGTCACACTCGCCGCCGCATGCGCCCTGGCCGCGGAACCCGCCGAAGAGGCGCCGTCATTCGATGCGCTGCTGACAGCCGCAAGCACCTACGAGTACGGGCACGGCAGGGCGCCCCTGTTCGCGTTGGCTCAGGCCGTGCAGAAAGACGCCCTCGTTCCCGAGCGGAGAGAACTGATGGCTTCGAAGATGACCGCGGCCCTGGCCTCCGACGCCACGCTCGACTGCAAGAAGTTCCTCTGCGAGCGGATTTCGCTTGTCGGCTCGGGCAAGCAAGTGCCTGCACTTGCTTCGTTTCTGGCCGACGAAGACCTGGGATTGGCTGCGCGCAGCGCTCTGGAGAGAATTCCCGGCAAGGACGCGATCACGGCCCTCCGGGACGCGTTGTCGAAGAGCTCCGGTCGCGTTGCGCTCGGACTCATGGATACGCTGGGCAAGCGGGACGACCGCGAGTCCGTCGCCGTCATCGCCGGCTTCGTGGGTGACGCAGACCCCGTGGTAGGCGCGGGCGCGGCGGTCGCACTGGGAAAGATCGGCGGAAAGGAGTCTGCGGAACAACTGCTGAAGGCCGATGCCGCCGTCGGTGGCGAAGTGCGCGTTGCCGTCAGTCTCGCTCTGCTGCAGTGCGCCGATCGCCTGAGAGCGGCGGGGGAGGGCGCCCTCGCGGCCGAAGCCTACAAGCGACTCTCCGAACCGGACAGGCCGGCGCACGTGAAGCTGGCCGCCTTCCCGGGGCTGATCGCCTCGCGGAAAGGTGATGGAGCTGCTCTCGTGCTCGATGCGCTGAGCGGAGAAGACGCCGCCATGCGAACCGCGGCCATCAGGTCTCTGCGGACATTCGGCGGCAGAGAGCTCATCGTCGCCGTAGCCGGGCAACTGGCCGAGCTCGCCCCGGAGGCCCAGGTGCAGATCGTCAACGCGCTCGCCGATCGCGGCGACGGCGCCGCGCTTCCCGGCATTGGCGGGTTGCTCGGGAGCAGTGACCGGGTCGAAGTGAAGTCCGCTGCCGTGGCGGCGTTGGGCAGGTTGGGAGATGCCGCAACGGTTGACCTGCTGGCCGGGCTGTTGTCGGACGCGGAGCTTGGCAGTACGGCGGCCCGGAGCCTGGCGAGAATTGAAGGTCCGGGCGTCGAGGCGGCGATTATCAAGGTACTGCAAGGGGGGGATGCTACTCGGAAGGCCGGTGTGGCCGCGGTCTTGCGGCAGAGAGGCGCTACCGGCGCCGCGCCTGCACTCATGCAGGCGGCAGTTGATGAAGATGCCGGGGTGAGAAAGGCGGCGCTCAGGGCCCTTGGCACGCTGGCCACGGCTTCGGATTGCGACGGGCTGATTCGCCTTCTCGAACGGGCGGCGGGCGGCGACGCGCGCGGCATACAGACTGCCCTGGTTGCATTGTGTGCCAGGCACGACGCTGCCGGCAATGCCGTTGCAAGGTCTGCTGCCGGCGCATCCGGTCCCACTAGAACAGCCCTGCTCTCGATTCTCGGGAAGACCGGCGGGGGCGGAGCATTGCGCGTGTTGAAAACGGCCCTCAAAGACAGTGACAAGGATGTGCGCACCACCGCGGTCAAAGCCATAACGGAGTGGCCGGACGCGGAACCGTTGCCCGAGCTGGTCGCGCTGTTGCGTACGGAGAAGGAGGTCGCTCCCAAGGCGCTCGCCTTCCGCGCGTTTGTCGGCCTATCGGCCAGGGGCACGTCGGGCTCGCCGGATGAAACCGCGGAACTCTACGAGGCGGTCATCGCGCTTGCGGACCGCCCGGAAGACAAGAAGACCGTGGTCGGTGGTCTGGGCAACGTGCCCTCGCCGACGACGTTGAAGCTCGCGGTGGCTTGCCTCGGCGATGACAGGACAGTCAACGAGGCCGCGTTTGCCGTTGCGCGGATCGCCCCGCACCTGCTTGCCTCGCACACGAGGGAGGTCAAGGCGGCGGCCGAGGCCGTGCTTGATGCCTGCAAGCTCGAGACCGCCCGGGCCAAGGCCAGGGAGATCCTGTTTCAGTTGTCGAAGCCGGTCAATCTTGCCCGGTCCGCGACGGCCAGCAGTCCCGACGGGCTGGACAAGGACGGCAATGCCGGCGGCGACCAGGCCGCCATAGACGGCAATCCCAACACGTACTGGGACGAAGTCGACGGCAGGAAGCTCTACATTCTGAAGCTTGACTTCAAGCGCGCCGTGACCGCGGCCGGCCTTTCGGTTATGGGCTACCAGCACCACGGTTATGCGCCGCGTGATTTCGAAATCGTGTGCGACGGCAAAAAGGTCAAGACCGTCAAGGATGCCCGGTACGGCAACAACCGACTGCTGGTCGGCATCCCCTCTACCACGTTCAAGAGCCTGGAGATCAAGATAACCCGAAGCTACGGCCCGTCTCCGGCCATACGGGAACTGGAGCTGTATGGCGAGGGGGATGGCGAGAACAAGTGAGTCGGGGAGGACTGGTCCATGTGCATTGTTCGTTCTGCATCGCGAGGTCTGTTGGCGCTGTTGGTGTTCTGGCTGCTGGGGAGCGGTGTTTCAACGCAGTCGGCGACCAGGATCGATCTGGACACTTCGCCTCCCCATGTCTTCGGCGACGACCCGTATGCGGCGCCGCTTTTCGATCCGGAGTTGCTGGGGCTGACGGAGGGTTCCAACGGTTACGAGCGGGCAGAGGCGCTGTCAACTGCCGCCGGAGAGACGCTGGCTGATTTTCCTCCTGCCGGGGAATTTTTCGCCGCCGCATGGGGCAACCCGGGGTACGCGTTGCTGGGTTCCTCGATGGAGCCCGCCTCCCTGCCGGCGGGAGACAGTTCCTACGGGATGGCGGTCCGTTTCGTTGCGGAGGCCAGTGGCGCTCGGAGTACCTACACGGGTCGCGGTACCGCGGTGGTCTCCGCGGAGACGCTGGAGCTCGACGTGGGTGGCGCGACTTTGGAAGCCGCTGCTGCGGCAACTCATTCGCCCCTGGTGCTGGACCTGGATCATGACGGGGTGCTGGGAGCATCAGGTGGCCATTGGAAACGCCATCCGGGGCGGCTGACCGGTCCTTACGTCGCGTTCGACATCAACGGTGACGGCGCCGCGGAAGTTACCGAGTGGATTGAGCCGGGCGACGGGCTTCTGTGCCGGACGGCGATGCCAACGAACGGGCATGACCTGTTTGGCACGGCCGGCGGCTGGAGTGACGGTTTCGCGTGTTTGGCGGGTGTGATGGACGGCAATGGCGATGGCGTCGTCGACGGCAGTGAGCGCGACGGCTTGTTTGTCTGGGAAGACCTCGACGGCGACGGTTCTGCCGACGGCGGCGAGGTTCGCTCGCTTGACGCGGCAGGCATCACCTCGCTGGGCACGACGCACGAGGGGTTTGTCGGGTATTTTACCGATGCCGACGGCACAAACACCATGTGGGACTGGTGGCCCAACACCTCCGCCGCGTTTATCCGGGCGCCGGAAGGAACCGCAGCTCCTTCGAGGATTCCAGGTGCTGCCGTGAGCCTGCAGCAGGTGCTGGCGCTGCCGGTGCCGGCGCCGGGCCCGGCATTGGCTGCCCCGGCACACTTCAGCAGCGGGGAGATGACCGCCGCGGGCCTGGTGTTGGGAGAGTACCATTTGATCGCCGTGGCGGCGAGGGGGAAGACGATCGTCGGCAGCCAGCCGGCCGGCAACCCGGCCGGCGTCGATGTTTGGCAGATCGATTTCGACGCGGGCGGCACAGCCGGCGTTCGGCCGCCCCTGCGGTTGCCGTTCCCCCGACTCTTTCAAGCCGTGACCGACACCGCCGGCCGCCGGCTGCTGGCGATTGGCCAGGGGGGCGGCCGGCTGGCTGTTGCCGACTTGAAAACAGGGGTGGTTTATCCCCCGGGCGGCATCCGTCTGGCCGCGCACGGACTGCGAGCCTCCGGTAGTGCGGGTTTCAGCAACGGCCGCTTCTGGTTCGCGGCCTGGAGCATGGACAGCGAGGGACGGCGTGGAGCCGAGCAGTTTTGGACTTTCGCGGGGCAGGACTTAGTGGCCGGACTCAACCTTGACGCCCTGCGCCAATCGTTGGGCGAGTTTCATGCCTACACTCCCACCGGCCCGGACAGCGGCTTTTTCGTTACTCCGAATCCACCCGGCGTCCGTGAAACGCTGTGGCGAGTTGTCAGGGGGGACGCACCGCTGGCCATCGCGCACGCGGAGGCCTTTGCGCCTCCCGCCGCGGTAGCGGGCGCGATCGCCTTCGCCGGCCGCAGCGGCGATCAATACACTCTCTCGCTGTGGCGCCAGGGACTTGGCCCCAGAATGATCGCCACGGGGTCGGGACCATTCCTGTTTCCGCACATCACCTCCGACGGCGGCGCCGTGTTGGTGGCGGGGGTCCCCAACGAGCACGGCATCATCGCCTACCGCGCGTTCTCGACCGGGGCCGGAGGATCGCTCTCTCCCCTTTTCAATGCCCCCGCGGGCCAACTTCGCGCCTGTCGTGGCGCCATGGTCTACCATGGCTCGACCGGACTTGACGTTTACCCGTTTGCCGATGCGCCCGGCCCCCGCCTGGCAATCCGTCGCGCCGCGGCCGGGGGCGGGAGCGACCTCATCTTGTCCTGGCCGGCGAGTCAGGACTTCTGGCGAGCCCAAACCGGTAACGCCCTGGGAGATAGTCCCGGCTCATGGACTATGTTGCCGACCAACACGCGAGTCTTTTCGGGAATGGACGTGCAGACCCCGGTAGGCAAGGAGCCCGGTGGCCGCGCGTTCTTTCGCCTGCTTCTGCCCGGTAGCGGCTTCGCACCTTGAAACTCCACGCCGCAAGGGCGTGGGATCTCGCTTGAGCAAGTGCCATTCGGCCCTGATCCCTGCCGCCGTGACTTGACTGGTGACTGTTGATTCCTGAAGTGCGGTCAGCAATCATCAGTCGCTGATCGTCAATCAGCCACCATCTTTCCCTTCTGCCCGCAGCAACGCCGCCACCAGGCTGAACACGATTGCCAGGGGGATGCCTATGCCGCGGACGATGAGGGGAGACCAGACGGCGTTGATCGAGAAGGCGAGCAGGCTGCCGAACACGCCGGCTCCGATGCCTCTGTAGAACGGGTCGGCGGTTCGCAGCGAGACGGTCAACCCGCCGACAGCGAAGTAGGCCAGCATGCCGACAAAGCAGGTCAGTCCCGTTACGCCGATCGTGGAGGCGATGACGAGGTAGAGGTTCTGTGAATCGGCCTCGACCTTGACCCCGGCGGGGTTGGGCAGGATGCCGTAGTACTGCCCGATGTTGGCCTGGTAGTTGCCTGCGCCGACGCCGAGGGTGGCGTTCTCCAGGACCATGATTCCGGCTGCCTGCCATTCCGTGTAGCGAGGAGCGACTTCTACGTTGTCATCGTAGAGCGCAATCGATCCGCGCGCCGATTCGATCGTGTCGCGGGGCAGGTGGGGCGAAATGGCAATGGCGAGCGACAGGATGGCGGTCGTGGCAACGAAAGCGATGCGACTGCGCAGGACGGCCAGCACGACGAGCGCGGCTGTCAGGGCGATCCAGGCTCCCCCGGCAAGGCATGCGGTAAGACCGCCCGCGATGACGACCAGGAACCATGCGCGCCGCCACGGGCGACGTTCGCCGAGCGACAGCCCGAACAGCAGGGGCAGACCGAGCGAAAGGTAGCCGCCCAGTACGTTGCGGTTGCCGAACGTGCCCCGCACCTTGAAGTCGTCGATGCCCGGCGAGAAATACTGAACGAGGGCCAGGACAACGATGACCGTCGCGGCCCCGGCAAACAGCGTGATCAGGCGCCGCAGCTTCTTGGCATCGTCCAGGTGCCACACGAACAGCATGTACGTGACCACGAAGTACTCGACGTACTGAAAGCTGTCTTTGAGAGCACCGGCTTTGTTGACGGCGCGCGACACGGAGACCAGCGCGAGCACGACAAAGAGCAACGTGAACAGCGGCGGCAATCGGGCGTCGCGCAGCTTGCGGGAGGTGACCAGATAAAGCAGCCACAAACCGAAGAGCAGGCAGACGAGCGGGTCGACCAGGGACACATACGTGTCTTTGGCCACGCGTACGGCATACTGCGTGGGTGACAGCACTACGACTGCCAGGAGTCCGTAGACGACGAGTTTCTCGAGGGTGTTCCGGAAGCGGGTCATGGTCACTTCGCCGTTGTCGGTTCGATGTCAACCGGGACATTGTCGCGTTCGTTGGTGATGAAAATCTGATCGAGGCGGATGCCGTCCTCGCGGTTGGTCAGTTTGAGCGTGTGCTTGCCCTTCTTGAGTTTGAGCTGGGCCAGGCGGGGCGGTGATTTCACCCAGTGCCACCTCTTGTAGGTGGCGTCCTGGCCGAAGGAAAAGGCCTTGGCGCCGTCGACGGACAGGCCAAAGGAGTTGCCGCATTCGTCGATCCACCAGACGCGGCACCAGACGATGTAGGTGCCGCCTTCCTTGACTTCAAAAGTCCAGGACGCACTGCCCTTGGTGACCTCGGGCGGGTTGCCGCTGCCCTGGGGGATCTCGATGCAGGTGTCCTGCGAGGCGCCCTTGACCGGCGCCCAGGCCGACGCGGGTGCGGCCCCGGTGTACTTCGCAATCGCTACGGGTGCGGTATTGGTCAGGCACGCCTCGGCTTCGAAACAGACGATTTCGTCGGCGGTGGCAGTGAGGCTGAGGGCCGCGAGAAGCGCGACACAGCAAGCCGGGATCGGGGTGTTCGTGCGCATGAGGGAACTCCGGGATTGGATTTGGTGAATCGAAGCAGGCAGGTTACCGCAACAGCGGCAGGGCGATCAACCGCAAAACGCGAAAGTCGTGGCGTCTTGTACGATTCGGGAGGGAAACCGCGCCCCCGTCCCTGTCGTCCCGAGGGCGCCAACGGCCGGCCCCTCACCCGCCTCCGCTGCGCTGCGGCGACC
>CAZKRK010000284.1:4571-10098 GCA_964555035.1 uncultured Victivallales bacterium | reverse complement strand
TACTCGACCGCCCTGTCAGCACACAGCACAACGCCGTCGTGGTAGACAACGGTCGGCGAGAGCCAGCTCGGCCGTTTACTCACGGACGGAAGCGGCCGGCGCCATGCCGCGCTGCCGTCTGACCGCTCGATGGCCACGACGCCACTGCCGTCGTGGAAATAGAGTCGCTTATCGCCAACCGTGAGCGTGGCCCCCGCGATGCCGCCCTCAGCCTGCTCGCCGCGATACGTCCAGAGCTCTTTGCCGCTCTCGGCTTCCAGCGCCACAATGCGTCTGCGTCCTTTGGCGCCGTCGCCCGCGACCACCAGGTGGAGAGTTCCGCCCTGGTAGAGGATCTCCTCCACACCATCGGTTCCCTCGAACGTACGCAGCGTCTCCCCCGATGCCGCGTCCAGGCACAACAGCGGACCACCATAGTTCAAGGCAACGTAGACGCGGTTGCCGATGGCAACCAACCGCCGGGACAACTGCACCGGACCGCTGCGAAAACCGGTTATGGACGGCTGCCATTTGTCGATGGGCCGCTCCCACAACGTCACACCGTTGAAGGCATCGCGAGCAATCAAGCGCCAATCGGCAGGCAGCCTGACCGACAACGGCGGCCCGAGATCCTCGATTGAAAACAGTCGCCCTGCCGTACTGACCATCGCGCTCAGGCTGGCCAGATGGTTGTGGTGCCTGGCATAAGTCGGCCCCGTGATCCACTGCATACTCCGGGGCGACGCCACAACGCGATCACGCGAAACGGCATTGTTGTCGGGACCGTACAGGTAATGGGTCCACTCGTCAGTGTCTTTTGGAACGGGTTTGCTGAGCGTCACGGGTGCCGTGGGTTGCGGGTCGAGGGAGACGGCCTGCCCGCCTGGAGCCAGCACGCGCAGCAATTCTTCTCGCGACACGCGACACCCCACACCCGACACGACAACACTCACGAGATTGTCGACATAGGGCAGATTGCGGCCGTCAAACTCCCGAACAGTGACGCGCCCCCACAGCCCCTTCGCCGAAAGCGACTCCCGCAATCTCTTGACCTTGTCCGCGTCCGTCTCGAGCCCCTGAACGAGGAAACCGTCCCTCGCCCCCAGCTCCGCGAGCTGTTCATACGTCGGCCCGATGCAAACGACAAGCCCGCCCTTGACGCCCACCGTGTCTACCGGATTCTCCGCTGCAACGGCGGAGAGAAGAGAGAAAGAGACAAGAACCGCACACCATCGAATCATAGGACAACCTCCCACGGAATTTGAACGCGCATGTCAAACTGGCTTCCGGATAGTAGCAGGTCCGAAAAGAGGAGTACACCCTCCTGTCATACCCAGGCGCATCTGCGATTTGCTGCACCAGGCCCGGAGGGCCGCCATAGTAGAGCCTGGGGTGGAGCGTAGCGGAACCCCAGGGCTCCGGTCAGAACGCCGCGAGCCCCGAAGGGGCGGCATAGGCGGCGCGAAACCGTATGCCGCCACGCACCAGCCCGGCGGTCGAACCAAGCGCATATGCCGCCCCTCCGGGGCTCACCGGGTTTGCTGACTGACGGATCCTGGGGTTCCGCTACGCTTCACCCCAGGCTCTACTATGACGGCCCTCCGGGCCTATGGACGGCGCTGCACTTCGAGCACCGGAATCGTTGGCAGATGCATGCCAGGCTGTGACGATGGCGAATGAGTGTCACTGGCAATTCCGAGTAGCGCCCGGACGCCACCACCGTCCCACGGTACGACCAGCCGTTGCGGGGACAGACCTCGCCAATGTACCTCAGCAGACGACCCGTCATCCCGAGCGCAGCGCAGCGGAGTCGAGGGATCTCAGGACCTGAAAACCACTCCGGACGGGATTGCCACTCTCGAGATTCCTCGACTCCGCTACGCTACGCTCGGAATGACCGATCGTCTGCTACGCACCAAATGACCAATCCACCAATCCACCAATCCATCACTCCACCACCAATCCATCACTCCACCAATCACCCAATCAACCAATAACCAATCATGTCACGTCCTGATTTCCGTGTGACACCTTTTTGCCGTTGCGATGGTCCGCCCTCACTGCCCCGCAAAACACACCACACACCCCGATTCGGTGCTCATCAGCAGGCGTCCCTCGGCTGCGATCATGCCGTCGAAGGCGGGGGCGTCCTTCAACTCCGTCTTGGAAATGATCTCGCCGCCGTCCGCCTTGAGCACCCACAACTCGCTCCCCATGCGGCCTTCGAACGCCGCCAACGGGTCGCCGTCCTTCACCTTGTCGGGTGGACCGCAGAGATAAAGCACGTCTCCGGCGAGGACCATTGCCCGCGCCCGCACGGGTATCCAGTGGTGCCACACCGGCGGCGTCACACGACTGAAGCCCATGCCCTTGTCCTTGCCCCAGGCCGTCGGGTGGATCGTGGGTTCACTGTCGTTGCGATCCGCAATCACCAGGTAGCCCTTGGTTTGCGGGTCGTAGCGCGGGCTCAGGGCATAGCGCGAGGTGTAGGCCTTCAGAGCATAGGTGGTCTCCGGTCCCACGACCACGAGCTGCCCGCACTTGGGCGCGAAGATCGAGTGGTTGAATCCGGTCCACGTCTTCCAGTACGTCCAATACGTGCGGTTGAAAAACGTGTCGTCCAGGAATCCGCTGGTCGTGAACATGTGCAACCCCAGGTCTCGCTCGCCCAGGTTCTTGTTCTCGTCGACGATGATGTCCGCCATCTTCTCGAACGTGTCGAACTTCCTGCCCGCCCAGGTGACGGTGTAAATGTGCTCGTTGATGTAGTCCCTGTTGTCGAGGTTGAGCGGCGGCTGTTTGGTGACTTCGGCCTTGCTGAGATACTTCGCCGGTTGCCGCTCAAGCTCGCGCGAGAACCGCATCTGGTTGATGTAGATGTAGTCGCCCTGGGCCACCATGACGTCGGAGTTTCCACCTTCGATGTGGTAGGCCGCGACGAATTCGTTCCCGGCATTGTCGACTCGCGTGTCGGTGAGAGTATGCAGTCGCGTGCTATGCCTGATCTCGCCGGTCTCGATGTCGACCGCATACAGGAACAGCCCCCCGTCAAGAAACGTGGAACGGCCGGCGCTGCAGTAGGCAAGGTCGCCCACAATCGCGACACTGCCGTGCAGACGCCACTTCGACTCGAGCTGACCGTCAACCGCGATCCACCTCTCGACCGGCGCCAGGCGGCGCCTCCAGCACATCCGCCCGTCCTTTGCCGCTACGCAATAGAAAAACCCGTCGGCGCAACCGAACACGATGCGGTCCTTGTAGATCGACGGCGGCGAATCTATCCGCGCCCCGCCGGCAAACGACCAGAGCTTCTCGCCGGTCTGCGCGTCGAGCGCGTAGACAAGGTGCCGGTCCTTTGCCGCCACAAAGACCCGCCCGTCGGCGGCAACCGGCGGTGTGACGCCGCCGCCGAGCTCGATCCGCCAGCTCCGCTTGAGTCCGGACGGCAAGGCACAGTCCGTCGCACCCGTCCGCCGCACGTCCCGGCGGTACATCGGCCAGGTGCGGTCTACCGACGACCGGCTATTGGCGGTCGGAACGGCGAAGGCCGGCCCCTTTTCGACGGCACCCGGACGGGCGTTCGCCAGCGGATCGGCCGCGCCCGGCGCGGGGCGTGCGGACAAGGCATTGAACCCCTTCAGCATCGCGCCGGCATAGCAGAAACAGGAGTGCGGCGGCTGATAGAGCAAGCCGTTGGCCGGCATGACGCCATAGGTACACGAACCGCGCACCCAGTCGTTTTGATTGTGCGGCTCGCCGGCTATGCTGAGAAACTCAATGCCGCGGTACTGCGTAATGAGATGCCGTTCCGTACCCTTGGCCCGGTAGCAACGCAGGTGATGCCCTTTGCTGTGCACTTCATCGACGTTGATGTTCTCGGCCTTCTCGCCGGTGTTGAGGTCGTAGCCGGTAATGGAACTCGGTCCGGAACACCAGACCCGGCCCCGCGCACAGAATATGTCGTACTCGCGCATGGTGTTACTCTGGGGGCCTTGCGCCGTTGTCCATAGTGGCTTGCCGTCTTCGAGCGAAAGAGCCGTGATGGCCTTGCGCGATGCAACGATAGCCTTGCCGCCCGCCTGGAGCAACATCGTGGGCTGCCCCGGACTGCCGCGTCGCTTTTTCTTCTTTGCCGCCGGCTGCGGCTTGGCCTTTTCCGGCGGTGCCCCGTACCGCCACTTCACCTTGCCGTCCGACCGGTTCAGGCACACGACCTCTTTGCGGTTGTGGTAGACGACGTTGTCGCCGCTGACGGAGAACAACTGCCCGGCAATGTTGGCGTCTCGCGCCTCCCAGGCTACCTTCCCGGCTGCCGTGTCATAGCAGACTACCCTGGCCGGGGGCCCCTTCTGTTCTTTCGGCGCGCGACCGACACAGAACACGTGGTTGCCGTCAGCAAGGACCTCGATCGTTCCCGCCGTGCCGGGAATCGTGGAAAGGGTCTTGCCGGTCGCCCCATCCAACACCTCGACATCGCCGGTGTAGTCCACCGTGCAATAGAGCCGGTCGCCCGCAGCCGTCAACCGCCGAGCCAGCAAGCCGCCGAACAGTCGCAGTGCTTTTGTCTTCCAGACCTTGGTGCCCCACGTGGGCAACGGACGCTGCCACAACGGCGATCCGTTGAACGCGTCGCGCGCCTCGAGCGTCCATTGCTCGGGAAGCCGCGCATCCTCCATGCCGGTCACACCGTAGTCGAAAACGTAAAAAAGCCGCCCCCTGGCCGTCACCATGGCCACCATGCTGTTGTTGAACTCGTGACTGCGCCCCCACAACGGCCCGGCATGCCAACGCAACCCGCCCGGCGGTCCGACTTCAGCATCCTGCGAAACCGGGTTGCCCGACGCGCTGTGCAGAAAGTGAGTCCATTCGTCCAGCTCCGCGGGCCAGGGCTTGCGAAGTGTGTCGCGTGTCGAGTGTCGCGTATCGAGAAAGACCGCCACGCCACCGGGGACGAGTACACGGTTGATTTCGTCACGCGATACGCGGCACCCGCCACCGGCGACAACCAGGTTCACCAGGTTCTCGGCGTATGGCAGGTTCTCCCCGTCAAACGTGTTCACGGAAACCTTGCCGCTCAAGCCTTTCGTCTCGATCAGCTTGCGCGCCTTGGCAACTCCGGCAGCATCGTCGTCGAGCCCCTGCACGACATACGCGTCCTTCGCCCCTAGTGCGCCCATGAGCTCGGCGTCGCACTCACCGACGACGACAACGATGCCACCTTTAACGCCAGAGCTCTCCAGTACCTTCTCGGCACTCCCCCCAAACGCCGTGCACGCGAGGGCAGCCCCCGTCAGCAACGCAATCCCCTTCTTCATCGACCGTCCTCCTTATTGCTTCATCCGGTGATTCTTGACAGACACTTCGGCCCAATGCTTCCAGTTGCCTCCATCGTACCAGCGCGGCGGGGGCAAGGGTTTCTCCCATGCCTCCAGCGCGCCCAGCAGTTCTTTCACGACAGCCGGGTGGTCACCGGCTACATTGGTTGTCTCGCCGGGATCCTCCTCCAGGTTGATCAGCGCAAGCGGCAAGTACAGCTTACGCTCCTCTT
>CAZKRK010000284.1:0-4471 GCA_964555035.1 uncultured Victivallales bacterium | reverse complement strand
TTGATCGGCCAGTAGGAACGTGACCCACCGAGGAACCCGTAGAACTCGTCGAAACCGCGGCGGTTGGGGTGATACCGATCGTGTTCGCCGAGGTGCCACTTGCCGACGGCCATGGTGCGATAGCCCTGCGCGCGCATGGCGTCGCCAAGGGTCATCTCGCCGGTATCCAGACCGAGATCCTGTTTCGTGAAACCGGGGGTCGGCTTGACGGGACAGTTGTTCTCGGCGCCGAAGCGATGCTGGTAGCGCCCGGCCATCAGCCCCATCCGCGAGGGCGCGCAGACCGACGCGCTGACGTAGCCCTGCGAGCAAAACACACCGTCGCGCGCCAACCCGTCTATGTTCGGCGTCGGAATCTGCCTGCAGCCGGTCACGCCGAAATCGGCGTAACCCGCGTCGTCGGAAAGCACGACGATCACGTTCGGTTTGGCTTTCTGCTCGGCTGCTCGCCCCCACCCACACAGCGTTAGCAACGAAACGCAAAAGACCATCGCCCATCTCGTTCGACCTGTCATCCTGTTCCTCCCGCCGGCCAAAAACACGCGCTACCGCCCGAGGACGTTCAACTCCGCGATCGCCGTAAGATCCTGGTCATAGCCGGACTGTATCACAAGCCTCACGTAACACGCGGTGACCGGCTCGAAGGAAATGCGCTGCTCGTCGAGCGAATCCGGGCATGAGCCTCGCGCCACCGGTTTGCCCCAGTTCTTGCCATCCATGCTGACGCTGACCGCATACTGCTTGATACGACCGTTCTGAGCGCGGTCCTGGCGGGGCAGGTAGTCGATGCCGTTGCAGGTTACGGCCTTGCCCAGGCTGACGATGAGCTCGTGCGGATGCGGGTCCCGACCCTTGGACCACTTGCTGTGCCAGGAGGTCATCGGGTTGCCGTCCAGAACCTTGCCGGGGGCAAAGGCCGGCTGCGACGCTTCGACGCTCGAAGCGTACTCGACGCGCCAGCCGTCGCGCGGTAAGGCGTCCTCTTTGCCGAGACGCTTCCCCTTCCCCGCGGGACCCTCCCGCGGAACGCCGCCTTTTCCGAACCTGCGGTTGCGCGCCTCCTCTTCGTGCCTCCCGCGTCGAGCCACCTGCTCCGCTTGAAGCCGGGCCACTGCCCCGCGCTCATCAGCGGAGGGCGCCGTCGTCGACTCCGACAGGCACACGACTCGATCGTCTTCGGTTGAGACGAACAGACAGCCCGCCGCGGCGATGAGTCCGTCGAATACGGGCGGCGCACTGAGCTTCAGCTCGGACAGGACCTTGCCGTCCGCCGCCGAAACCGCGCGCAGGAGAGCGCCGCGCCGGCCGTCAAACGCTGCCATGGGATCGTCCGCCGGCACGGTGTCCGGCGCGCCGGCCACAAAAAGCACGTCTCCCGCTTCGACCATGGCGCGGATGCGGATCGGCACCCAGTCGTACCAGACGGGCGGCGCCGTCCGTGTAAAGCCGAGACCCTTGGTCGCGCCGCGCGTCTTGAAATCCAACACCGGCTCGTTGTCGTTCGCGTCGGCCGTGAGCAGATAGCCCCTCGTCCCCGGCGTGAACAACGGACTCTGCCGGTTCCTTTCGGGATAGGCCTGCAGGGCGTAGGTCTGCTCGCGCCCCACCGCGAGAAGCTGACCGGTCTTGGCCGCCCGATGGGCATGATACCACCCCGGCCAACGCGCCGAGTACATCCAGTACGTGCGATTGAACCAGCTATCGTCCAGGAACCCGGCTGTCGGCGCAATGTGGAGCCCCATATCCAGGTCGCCCAGATTCATGCCACCATACCTGGCCTTGTACTCCCGGGTCATCTGCGGCCAGGCTTTCTCCTGGTATCGGTGGAACTCCCTGAACGCCTCGTACCCGCTGCTCTGAAGCGCAGGGTTCATCGCAATGTACGGTGCCTTGGATATGTCCATGGCAACGGTCGTCTGGTTCGTGTCCATGGCATAGCGCCAGTCCCGGCGGTTCAACCTGCGGTCGAACATCGTCGGCCCCATGTAGATGTGACCACCCTCGCTCACAAGAACGTCGGCATGCGTCCCCTCCATGACATACGACGGGATGAGGGGCCGCCCCTCAATGTCGTCACGCACCTTCTCGAGCGACGTCACGTTGGCTTCGCAGAGCACCTCGCCGGTCGCAGGATTCAGACCATAGAGCCGGATGCCCCCGTCAAGCATGGACGAACGTCCGGCGGCACAGTAAACAACGCCATCCTCAACCAGCACGCTGCCGTGTACCGGCCACGCACTCTCGAGTTGGTCGAGGATCATGATCATGCGCTCCGCCGGTGCCGCCCGGAACTTCCACACCAGCACGCCCTTGTCCGCCGTCACGCAATAGACGTGACCATCGGCGCACCCGAAAAGAACACGCCCGCCGTCGATCGTAGGCGGCGAATCGACTCGCGCACCGGCCGTGAACCGCCAAAGCACCGCACCGCTCCCGGCGTCCAACGCAAACACGGCATGCCGGTCCTTTACGGCGACATAGACGCGCCCCCCGGCCATTACCGGCGGTGTCGGCCGCCCGCCCAGCTCGATATCCCACTTCACGGACACTCGCGCGGCAACCGCACACTCAGTGGAACCATGCCGCATCGCGTCACCCCGGTACGTCGACCACTCGGATCCGGAATCCGGGATTCCGGATTTCAGGTCTTCACCGTACGCCGGCCCTTTCAACAGGCGAGGTGCGCGGTTTCGGCCGGCGTCCCTCGTCGGCGCAAACGCGTTCAGCCCGCGTACCTTTACGCCGGGGTAACAGAAACACGGATTGGGCGGCACATAGAGCAGCCCGTTGGCCGGAACGACGCCAAACGAGCACGCGCCGCGCGTCCAGTCGGTCTGGCTGTTGCCCTGCCCGTTCACGCCTATGAACTCCACGCCGCGATACTGGGTGATGAGATAGTTCTCGGTCGCCTTGGCGCGATGGCATCGCAGGTGATGCCCGTCGCTCTGCACGTCCCTCGGATCGAGCGTCTTCACCGGCTTGCCCGACGCAAGGTCATAGCCCACGATCCGGTCGCCGGCCGCGTGCCACACGCACCCGCGCATCACGAAACTGTCGTAACCCCGCATCGCCTTGCCCCCGGTCTTCGCCTGCCAGAGCACCTCGCCCGTGCGCGCCTTGTGAGCAACGATCAGGCTGGATCGGCAGTCCAGAACGATATCCTCGTGAATGATCGTCGTGGCCTGCCCCCGCTTGGAACCGCTCTTCGCATCGGTACGCCACAGCTCATTGCCGCCGGCAAAGTCGAAGCAAACCAGGGATCTCCCGTTGTGATAAACCACGACTTTGTCCGACGCACCCAGCGACTCGCCGCGATAGCGGTCTTTCGGTGCAGACCAGGCCAATTCACCGCTCGCGAGCTCCAGGCGGCAAACACTCCCCTGCCCCTTGTCACCGTCCTTCTCCATGTAGAGAACGATCGAATCGCCCACCTTCACAAACTCGCGCGTGCCGACTGTCCTGTCATAGCACTTGACGACTTCCCCGGTAGCCGCATCCACCGCCCTGATGGGCGCCCCCAGAAGAGACGAGACAAACACCCGGTCTCCATCAGCCACGAGGCAACGCTGGGCCGTGGGCGGAACGGAACGCAGCGCCGTGTTCCTGCCCAGGCGGGAACGCCACTCGGGCAGCGGCATCCGCCACAGTTCTTTGCCGTTGAAGGCGTCGCGCGCGATCAGAACCCACTGTTCGGGAATGTCCGGAGTGGTGATCGACGTGATCCCTTCGTCCACAACGTAGAAGACCCGCCCACCCGCCGACACGAGGATGCTCAGGCTGGACGTGAACTCATGGCTCCGACTCCACAACGGACCGCACTGCCACTTCAAACTCCCCACGGGCGCCACGACCGAATCCTTCGAGACGGCGTTGTTGCCCGGACCGTGGAGATGATGAGACCAGTCGTCGAGTGCGTCGGGCCGGGGCTTGGTCCACCTTGCATCAGGGATTTGGGATTTGGAATTGCCCAGGAGAACACCGCTCGGGACCAGCACGCGTTCCAGCTCTTTGCGCGGCACCCGACACGTCTCGCCGATCACGATCACATTCACGAGATCGTCGGCATAGGGCAGATGTTCGCCGTCAAAGACGTCCGCCGACACCGGGCCGTAGATGCCCTGCGAATGGATGAACTCGCGCGCTTGGGCGACGTTGACCGGATCGGTGTCCAACCCGTGCACCACGAACCGCTCGTTTGCACGCAACGCCACGGTCGCCTTCCCGTCGCCACAGCCGAGATGAACAACAAGTCCACCTTTGACACCATGATCCGCAGCCGCGGCGGGAAGAGACACAGCCAGCAAAACAACCACCCACAATCGCATCATGCCAACCTCCAAATGCCGAACTCCGTTCGTCTCCCCACCGTCCTCTCACTCCCTCTCTTCGTACGATGAGGGAACCGTCATATCCGCGGACGACCTGTCATCCCGAGCGCAGCGTAGCGGAGTCGAGGGATCTCGTGGATTGG
>CAZKRK010000283.1:0-10159 GCA_964555035.1 uncultured Victivallales bacterium | reverse complement strand
CCCGCTCCTGCCGCACAAGGCGGCAGGGGGCGTGGCCATAATGAGAATTGCTGGGTTTCCCCTCTCCCCAGTTGCAGATCCACGATGAAAGGGCGAAGGTTACAGATTGGGGTTGCGGAGCAACCATAGCCTGAGAAACGGACTGGCAAAGACGTACCGCTTACCGACGGGGGAGACAATCCTCCTCTTCGCCAGTTGCTTCACCGCCCTCGTTATGCTCCCCGTATTGACGACTCCCGTTTCAACCATGAAAGCTCTCGAGTAGATACCGCGGCCATCGAAGAGCGCCAGCCCCCGAAGGCATCGCTTCTGCACTGGCGTGATGTCTTCCAGGACTTGCTCAAAATACCTGATCTCCCTGGCGAAGATGACTTCCAGGGCACGATCCACATCAGCGTCGCCAAGCGTTTTGCCCGCGTTGGTCACGTCCCACAGGCAGTTGCACACCTCTTGAGCATCACCGGGGTTATCCGCTACAAGACCGAGGACATTCTCAAGCACGGCAACAGGAACCGACCGGCGTCCGGAGCGGAACTTCGATCTCAGGAACGGGATGAACTCGGCGCGGGGTATGTTGCCAACCGGTACCGCAATTGCCGACTTGTAAAACGGGCTGTCGGGGTTCCGAAAGATCGCATCCATATCGCTGCGCGAACTTCCTGAGTAGATGTATGTGCAATCGTGATGACGCTGAATGCAGCTGCGCATGCTTGCCAGTATCCCGTCCGCACCAGGGAGTCTTATGACATCCTGAAACTCATCGAAGAACACGACCAGGTTTCTCGGCGCGAAACTTGACCGGCCGAATTCCAACAGTTCGGCAATCGAGCGCCCGGCCGGCTGCGTCGGGTCGTCCGTCTTGACAGACAGGGTGGGCTCGCCTGTCGCCGGATTGACGCTGACAGCAGGTCTGAGATGCGCCAATGCCTTCACCAGTTTGTCGAACGTGCCGGTTTGCGTGGAAGCAGAGGAAAGTCCATCGACGAGTCTACTACGAACATCGACTACGCTCTTCACAAGTTGGAAGTCGAAGTGCAGTATGACGTGCTTCCGCAATGCACCGCATACTTCGAAAATAAGGGACGTCTTCCCTGTGCGACGGTCACCTTCCATGTGGACGTTCTGTCGGGATTTGATGTGCCGCTTGAGGGTACGTTCAAGTTCAGGGCGGCGACAGAAATCCTCATCGCATACAGTCGATCCATACCTGAATGGGTTCACTTCAACCACCTCTCAGTTGCTCGGATGCGTATAGTGCAATATTGCATAGTGCAGATTAGGATAGCCTGCGAAAGGCCCGTGTCAAGCATTCATCAAATGGCACAACCAGACAAAGCGTGCCGCGGACAGATGCAAGCGACTACAGCGCTCAGGCACATCTCAAAGGCCTTCCCGCCACGTCGGCGGACGATTACGGGCGACGATTACGGGACCGTTTGCTTCCCCGTCCGGCCGCGGCCGTTCGGCGGCCTGCCGGATCTGGTCGGCATACGGATGGCCGGAGTCGTCAAGCCAACCGAAAATGCTCTGCTTCAGGCTCGCCACGCGTTCGGTGTGCTCGCGATCGAAAGCGAGGTTGACCATCTCGCCGGGATCGTTCGCCAGATCGTAGAGTTCCTCTAACTTGCGCACCATCTTCCCGCCGGAGAGTGCCGCGTTCAGCACGAACTTCCATTGCCCCCTCCGGGTCATGATCCCCTCGTTCATCACATCGACGAATACCTCTTCGCGGGCGGTCTCACACCTGCCCGTCATTACCCCGGCCATGCTCCAGCCGTCCATCGCCGCGGTCTGCTCCACGCCCGCGAGCTCGAGCAGCGTGGGCACAAGATCCACGTGGCTTGTCAGCCCGTCATGCACCTGGCCGGCCGCGACGCCACCGGGCCACTGCACGGTTAACGGGACCTTCATCAGGGCGTCGTAGCCGTTATACGTGTGTTTATAGACCATGCCCTGCTCGCAAAGCATGTCACCGTGGTCGCTGGTGAAAACGATGATCGTGTTGTCGTACAACCCCTGCTCCTTGAGCGCATCCAGCACGCGCGTCATCTGGTCATCCAGGTAGGTGACATAGCCGTAGTAGCGCGCCAGGTACGCCCTGGCCTGATCCTCGGTCCAACGTTCTGCGATGTAGTTGTCGTGATTGTTCTCCGGATTCACGCCGGGCAGGTTGTGCATCTCCGTTGTGTTCCCGTAGCTCTCGGGAAGCACCACGTCGTCCGGGCTGTACATGGTGTCGTACGGCTTCGGCGGCGCGATGGGATGGTGCGGCGCATAGTAGGAGAGCACCATGCAGAATGGCTTGTCCGACACTTTGGACTTCTCAATGACCTTGACCGCCTCCGTTGACATCCAAGTGGCCATGTGATGATCCTTCGTGAGCCGGCTGTAGGCATGCTCCGAGTCGGGCGCGGTTGCCATGACCGCATGCCCACCCACCCAGCGGTCATTCCTGATCTCGTCAGGAAGGTCGGTGGTCTGAAGGTAGTTGCGGTAGTCGGTCCAGCCGCTGATCCAGGTGTCGAAGCCGTTCAACCGGTAGTCTTCCCCCCCTGCCCCACCCGGATGCTTCGTCCAGGCATAGCCCATGTCGGTCTTCAGCAGCTCGTGATAGGGACATGTCTCTTCGTCGTGCGGCTCGAACCAGCCGCCGAGATGAGACTTGCCGATCCAGGTGGTGTCATAGCCGGCGCGGCAGCACTGGCTGCCCAGGGTCTCCACAGTTTCATCCAGCACGATGCCGTTGGTCACCACCCCGTGATGGTGCGCCCATAGACCGGTAATCATCGTCGCCCGCGAGGGCGAGCAGGGAAACGAGGCCACGTAATGGTTGTTGAAGCGCACCCCGTTCGCCGCGATCGAATCGCGAGCCGGTGTTTTGATCAGGCCGTTCCCGTAGCAGCCGGACAACGAAACCGACTCCTGGTCGGTCATGATGAAGAGGATGTTGGGGCGCGACATCGTTGTTTCTCCTGCACCCGCTACGTGGCGTTCAAGGCCCACGTGCCGGCCAAATCACCATAGTCGTTTCCCTGCACGGAATTCAACGCCGAAACATGGCATCTCCTGCTCCGGCCCCTGCTCCTTCCTCACTGAAACGTAGAACCGGTCTCCAGGCCGGTTCAGCGGAGCCCGAGCGGGGTTTGGAACCGGCCTGGAGACCGGTTCTACGGAAGACCGCGCTGGGTTGAAGAGTCAGGCTGGAACGCGTAACTCAATAGCCCAGGTTGGCCCGCCCTCCGGGTTCGGCCATGGCTGCCTTATCGTTCACCATGAAGGTGACCGGATTGGCGGAGAGGTTCTCCACCTCCACCGTCGTTCCCGTGACCGTGACGCGCACGAGGTCCTCTTTCCAATAGAGCTTAAAACTGATCTTGCCGATCTCGTCGGGCATACAGGGGCGGAAGGTCAGGGTATCGGTGTGCAGCACGCTGACCATGCCGGCGAATCCGTGCACGATCTGCTGCCACATGCCGCCGACATTGGCACAGTGAATACCGTCAACCGATCTCGGACTGGCACCGAAGTCAATGTCCATGGACGCCTTCCACGAATCGTAGGCCACCTTCTTGTCGCCGATGTTGGCGGCCAGAATCATGTTGTGGCACATGGAATTGGACGATTCGTTGGTGTTGTAGGGGGCATAGTACGCCATGGAAGCCCGCTTCTCCTCCAGGGTGAAGTCCTCGGAGAAAAGACAGAGCAGGGCGCCCACGTCTGACTGCTTCATGACCTTGGAGCGGTAGCGTTTCTCCTGCAGGACGTAGCTGCCAAAGGGCTTGGTCTTGTCTTTCCAGATACCGTCAATGTCGATCTCGGCATAGATGGTGTCGTAGCCGTCGCATTGCCAGATGATGTTGCGTTCTTTGTCGATCGGAATGCTCAGTCCGGCGGCGATCTCGCTGAAGAGAGCCAGTTCGCGTTCTTCGAAACCGATCTTCTCACAGACCGCCCGGTACGTGTCCGGGGCTTCGTGCTTCGCCATCCCGGCAACTTTGACCGCCAGGTTCAGGCAGAACTTCACGGAGTGATTGGTGTACGCATTGTTGTTACAGAAGTGGGTGTATTCATCAGGACCCATGACCCCCAGGATATGGCATCCCGGCCGTCCCTTGAGCTTGTCGACTCGTTCCACCCAGTAGCGGGAGGTTTCCAGCAACATCTCCAGCCCCTGCCTGTAGAGGAAGCCGGTGTCATGCGTCTCCCTGACATAATGCCACATCCCGATAATCGCGTCGGATGTCACGTGCACCTGGTGTTCGGCATATTCGAAGAGCGGACAGGTCTCATCGCCGTTCACATCCCCCATCCAGGGGTAGCGGGCACCCCGGTAACCGGCTTCGGCCGTCAATCTGCGGGCAGCATCCAGCGTCCTGTACCGGTACATCGGCGTGGTCCTGGCCGTGACATGATTGGTATAAATGAAGAAGGGCTGCATGAAGATGTCCATATCCCAGAACACGGAGCCGAAGTAGACTTCCGAGGTCATCCCCTTGGGGCAGACCAGCGAACGGTCCTCTTCCCTGGCCTTGGCACGCATGAGATGATAGACGGCCAGGCGTGCAGCCAGCTGCGAGTTGTAGCCATCGGCATCGTTGGCCTCAATCGAAATGTCTGCCATATCCCAGTAGGCGGCCCACACGGCTTCGTGGGCCTCATGCAGCACGTCCGTATCCTGCCCCGCCACCGTATCCAGCATCCTCTTTGCCGCATCGTGCAGCGTCTCCTCAGGGTAGTACATGTCGGAGGCGACCGCCGAGACCTTCTGAATGACCACCTCTTCACCCCGTTCCAGGGAAAACGAATAGACGGCCGAAATCTTGCGCGGTTCCCGTTCAACGCGATACCGGTCGGTCTTCGATACGGTGGCCACACTGGCTGTCACCACCCGCCGGCCGATGTTGGTGACGACATCGCTCAGCATGATATCCCCCGCGGCATCCACGGCGTGCTCGGTGAAAACCTCGAGCCCGTTGGTCCGGACATTGTTGTCGACGGCGCTCTCCACCGTAATCTCCCCGCTGCCCTGGAGCATCGTGATCTTGCACTCCTGCACGCAGGTGAAGCGCTGTTCGGGATTCATGAAGCGCTTGAAAAGCAGGTTTGCCTTTTTGCCGCTTTTCGTCTCCCAGACAAAGGTGCGGTAGAGAGTGGCTTCCTTGATGTCCAGCCAGCGGTGATAGTCGGAGACGGCGCCGTGTTCCATATCCAGCCTTTCGCCATCCACCGACACCACCAGCCCCAGGAACCACGGCAGATTGGTCAGGCCGGTACGAAGCAGCGGATGCTTCGATTGAACAACCGGAAGAAAAGTGCCGTAGCGGTTCTTGGTCTCCCGGAGTTTCTCCAACGTGACATTCACCGGCATGCGCATGTACTCATACGACTGGTCATCATCACCGAATCCCTCCTCGATGCTGGACCGAACGGTCATGTATCCGGTCCCCAGGGCAAAGATGGATTCGTAATGCCGGTTGGCCTCAACGGAAAACTCCCCCTCATGGGAAGACCAGTTGCCTTCCGAAGGCGAAAAGTCGTCAATATACATATTGGGCCTCTTGTTGCTCATTGCCTACCATATACGGTTCCTCTCCCTTCACTGCAGCCGGGGTGCTATCCTGCCGGCACGGCAAAGCTGTCCCCTATCCTCTCCGCCACTTCTCTTCCATGAACCCCCTCGTCATCATCCGCCTCAACTCCCGCACCGTATCACGGTTTTCTTCAATCACGTTGTGAAGCTCGTCCGGATCGGATTCCACGTCGTAGAGTTCGGTCACGTCGTTGTAGGTGTCGATCAGCTTCCATTTCGCGGTGCGGATGGCCCGGTAAGGGCGTTCAATGGTAAGGACGTGGTCGCGGTGCTCCGCCGTTTCGCCGCGCAGCAGCGGCAGGAACGAGTGCGCATCAATGTTATGCGGCCGCGGCGCGCCGGCAATGTCACAGATCGTCTCGCCCACATCGATCAACTCGACCAGCGCATCGCTGACCTGCCCCTCCGGAAGGCCCGGCCCGGCCACGACAAGAGGCACCCGCCAGGACGGTTCGTAGGCCACGTGCTTAACAGAAAGGCTGTGGTCGCCGAGCATTTCGCCATGGTCGGCGCTGAAGAAAACGTAGGTGTCGCGGCCATCCCCACGCGCTTCAGCGGCGGCAAGGATCTCGCCGACCATGTCGTCTATCGCCCTGATGGCAGCGCAGTACTGCCGGCGCAGGTGCAGCATCTCGTCCTCGGAGTGTCTGTTGATCCACTGCATCCGTTTCCTGATCCGTTCGGGCTTGCCCTCACCGGTATCGATGACCCGTGGCGGCATCTCGCGCTCCCGGTACTGGTCGGCATACTCCGTCGGCGGATCAAACGGATCGTGCGGACCGGAAAAGGAGACGAACATGTGGTAAGGGTAGTCCGTTGGCCGATCCTGCAGCCATTCAACCGCCCGGCGGCCGATGTAGACATCGTGCCAGTCTTCTGAATCCAACACCGAGTCGTGTGCGCTGAAGAAGAAGCCGGCCTGGGAACGCGCCTGGTAATCCTCGTGAAAGGTCTCGAGCAGTCCTTTGCTTTGGAGATACGACGAGTAGGGACCAAACGGTTCGGGCCGGCTGCCCGCATGCATCTTCCCCTCCACTTCGATCGGATGGGTGAACCCGAAACCGAAATTGCAGGGGCGGTCGCCGCGCAGACCGTTGTAACCGTCCGGCTTGGCCAGGTCGAGCTTGCCTGAGCACCCCACGTAGTACTCGTGATCCCGCAGACGCTGGTAGTACGTGCGCTCGCCCGCGGGAAGGAAAGCCTGGTTGTCCAGGGCACCGACCCGGTGAGGGCGCATGCCCGTGGCCAGCGCAATCCGCGCCGGCGCGCAGACGGGACTGTTGGTGTAGCAATGACTGAAGAGCGTGCCCTTGGCGGCAATGGTGTCGATATTCGGCGTATCGACCCAGGTGGCCCCGTAGCAGCCGAGATAGTCGGCACGCAACTGGTCGGCCATAATGAAGAGAACGTTGGGGCGCTCCGTCGTACTCGTCATAGTTGTCTCTCTTCCTGTGCGCTGCTTCTGTCAGGAGTCCTCGGACACCTGACACTTCAAGCTCATCAACTGTATCATCTTTCTACTTGATCTCCCTCCCCAATCTTCCGGCGTCCCCATTTTTCTGGCGTTCACTTAAGCGAGATCCCACGCCCTTGCGGCGTGGAGTTTCAGGGTGCGAAGCCGCTACCAGGCAACGCCGCGCACCCCCCCTCGGGTGCAAACGAAGAAAGTGGGGGGAATCCCCGCCCCTTGCGGGCGGAAAGCTTAGGCTCATAGAACCTTACCTCTCGGAATTATCAGTGACACTCATTCGCTATCGTCACAGCCTGGCATACATCCGTCGGCAATTCCGGTGGTGGAAGTGCAGCGCCGTCCATAGGCCCGGAGGGCCGACATAGTAAAGCCTGGGGTGAAGCGTAGCGGAACCCCAGGATCCGTCAGTCAGCAAACCCGGTGAGCCCCGGAGGGGCGACATATGCGCGTGGTTCGACCGCTGGGCTGTGCGTGGCGGCATACGTCTTCGCGCCGCCTATGCCGCCCCTCCGGGGCTTGTTTCCATGCTTGCGCCGGTGTCCTGGGGTTTCGCTACGCTCCACCCCAGGCTTTACTATGTCGCCCCTCCGGGGCTACCGCTGCCGGCACGGTGTCATTCCCATTTTCCGGTCGCTGGAACGACGCGTCAACGTGCACGCACTGTGTAATGTTCCGAGAGTCAAGCCGTTACAACGCGGATGCCGTCACGCGTCACGATAGAGAAGTAAGGAGGTCTGAGCCTAAACTTCCCGCCCGCAGGGGGCGGGGATTCCCCCCACTTTCTCCGTTTGCACCCGAGGGGGTGCGCGGCGTTGCCTGGTAGCGGCTTCGCGCCCTGAAACTCCACGCCGCAAGGGCGTGGGATCTCGCTTAAGTAAGCGCCATTCACGTATAGTGTCTTGCCTACCAGCCCGCTGCAAGCGGCCTACTCACGTACGTCTCCGCCGGCCAACCAGCGCGTCACGCGCTCCTCGTCCTCATCATCCCAACCGGCAAAAGCGTTACCTATGATCTCGCCGTAGTCGGAAGACGGGCAGTTCCTCAGGCTGTAGCTGTTGTCCAGGTACAACCCGCGTTTCGCCTGTCGCTGGAACTGGGCAAACGTGTAGCGCCGGTACTCCTCCCAGAGGCGGAGCGTCTCCTCACGGTCCACAACCGACTCCAGCAACCGCGTCATCTGCATGACCCGCTCCGGCTCGGAATCGACGAGGTCGTTCAGTTCCCCGGGATCGTCTGCCAAATTGAACAGGCGTGAGGGATAGCCTTCGTAGACGATCAGCTTGTAGTCGCCCTGTCGCAGCATATGCGACATCGTGTCTGAAGTGACCCCGCAATACGTCGCCAACGCCCAGCCACGGCCCTGATCTGTTTCGCCGCGCGCCAGCGTCAGCAGGGACTCCCCCGAGAAACACTCACGCAATGGCATCCCCGACAGCTCGCAGATCGTCGGCGCCATGTCGATGAGCGATACAGGCCTCTCGATCCGCTGACCGGCCTTGATTCCCGGGCCCGCCATGATCAACGGCACCCGCACAGAGCCCTCGAAATGGCTCATCTTGTAGTACTGCTGATGCTCCAGCGCCAGCTCGCCATGATCCGAGGAGAAGATCACCGTGGTGCTGTCGGCCAGTCCGCACGCGTCGAGTACAGAGAGCAACTCACCAACCATGGCATCGGCCTCCGCACACATCGCGAAGTAGACTCTGCGGACCCGGCGGACCGTTTCGTCATCCAAGCCGTTCCGCCACGCCTTCGCCTTCAACTGGTAGACGTTTGCCGGATGGTCGGTCTCGTCGAGCGGCGGCACGTCGACCAGCTCCTCCGGGATCTTCTCGAGCCAGAAGCTATTGGTACGGAATGCCGCGTGCACGAGCCCGGGATTCAGGCAGAGGAAGAAGGGGCGCCCCTGCGCGCCTTCGCCGCCTTTCTCCCTTAGAAACTCGGCCGCCTGGTCGAACATGTGCCAGTCATGTTCGTGATACCGGCGTTCACGGGTGGGAGCGACGGAAATCGCCTGTGCGCCGTCGTCGTTCATCACGGGGCGACACTTGCGGTTGAGCGGCTCCAGCATGTCGGCCACGCGGTTCATCACACTGTGGTGCCCGGTGAGGTAGTCGTCATGCTTGCCCAGCAGGCGGACATCGTGCGTGGCACGCAGCCCACGACAGTAGGTCCACATGCCGGTCTCGAGCCCCTTGAAGTTGTTCCAGCTTTCACTTTCATGGGTGTACGTGCCCGAAAGCATGTTCGCGCGTGACGGACAGCAGATCGGGTTCGTGCAATACGCGTTCGCAAAGTGCGTGCCGCGCCGCGCCAGCGCATCGATATGGGGCGTGGCATCCGCCATCGCCGGATGAAACCCCTGGCAGCCGAGCATGCGCCCGTCCCAGCTTTCCATATGGATCATCAAGATGCTCTGCACAGTGAATCCTCTCCTTGGCGCATAGTGCCGGACCGTGTCGTCTATGCCAATATCGGAAGTACTTCATCCCACCACGCGTCATAGCCCTGGTCATCGGTCAGGATCAGGATGACGTTGGGTTTGATCAAGGCGACACCCGCGGCCCGTCGAGTTCCACTCCTGCCCGGGACGTAGCCTTCAGCGAGTAGAAGGGATCCTCGTGGTCCTTGATCCACTGATCCAGTTTCTGACCGAGTGCTTGTTTGATCTCAGCGTGTTGCGGGTCAGCCGCCAGGTTCTTGATGAAGTCTCGTCTTTTCATGCTCTTCCTCTCCCGTGCATCCGAGCCCCAGCCCCTTCCGAAAAGGGGTTCGGCACGGCGCCGCTCCGTAGGACGGTGCTCCTGCGCCGTCCCACGGAGCTTCGTCTCGACCAAAGTCCCGGACATGATTGACGATTAGCGATTGATGATTGTCGATTTCTGAAGTCGTGTTGTCGGATTCTCGAAGAAGTCGGTTGGTGTCGCACGCTGTCGGGATCCTGACAATCCCGGTACGGTAGCCACTTCACAAATCGCAAATCATCAATCGCTAATCATCAGTCGATCAACCACTCACGTTCACCCATTGCGAGACTGCTACGCTATCTAGAGGGTGTCCGAAAAGCCCCTGGAGACGGCGGTCCTCCGCCGTTACGA
>CAZKRK010000282.1:0-10191 GCA_964555035.1 uncultured Victivallales bacterium | reverse complement strand
GCTCCGGCACATACAAGAGAATGTGGAAATGGTTGTCGAGAATGGCGTACGTGACAATCTCAACGCCACTGAACCCTTCCATTCCGCGCATCAGATAACGCAAAATCCCCTTTTCGCTGTCATCGATGACCATTCTGCGATCCACGATTCTCGACATGACGTGGTAGTACCCGCCGCCCTCCTCAATGATCCGCGCCCTTCTCATTTCACGACCTCCTCGCTTCTTGGATTCAGGCCCACAGAACGGGCCTCTGCTATCAAGAAGCAATTCGGCTTCCCCTATTCCGGGAAAAAGTGCGACTTTCTGTATAGAAGGTGTGTCCCTATCCCGTCTCTATCCCGTCTTTCCTGTGTCGAACGTCTTGCCTAAGGCGCGGGCTTTAGACCGTCGCCTTCAGGCTTTGGCCGATCTACCTCTTTCGGTAGACGTCCTTCCGGTCCTGGATTCTGAGGATCAGGACGCAGTCGTCAATGATGACGAAGATCACACGGTAGTCACCAACCCGGTACTTGCGCATGCCTGCAAACGGACCACTGAGAGCGGGGAAGCGGTCTGCATCATGGACAAGATCCTTGTCGATCTTGTCCATGATTCGCTTCGCATTGGCTTTGCCGATGCGTTTCAGATCCTTCGTGACCGATTTCTTGTAGTCGATCCTATAGTCCAAGGGATGCCCTCATATCTTTGCTGGACACCACAGGATCTGAACTGTCGCGAAGTCGATCGAGAGCAACTTGCAGGTCTGCAAAGTCATCGAGATAGGTCTCTACGGCTTTCGTCACAACGAACGAGCGAGACCGCTCGGTTTCCTTGGCGACGAGCCCAAGTTTTTTCGCGACTGCATCAGGCAATCGAACGGAAATAGCTGTACTCATGATTCACCTCCACTGTTATGTAATACAGTGTATACAACCGGTGCGATGTAGTCAATTGTATTCTCGGCCAACGACAAGCGTGAGGCTCAAAACGGGACGCGTTCGCGCGTCTCATTTTGTAGCCTCGACGCTCTTGTTCGCAGAATCGGATGGGCCTAGACAGCATGAAGCTTCTCGCACACCCACTCTCGAACAAGTTCCGTGTCCCTCACGCCTCGTGACTCGGCGGCGCGGTGTAGCGCCGCTGCCTCACTGGATGGGAGAGTGATCCGCAGCACATTCTCGCTTTCACGCTCGAACACGGGTGCTTTGACCTCTTCGAGTTCATTCTCGAATTCGGTCAAGTCATGCGCGTCCCAGAAGCGAGCCAATTCTGTTACGGAGTCCGTCTGTGGGATCTTGCTCATCTGTTCTTCGATCTGCTGTATCGTTTCTGTTTGTTATCGGTCATCGTGCGAGCCGTGACCGGATATCCCTTACCGTCAGGGAACTGGATTACCCAGATCAGTTCCTTGATCGTCATGTGAGTATGCTACGCATTTGATAGTGTAAAAGCAAGTCGCAGCGATGTGTAGCTGTTCGCTTCCGAGGCAATTCGAGGCGGGAACGTAGAACCGTTCTCCAGGACGGTTCAGCGGAGCCCGGGCGGGGTGGTGGATCCCGCGGGGGTTTGGAACCGTCCTGGAGAACGGTTCTACGGAAGGCCGCGACGAGTCAAGCTTCCGGCCGGCAGTGTGAATTGGCGGGCACTTCGAAAACACCCCCCTTCTTGGGATAGGGCCTCTATCTGGCTCTCCCGACTTTTTTGCCGAACAGCTCCCCGATGCGTTCGGCACTCAGGGTTTTGCCGTAGATGCGCAGCTCGCCGATGAGACCGCGGAATGGCAGGTAGCGGGAGGGGATCGAGATGTCGGACGTGCCACCCGTGAGCCCGCCTGTCATGTTCTTGCCGAAGGGAGCCCTGTTGTCCGGCTTTCCGTTGACGTACCACCGCACCTGCCCCGCTTTGCGGTCCGCCACGGCAACGATATGCGTCCAGGCATCGGTCGCCAGCGCGGCATTCGTTTTGAGGCGCACGCTCTGCCCGTCGCCACGTCCTTCACCCAGGACCAGCTCGGCTTTGCCGTCGTCCAGCAGGTTGATAACCCACCAGTTCTTCGGGAAGGCTTCCTTGCCAAGCAGGCGCGCCCTGCCGCCATCGATCTTCACCCAGAATGCCAGCGAGAAGTCGTTGGTTCCGAAGTGCAGATGTTTCGCATCGGGAATCACCGCGACCCCGGGTTCGCGCTCGGCCAGCAGGCACGTCCCCAAATCCCCCTTGCCCCAACTGCCGTTCACCTCGGCGTCATGCCCCCGGCCGGAGCTGTCGCGCGCCAGCATGCCGGCCCCCTCGTCGAAGCGCCAGCAGCCCAGGAGTCCGGGCTCCTCTTCGACCTTGACCGGTGGCAGCGCGGCCGCCCAGCCGGCCGCCGTCAACGGCGTGCCGGGCTTGCCCGATGCGACGGGCCAGAGGCAAACCATCTCACCGTTCGCCAGCGCGAGATATGCGTTGCCGCCCGCAACCGCCATGCCGTCCCATACCGGCGCACAAGGCAAAGACATCTCGGCAAGGACCTTCCCGTCACCGGCGGAGATCGCCAACAGTTTGCCGGCAGACTTGCCCTCGAACGCGTCCTGCGACACGGTCGACCGTCCGGGAGGACCGGCGACGAAGAGAAGGTCGTCTGTCTTCACCATCGCCCATGCCTGGATCGGCACGCGTTGCGACCAGCGGAAACGGACCGTCTTTTTGCCCTTGAGCGAAAGCCCACGGTACTCCCTGGCCGTGAGGTGTGTGGGGACATCGCTCTTCTTTGGAGAGGCAAAGACCGCCCATTCCCCTCCGGTACCCGGATTTGTCTTCCGGTAGTGATTCTGGCCGAAGCCGTAGATCGTGTCAGTTCCCTCCACCAGGATACGGCCGGAGGGGAACAGGGACCGGCTCAGCCGCAAGTCGTAGAACGCGCCCTGGTGGCGGGACGTGAAGATCGGCGCATAGGTCCACAGCAGCCTCGAGGTCGTGTGCCAGCTTAGATAGCCGTCGGCGCCGTGGAGGTGAGTGACCCGTTCGGTCCGCGGCTTTCCCGCCAGGTCGATGACGTGGTGCCGCATGAAGATGCGCTTGCCGTCGCTCGACAGGATGTCGTTCAGAAAGCCCTCGACACTCTCTTCGTCCATCAACTCGGCGCCGGTTTCGTCGCGCGTCCACAACGTAGTCTCGACCCG
This sequence comes from uncultured Victivallales bacterium, assembly GCA_964555035.1. Lineage (GTDB taxonomy): Bacteria > Verrucomicrobiota > Kiritimatiellia > UBA8416 > CAYOBW01 > CAZKRK01. The sequence continues at coordinate 7,050 of CAZKRK010000282.1, read as the reverse complement.
CTTGGCGCCCGTGTGGGGGTCGAGCCCGTAGAGGCGGATGCCGCCGTCGAGATAGGAAGACCTGCCGGCCGCGAAGTAGGCCGTGCCATTGACAACAAGAACGCTGCCGTGTACCGGCCAGACCGATTCGAGCTGTCCGCGCGAGAATATGGTCCTCTCTTCGGGAGCGGCAAAGAAGCGCCAGGCAAGCGTCCCGTCGGCGGCGCGAAACGCGTAGACGGATCCGGCCCGGCATCCGCACAGGACCAGGCCGTCATAGATCGTCGGAGGGGAATCCACGCGGCCGTCGAGCGTCACGTTCCAGAGCGATTCTCCCGTCTCCGCGTCGGATGCGTACAGTCTGTGCGCGTCGACCGAGGCCACGTAGACCCGCCCGCCCGCGATCACGGGGCTGGTCAGCTTGCCGCCGAGCTCGGTTTGCCAGCCGAGAAGCAGTTCGGTGCCTATCTTGCCCGCGGTCGCTCCGGACCGTGCCGCGTCGTGCCGATAGGTCGGCCAGTCGCCGGCGCGCGCGGCGGGAGCACTGCCTGCCGTCTTCCCGTAGGCCGGTCCGCGTTGGAGCCGCCGCTCATCCGGTACCGGGGAGGAGCGCCGTCCGGGCTCTGAACTCAGCGCCATGAAGCCGGAGAGTTTCGCGCGCACGTAGCAGGCGCAGTTGTGCGGGGGGACGTACAGCAGGCCGTTTGCGGGCATGATGCCGTAGAAGCAACTGCCCCGTGTCCAGTGGTGCGAAGCAACCTCTCCCGTGGCCGTGTCGAGGAACTCGATGCCGGCCCGTGCCGATATCACGCAGCCGTCGACGACCTTCATCTGGTTGCAGCGATGGTGCTGGAACCGAAAACCGTATTTCCCTTTGACGCGCTTTCTGACGGCGCCCGTGAGCGGGTCGTAGGCGTTGATGTCGATGTTGTCGTCAGTCGGCCGCCACATGTTCATGCCCGTGTCCGGACCCCACAGGCACCCATCGAAACCGAAGATTTCGACCGGGACGGAGTAGTTGGAAGCCGCGTAGCCCGCGCGCCATAGCTCGCGACCGTCCGACGCCGATACCACGTTGATCTGGCGTCCGCCCGCAAAGGCGACGACGTCCCCGTAGATAATCATCGTGGGCGCGAACTGGGGTGCGAGGAGGATTGTCAACTTTTCCGCGCCCGGCCTGTCGGGATTGGCGCTCGAGCGCGGCTCGGTCTTCTGGCCGGTGGGAGGCGACTCCCAACGGATCTTACCCTCTTTGAGCGAGAGACTACGAATGACCTTGCCGTCGTGGTAGACAACCTGGCGGCCATCGGCCGCCATGCTCAGCGGCAGGACCCGCCCCGGGGTGTGTTGCCACAGTTGCCTGCCCGTGTCGGGCTCGAACGCCGCCACCCGCGCGCCGTAGCCCTGCCACTTGCGAGCATCATCCCGCGGCTCGGGCTCGGTAAGGACGAGTAGCACGCCGTCGGCCAGGAGGATTTCCGAGGCGCGCTCGGTCGACTCGAGCGTGCGAATCGCTTTGCCCGTTGCGGCGTCCAGAATGCTGACGGGGGCAGACTCGCCGAGAGTCACGAACACCTTGTCATTCGAGACAACCAACAGGCGGTGCACCTGTGCCGGCCCGACCTTTTTTCCCAATCGAGATCCCGCCCAGCTAGGCAACGGGTGACGCCAGAGCTGGATGCCGTTCCAGGCGTCCCTGGCCACCAGGGACCAGCCGAACCCGCTGGAGCCGAAGAGCGAATCATCCAGGATGTAGAAGATGCGGCCGCCGCTTGTTACCAGGCAACTCGTCTTTGTGCCTTTGTTCCACCTGGGGCGGGCTTCCCAACGCATGAAGCTGGGTGGGCCGACGTGCTTGTCCCTGCTCACCGCGTTGCCCGTCGCGTCATAGCGCGAATGGCGCCACTCGTCGATGTCGCCGGGGCGTTTCTTCCGCCGGTAGGACAGGTCACCGTCGCGCTTGATACACGCAACCCCGCGGAGCGCCAGCACGCGGTCAATCTCCCCTTCCGCAAGCTCGACGGACTCGTCGAGCAGGAGCAGCAGGTTCACCGTCCCGTCCGCGTAGGGGAGGTGCGGCCCCGACCACGCCACGGCGGATACGCGCCCGTAGAGACCGGCGTCCTGAATCGTTTTCCGAATCTCCGCCAGGCCGTCGGCATCCCGGGCCAGTCCCTGTATGAGCACATTCTGCGGCCTGCCCAGGGATACGGCGAGGGATGGCTCGCGCAGCCCGACCTGCACTATCAGCCCGCCCTGGAACCCGCTTCCCGAAACGATCTCTCGCTCGTCGATTCCGCTCGCGTTCCCTTGCCCCAACGCCAATGCGGCCGTAAGGCACAGCCATGCCGGGAGCAGCGCTGCGTAGCGTTTGCACTGACGGAATTCGACACAACATCGCGTAGTGTTCTTCATAGGCTTGTCCTCACGGTGGGTGGATCAAGGAGTGTGACTGCTGGGAGGGGGATGGCGCAAGCGGATTTCGGCGGGAGGCGAAACGTTGGGTGCAAGCTGGGTTGATGATTAGCGATTGGTGATTCCTGATTTGTGAAGTCGGAAATCACAAAGCAACAATCGCTATTCATCAATCGGAGTAGGCAGTGTCCCATCCCGTCGCACTCTTGAGTCCCACCTACTTCCCTCGTTTGCGCCCCGGATGACAGAAGGTGGTGTTGTGGCCGGATTTCGCGTATTGTTTCCGCATGACAAACAACCCAATGCGCCGTGTGCTCACACTTGGTTTGGGCTGCATGGTCGTGGCAAGCGTCGCCATTGCCGCGGACTGGCATGGACGGATCAAGGAGCGCTACGTCCGTTTCCTGGCAGGCACGGACCGGACGTTCAGCGGCGAGCCGGGCGCGGAAGCCGCCGGCAAGTTTCTGGCGCGCGTGAAAGGGGCGGTTCGGCGCGTGCGCGGCTTCGACTTCTCGAAAGATGCGGACGTTTCCTTCCGCGGATTCCCGGGCGAGCCGGGCTTCGAGGAACAGGTCAAGGCCTACTCGCCGATGCTCCAGCAGTGCCTGCTCCCGCTGGCGTACGGCTACTGCGTGAACGCACCGGACAGCCCGTACTACCGGGACGCGGAAGTGCTCGCCCTCTACACGCGCTGCCTGGACTACCTGCACGGCCGCGGCATCCGCGATGGCATGACCTTCCACAACAACCGTAATCGCATGAAGATGCGCGGCGCGCCGATGCCGCCGGACGGCGCCGCGAACATCGCGGAAATGGAACTGCGCATGGGCGCGTACTGCCAGTCCCTCCTGCTGATGGAACCTTACATCAAGAACACCGGGACGTTCGCCCGGGCGCGCGCACTCGTGCGCCACCTGGAGATGCTCGGACGCACGTCGGGGCACACACGCTATTACCAACCCTACAGCAACCCGCCGGCGTTCGGGCACCGCGTGCAGTCCGACGCAATTCAGAACTACTGCGACACGACACTGGTGTCCGCGCTGCTGGAGGGGGAGCCCGAACGCCGCGACGCCATGCTGGCGGAGGCGAAGCACGTTCTCACCGATTCGCTCAAGTGCATCCCCGGCTGGGCAGACACGATCAAGCCGGACTTCACCGGTTTCCATCACCGCGGCATCTACGGCAACGCCTACACCGGCGGCTTCATCCCCCAGGCCGCCTTCGGCGTGTATCTTCTGCGCGACACGCCGTACGCCGTCGAGCCGGAGTCCGTGGAGAACCTCAGGCAGCTCATTCTGACCTACCGGCTCTACTGTCAGAAGTACGCCATGCCCTTTGGGATTCGCGGCCGCATGTCCGTGGGCACGTCCCAGCTCCAGCGGCTCGCGTTTCCCGGGATCCTCATCTACGCGTCCGAGCTCGGGCTCGCCGACGAGCAGATGAAAGGCGTGTTTGCGCGGTTGTGGGACAGGAGGCACGTCGGGGTCCACTTCCTCTTCTGCGGCGGCCGCGGCAAGTCTTTTCGCGGAATGTACGCGCTCGACATGCTGTGCGAGCTGGAAGCCGCCGCACCCAGGCCGGAACCGCCCCCGGAGGGCTTCTGGTACAAGCCCTACGGCGGTCTGGCGATCCATCGCCGCGACAACTGGATGGTCGCCGTCAAGGGATACAGCAAGTACGTCTGGGACTACGAAAACGGCGCGGGCGAGAACGTCTACGGCCAGTACATGAGCCACGGGACGTTGACCGTCTTTGCCAAAGGCGAGCCGATCGGCGACACCGCCGGCGGCTATCGCCTTAACGAAGGCTGGGACTGGTATCGGATGCCCGGTGCTACCGCCGTCCACTTTCCAATTCAGCCCCAAGTTGCGCTCAAACACCGCACCTTCAGCCCCGAGACGTTTCTTGGCGGAGTCTCCGCCGACGGCCGGAACGGTGTGTTCGGCATGGTCCTCAACCAGGAGCAGTTCGCCGACGGAGCCCGGATTCGTCTCAAGGCAAAGAAGAGCGTCTTCTTTGTGGACGACCTCATCGTCATGCTCGGCAGCGGCATCTCCGGCGGCGACGGGAAGCACGCCGTCGAGACAAGCCTCTTCCAATCGGTTCTGCCCGCCGGAGGCACACACGAACTGTCAAGGGATGCACTCACCGATCCCGCGGGCAATGGCTACTACGTGTCCGACTCGGCCAACCTGGGTCTCTTCCGGGGCAGGCAGAAGTCCTGTCGGCACGATGGACGGACGCCTTCCGAGGGGAACTGTGCGGTTGCCTGGATTGACCACGGTCTTCATCCCACGAACGCCGGCTACGAGGCTGCCGTCACCGTTCGAGGGCCGGCCCGCAAGGACTACCGGGTCTTGCGCAGGGACAACACGCTCCACCAGGTGCACTTCCCCGGGAAGAAGCTGACCGGTTGCGTTTTTTTCCGCGCCGGCGAGCTTGCAGATAGTCTGATCGCGAGGGTGGACGAACCCTGCCTCGCCATGGTCAAAGAGACACCGCAAGGTCTCCTGCTCGGCGTGGCCAACCCCGACCTGGGGCTGCTTCCGCCGGACGCCGAACCACCGACGTTCAGATTCATCGGTACTGACGACAACCAGTACCTGCCCAGCCAACCGCGACCGGTAGAGGTTGCCCTGAGCGGACAATGGCGGCTTGCCGAACCTCACGAGAGAGTGACGGCCGTGGGCCGGGGCGCCGGGAGGACAACTCTACGCTTCGACTGCCTCCACGGCATGGGGATTCGCGTGGGACTGGTGGCGGACGGGCAATGACGTTGTGGGGCGCGGGGGTCAGACTTCCTTACCTCTTCATCGTGACGCGTGACGGCATCCGCGTTGTAACGGTTTGACTCTTGGGACGTTACACAGTACGTACGCGTTGACGCGTCGTTCCGGTCGGCCGGAGAACGGGAATGACACCTTGCCGTCGGCAGTAGCCCCGGAGGGGCGACAGAGTAGAGCCTGGGGTTCCGCTACGCTTCACCCCAGGCTCTATTATGGCGGCCCTCCGGGCCTATGGAGGGCGCTGCACCTCGCCCCTCACCCGGCTGGCCCGGGGAGACGAATGTCGAACAGAAGGAACAGGCGAACAGAAGGAATGCTGAAGTGGCCGGGAAATCCCTTCGACATTTCTTCTGTTCGCCTGTTCCTTCTGTTCGACATTCGTCTCCCCGACCAGTCCGCCTCCATCACTTCAACGCATGCTCTGCCGGTTTCACGCCCTTCTTGAACCTCTTGAAGCCGAACGGCAGTGGTTTGTATTCCCCGACGACGGTCACATCGGATTTGACCGGGATCTTGTCTTCCAGGCCGACACACCAGTAGGCGGCATTCACCAGGAGCCGGCGCAACCCTTCGCTCTCCAGGTCGGTGGCCGCTCCCATGGTCGTCGTGAATACGCGCCCTTTCTTGCCGTTGGGGGCCGTGTACGTGCGGGTCCAGGCCATGGACATCATCGGGTTGTTCTTGCGGCCCTCAACCGGTTTGTCGGTCGGTTTCATTCCGGCCAGGACCTGTCCGAGAAAGAGCACTTTGCTGTCGCCGGGAAGCGGGTTGCGCACGGTATAGACATCGGTCGGTCCCCAGATGTCGTCGCACCCCTGCACGATCGGATGGTTCTCCGCGCCCGGCGCCAGCACGCCGCGCGTGCTTTCCCGACCGTGACGCCCGTGGTGGCTCATCCACGTCTGGCCGAGGATGTGCTGGCCGAATCCCCCCTTCCAGGTCTTGCTCCTGAACCCGAACCGTTCGTGGTCGCCGCCGCCGGATCGAAAGGCCACAACGGCCGCGCGCATGCCGATGACCGGTTTGCCGGCGTCGATATACTCGGCGACGTACTTCATCTGGTCGTCCGGCAGCGTGCGGAAGCGGGTGGCAATGAACATGAGGTCGGCCGACTGCAGCGCCTCGAGTCCGGGGATGTTGCTCGTGTTGTCGGGATTGATCGTCCCGTCTTTCGGGTCGATCGCGAACAGAACGGTACACTTGAAACCGTGACGCTTGGCGAGGATCTTCCCGAGCTGAGGGTAGGCCTCCTCGGAGCGGTACTCCTCGTCTCCGGAAACAAGCACGATGTGTTTTCCTTGCCCGGGCCCATCGAAACCGTCATAGACAACCCAGGGGTCCGCCCCGTAGGCCTTTCCGAATGCCGCCAACACCATCACCAACATCCTCCCGCGAACGTTTTCTGCCATTTCAGCGTCCTTTCAGTCAACTCCGTGGTTACGTGGCCTCCAGGGCGGCCGCGTGCTTCGGGCCACCTATGCGCATGCTACGGCGTTTGACGGCCGGACTGCAAGCCTCGTCAAGTGTTGCCGTCACGTGGGACTTCAGGCTATAGAGAAGACATGAAAAACACGAAGTCCTGAAAGAGAAACTGGACAAGCTCGGTGTCGAATGCGTCGTCAAGTTCCGCGAAGACTGCCTCCACGGCGCACCCATCGAAGAGTACGTGGCCTTCTTTCTGCGGCACCTGAGGTGAGGGTTATTCCTTCTTGTCGAGGGCTCCGGTTACGCGGTACTCCAGTGCCGTACTGGACTACCGGATATTCAGAGGGTGTCCGAAAAGCCCCTGGAGACGGCGGTCCTCCGCCGTTGCGAGCAAATGTGAGTGCACGTGGTGAAACAAAGGAGGAACTTCGTTCATTTCTGT
>CAZKRK010000281.1:0-10200 GCA_964555035.1 uncultured Victivallales bacterium | reverse complement strand
TCACCTCTCCCCTCGGGGGAGAGGTCGGTCCGACGCAGGAGGACCGGGTGAGGGGCGGGCCGCCGGTGCCCTCGAGATAACCTCGCGACGGCGGGAGTGTCCCTCTCGAACTGCCCAGGGCGCCAAACGTGCCCCCCAACTATCAACTGCCTCCCCGAATCTCCGCGATCGTCTTTTCCATACGCCTGCCATACTCGACGTAGTTCGCGAAGCGGATCTCGTCCTCGGAACCCGGCGCGCCGTCATGAAACACCACCGAAAGGTGTGGCTCGATCGAGATGCCGCCGTCATATCCCGACGCCAGCAGGTCGGCCACGACCCGGCGCACGTCGCCATCGCCCTCCCCGGGGAAAGTGAACTTGCCTTCCGGGAAGATCCCGTCCGTTTCGCCGATGTAGACACAATCCTTGATGTGTATGTAGGCGATGTGGTCCTTGACGGCCGAGTAGAACTCCCACGACGACTGCTTCGGATACGGCTGCCCCTTGGCGAAGTCGTAGGTGAAAACGGGATTGCCCGTGTCGAATACCAGCTTCAGTCCGGGCACGTTCTCGAGCAGTTCGAGGGTGTAGCTCGGCCCCATGCCCCCGTAGTTCATGCAGTTCTCGTGGACGGGCTGCAGCCCCTCGGCCGTGAACATCGCTACGATTTCCCGCAAACGGGCGAAACGCTCCGCTTTCATCTGCTCGTCCGGACCATGGCCGCGCCTGACGGCGAAGCTCATCACGCGCACCAGCTCCGTCCCGAGCCGCTTCATGCGCGGAATCGCCCGCTTCGTCTCTTCGATGCTGGAATCCGCAGGCTCTTCGATCGACTTGCCCCAGTTGGCAATCGTCGACCCAAAGCAATTGATACACACACCGGCTTCGTCGAGCGCCGTGCAGACCGCATCGAACGCCTCGTCGGGAATATCGTGAATATTCACGCCGTCGATGTTGCGGCTCTCAATGTTCTTCCAGCCCAACTCCTTCGTCGCTCGGATCTGTCCCTCAATCCCGTTTGCCGCCTCGTCCGCAAATCCAGTCAGGTACATTCCTTCTCCTTTCAACATTCCAGCATTTCAGCTTTTCAGCATTTCAGCTTTTCAGCATTTTCCCCAAGTTGCGATAGCTGATTGCCAGGCATTCGAACGGGTCACGGCCGTAGCAGTTGTCCTGCTCGACCAACAGGTACTCGGCGCCGCTCTCTTCGCACGCCTCGATAATCGCCGGCCAGTTGAGGTTGCCTTCCCCGATCTCGGCAAAGCGCTGCTCGCGCTCTTCCGTGACACACATGTCCTTGACGTGCACCAAAGGCTCGCGACCGGCGCACTTACGAATCCATGCCGCCGGATCGCCGCCGCCGGCCTGAATCCAGTATGTGTCGATCTCCGCCTTCAGCATGGCCGGGTCCGAGTCCTCGTAGAGCGCCGCCAGCCACGTCCGGTCACCGCAGCGGGCCAGCTCGTGACTGTGATTGTGATAGGAGAAATCCATGCCGGCCGCCGCCAGCTTCTCCGCCACCGGCCCCAGCTCATCCAGAAACCGCTTCAGACCGTCCATGTCGCGATACTCGCCCGGCAACGCGCCAATGGCCGCATGCCGGCACCCCCACAGCTTGTGCTCCTCGATCACGGCATCCAGCTCGTTCAGGAACCGCGGCCAGCCCACGTGCGTCGCGGCCACATCGATGCCCATATCATCGACCAGCTTCCCGACTTCCCGCGGGTCCACGGGACCGAACGCGGAAATCTGGACCGCCGGGTAGCCGATCTCCCTGACCTTCCTGAAAGTCTCCGCGACGTCTTCTATCGTCTTCGTGTAGTCGCGCAGGGTAAACAGCTGCGCGCCAACCACCAGCTTGCTCATGTGTCCTCCTCCTACTTCAAAAACGAGCCGCTCATGTCAACGTCCCGTTTGCGCGCGACGCTCTTCTTGCTGAAAGTGGATTCAGCAATCAGTTTCTTCAGCCGGCGCTCGAAAGCCCTGCCGTTGAGCGGCAATTCCACCACCTTGCCCTTCAAAGACGAGAACAGAATCGCGTTGGCGAGCTCGACCGAATTCAGCCCTTCCTTCGCCGGCGCAATCAAGGGAGCGCGGTCCAGAATCGCGTCGACAAAGTTCTGCATGATCTCCTGGTGCTGCCCGCCGACTCCCTTGGCCGGTATGTCTATGTGCCATACCTCGGGCTGGCTGAACGGGCGGTCGGTCGTCTTCGAGAACTCGGTGCACGAAACGCTGTTGCGCGTGAACGCCACGTTGCCGTTTTCCACAATCACCTTGCCGCGCTCGCCGGTAACCTCGAGCCGGTTGGTGCCGGGCGCTTCGGCTGTCGACGTCACGAAAACGCCCGTCGCGCCGTTCTTGAACTCCATGTAGGCGGTTACGTCGTCCTCGACCTCGATGTTGTGCCACCGGCCAAGCGCGCAGAATCCGCGCACACGTACGGGCATGCCGCACAGCCACTGGAGCATGTCGAGCTGATGCGGGCTCTGGTTCAACAGGACCCCGCCACCCTCGCCTTCCCACGTTGCCCGCCAGGCGCCGTTGGCATAGTAGACTTCCGACCGGAACCAGGCCGTAACGATCCAGTTGACGCGCATCAGGCGGCCAAGCTCACCGGCATCGATCAAATCCTTGACCTTCTTGTAGTGAGGATCCGTCCGCTGGTTGAACATGGCCGCGAAAACCTGTCGCCGTTTCTTGTGAGCGCCGATCAGCCGTTCGCAATCCGCCTTGTGGACGGATATCGGCTTCTCAACCAGGACGTGCAGTCCCTCTGACAGGGCGTCGATGCCCACGTTCGTGTGCGCGTAATGCGGAGTGGCAACGATCGCGGCATCGATCTCGCCGCTGCGGATCAGCTCGGCGCTGTCCTCAAACAGGGCAACCTTGCCCTCGAAAGGCGCCAGACACTTCGGATCGATATCGCACAACGCCGTCAGGCGGCCGCGCGGCACCTTTCCCTCCAACAACATCCCTGCGTGACACGCCCCCATCCCGCCAACACCGATCACGCCAATCCGTACTTCTTTCTTCTTCAAAACCCGTCCTCCGCGGCTACAAACCATATGAACCGAAAAGGACGTATCTAAGGCCATCCCTCCGCAAGCGTCAATGTTGGAATCCGCTGACAGAGCCGGGGCTTGATAATCCGGTCGCCCTACCTCTATCATACTCACCGCGATTGTGAATTCATCATTGAGGCGATCAGGCATGAACAGACAACACATGACGACCGGCATTGTCGTAGCTGCCCTCCTGCTGTGTGCGCTGCGCAGCCCCGCTCAGAGCAACGTACCCCCGCGCGACGTCACCACCGCCGTGCGTGCGTCCATCGCCTGCGGACTCGCCCGCCTCAGAAAGCAATGCAGGCAGGGCTACGACGGCCTGCCGGTTTTCCCCGCCAACATCACACGCGTCAGCGGCGGCGCCGGTACGACACCCCGCTGGGGCGAAGGCTTCGTCGGCAACAACGCCATCGTTCTCCTTGCCATGCGCAAAGCAGGAATACCGGCCACCGATCCGGAAGCTGCCGGGCTTGCCAGGCGCCTCGGCGACCTCGTCAACACCTACGGAATCCCCGACACAACCTGGGACGTTGCCTGGCTCGGCGCCGCGCTTTCACACATGCCCGGCGACGAGCTCGCCGAGCTGCGCGAACGCGTCCTCGGCAAACTGCTGGACGGGCAGGTAGACAGCGGTGAGGCCAGGGGAATGTGGGGCCCTGTCTGCGTCAACCCGAGAATCCTGGCAGAAATCGACGGATACGAAACCGCGCTTGAGGCGCGCATGAAGGCAGCGACCGATTCGGGCAGGCAACCGGACGCGAAACTGCTCGCCAATCGCGAGCTGCTGCAGACCTTCAAACGTGTGTCCGCCCGTCAGGGGGACAGGTACGCCGAAGTCACGCAGAATTGCGACATCAAGCCCGATGGCGCCCCCCCCATCACTGTCCAGGGGCTCCCCTATTCGTTCTACAGCCAGACTTTCGCCGACCTGGAAACGACCGCCTACGCCATCTTCGCCCTGCGCGAGGCCAAACGTAACGGAGTCCTGCCCGAACGATCGTGGCGCCCGAGAGGAAAAACGGCCCGCCTCACGATTGCATCTGTCAAAGCGTCGTTCGTTCTGGAACAAGCCGTAGCGGCACTCGCACGCGCACAGAAGACCGACGGTTCCTGGAACGAACACAATGTCCACCAGGTCCGGAATGAGTTCGATGACAGGGACTGCGGTCGTTTGCCGCCCGAGCTGCTTCTGAAGCTCTCGTCCCGCGGGTCGCCGACCACTACCGCCCAGGGCTTCACCGCGATCCGCGATGCCATCACCGCCGCGGACGCAAAGGGGCGACTCACGGTCGATTCTTACCGCACAGAGCTCGAACGCGGCTCGATTGCCGTCAGGCGGCGACTGGACGATCTTCTGCGAGCCACGGCCATACCTTCGGCCGAAGAGAAGTCGGTCGCTCCCTGGAACACGTTCTTCAGCCTGCGCGACATCCAGCGCGCCCTGGACGGCATGGAACTGGTCGATATCGATCTCTGGCAGCGGCTGGCCCGCCACGTCATCTCGCACCAGAATGACGACGGGAGCTGGGGCCCGGGCCGGCCGCCGCGGCAAGGTCAAACCGTCGCCCCCCACCCCCAGGCGTCGACGGCGTTGCTGGCCTGGCGGCGGCAGTTCACGGCAAAGCGGGCGGGCCTCTCCGGCTCGCAGCAGCGAAAGCTCGACTACGCGGCAATAGACGCGGTGCGCGCACAAGCGTGGCTCGGCTCAGACTACGGCGGCCTGCGTTCGGTTGCCACGGCCTTTGCGCTCATGTTCCTCTGCGAAGGCGTTCGGCCACCGGTGGCAGGCTACCTCAAACCGGCCGAGCTCAAGCGACCGCCCCCGACGCTGGCCCGCGCAGTGGACTACCTCAGCGACGAAACGGGGACGCCTTACCTGTTTCAGCAACTCGCCATCCCGCCGCGAAAGACGGACCTGGACCGTCTGCCGGTGGTCGTGATGCCCGGCACGTCGCCGCTCGACGATGCAGAAACCAGGCAATTCCTCAAGGAATACGTCGCGGCCGGCAATCTGCTACTCGTTGAGCTATACAACAGCATGGACATATCCCGCGAGCGCCGCAAAGTAGCCGAACTGGTCAAGAACGGACGGGTGGGGACTCTCTCCACAAAAGCGCCGCTCCTGGCGGACTTCGAAGGCGCGAAGCCGACGCTCAGAACTGCCCAGGCCAGAGATACCGAGCGTTTCGCCGTCTTTCTTCAGCTCCAAGCGTCCGCCGGCGAAAGCAAGCACGGCGCCATTCCCTTCTCCAAGGCCGCTCAAACCGCGTATCTCGCGATCAAACAGAGCATGGAACCGTCCATGTTGAAGGAGAGCTACCTGCACGAGATTCCCGGGGCGTCCGACCCGTTCGCCGCACGCAAAACCGCTCTGAACAAGCTGACGACGAAATGAAACGGATCTGGAACACAATTCGCACCGTCGCCGTCGCGGCCGGCTGCCTGCTCTCGTTCTTCGTATTGATCGAGCTGATCCGTGCCTACGAGGTGCTGCATGCCCTTCACCCGTGGGCGGGCTACGGCTACGCCATAGTCCTTGCCGGCGGGCTGTTGGCCATGGGCGCGGTCTACCTCCAGCGTTTCTACCGTAACCCGCCAACCCTCACCCCCCCGGTTATTGCCGACCTGGACAGCGCCGAAACGCACCTGCTGCGCAGCTATGTGCACTACCTCATCCGCGTGACCAGGCGTTTGCGGGACAACGAGAAACTTGACGAAGCAGTGCGCGAACAGCTTGCCGAGAGCGAACAGCACCTCCGCGACCGTCTGCGACAGGCGACCGACGCCGGTCGTCTTGTCGACACCATCCGCGGCTTCGAATCCGGCCCGCTACGCGCGGCCGTCGACGCCCTCAACGCCGAGGCCGAGCTCGAAGTGCGCCGCTGCGTGCGCGACGTCATGCTCGGTGTCGCCCTCAGCCCCTGGCGGTCCGTCGACCTCCTGGTCGTCATCTTTCGCAACGTGGCCATGATCACCCGCATTACCGGCATCTGCAGCACGCGGCCGCGCCTGCGCGAACACATCCTGATCCTGCGGGACGTCGCCGCCGTCGTGGCCACGGTGAACTTCCTCAACTACGGCAGCAAACTCTCGCAGAACCTGCTCGCCTCGGTGCCGGTGCTCGGACGCTATGCCGACGACCTGGCCCAGGGCGTCGGCGCCGGGTTGCTGACATCCGTCGCCGGCCACGCCGCCGTCGCGCGCTGCCAGGCCTATCGCGGTTGGGACGAAGCCGAGGCCGAAGCCACCGTGCGCCGCCGGTTGACGAACTTCATGACCGACGTCCGCAAGATTGCAATCGACGACATGCTGCCTCAACTGCGCAAACCGGTCGAAGCCCAGACCCCCGAAGCTGCCCGCGAACCGGGCTGGCTGGAGCGCATGCGCGAAGGCATCGGCAGTGCCATCGACGATACCACCGAAGTCATGGACTCATTCATCCGCCGCCCCGTTGCCGCGGCCGGCCGCGGCGTTGCCCGCACCGGCACCTTCATAACGTCCAGGACCGCCAGGGGCGTCCGCTCCGGCTGGAACGGCGTGAGCGCGGGCACCCGTGCCGTCCGCCGCGGCGGCGCCGCTACCGTCAAAGGCGCCGGCCGCATCGCCAAGTCAATCGGACGCCGCGCCGACCGCGCCACCAAGGCCGTCGGCCGAGGCGTCACAAGACCGTTTCGAAAGAGGAAGCGGTAACAAGAAACGACCTCCTCGGGGCCATCGGCAAAACACCTTCTCACGTGAAAAGACCTGCCGTTAGCGGCTCTCTGCCGTGCTATTGACGCATGCGCGGCAAACGTAGGTCCGATTTGCAATCGGACCCAATCCACGCACGTTGTTTCAAATGACGGGGGAACGCTACGTCTGAGCGGCGTTGGGTCCGATTACAAATCGGACCTACGTTCGCACCGAATCAGCAACCGGCGAAGTTGAGCCGAACAGGAATGGTGTCACGTCAGTCTTGCGCTTCCCCGTCGAACCTGACGTACCACTCGTCCTTCACGTAGATCCAACGCGTCGGGTCACCGTCCTTGATTTCGTTGTGAATCTTGCCCCCGTCTCCTCAAAAGGCCAGGGTGGCCAGGGTCAGGTCGGGCGTGATCCCGACGCGGAGCCACACCGCACTGAGATGTAGGTGCAGGGCCGCCCACGCGTCAATCACGCCGCGCGCACGGCCAGGGTTTCACCCTCGAGGGCCACCGCGACCTTGTCGCCCTCGGCCAACTCGCCACGGATGATCTTGCGGGCGATGGGGGTTTCGACTTCCTGCTGGATGAAGCGTTTCAGGGGACGCGCGCCGTAGACAGGATCGAACCCCTCGCGGGCAACGAACTGTTCGGCCTCTTTGGGCATGTCCAGGGTTAGTCCGCGATCGCGCAGGCGGTTGCCCAGGTCGCGCACCAACAGGTCGACCACGGCGGTGATCTCCTCCAGGGTCAAAGGCTTGAAGAGCACGACATCGTCAACACGATTCAGGAACTCCGGACGAAAACTGCCTTTGAGTTGCCGCATCACTGACTCGCGGACGTCGTCGCGGATGTGGCCGTCGCCGTCGATTCCTTCAAGCAGGTGCGTCGATCCCACGTTGCTGGTCATAACAACGATCGTGTTCTTGAAGTTGACCGTACGCCCATGCGAATCGGTCAGTCGGCCGTCTTCGAGGATCTGCAACAGGACGTTGAACACGTCGTGATGCGCCTTTTCGATCTCGTCCAGCAGAACCACGCTGTAGGGCTTGCGCCGCACCGCCTCGGTCAATTGCCCGCCTTCCTCGAAACCGACGTATCCGGGAGGCGCGCCAACAAGACGCGAAACAGTGTGTTTCTCCATGTATTCGCTCATGTCGATGCGAACCATGTTCTCTTCAGAATCGAACAGCGCCTGCGCCAATGTACGCGCCAGCTCGGTCTTGCCTACACCCGTGGGACCGAGGAACAGGAACGAACCAATGGGACGGTTGGGATTCTTGATGCCGGCCCGCGCCCGCAACACCGCATCGGCGACGGCCCGTACGGCCTCGTCCTGACCGACCACCCGTTCGTGCAGGACCTCGTCCAGCTTCAGCAGCTTCTCGCGTTCGCCTTCGAGCAATCTGGTGAGCGGAATCCCGCTCCAACGCGACACTACCTCGGCGATTTCCTCCTCGGTAACCTCCTCACGGACGAGAGTCATGCCCCTGTTTCGAGCGTGCAGCGTTTCTTCGGCTTCGGCCAGTTCCCGCTCCAACTCCGGAATCAGGCCGTGGCGCAACTTGGCAACTTCATCGAGATCGTAGGCACGCTCGGCTTCGTCGCTCTCGTGCCGTATCTGTTCCAGCCGTTCGCGCAGACTTCGCACTCCCTCGACGGCCTCTTTCTCCGTCCGCCAGCGGGCGCGCATCGCGTCTCCCTCGGACTTGAGATCGGCCAGTTCCTTGCGGAGCGCCTTCAAGCGCTCCTTGCTGGCCTTGTCCTTTTCCTTCTTCAGGGCCGTCTCCTCGATCTCCATGCGCATCACCTTGCGCGTGATGGCATCCAGCTCGGCCGGCATCGAGTCAATCTCGGTTCGAATCGAGGCGCAGGCTTCGTCCATCAGATCGATCGCCTTGTCGGGCAGAAAGCGATCACTGATGTAGCGGTCCGAGAGTACGGCCGACGACACCAGGGCCGCGTCCTGAATGTGCACGCCGTGGTGTACCTCGAACCGTTCCTTGAGACCGCGCAGGATCGAAATCGTGTCCTCGACGTCGGGCGCGTCAACCAGCACGGGCCGAAAACGCCGTTCCAGGGCCGCGTCCTTTTCGACGTGCTGGCGGTACTCGTCCAGGGTCGTCGCACCGATGCAGTGCAGCTCGCCCCGGGCCAACATCGGCTTGAGCATGTTGCCGGCATCGGTTGAGCCTTCGGTGCGACCGGCCCCGACGATGGTGTGTACCTCGTCGATGAACAGGATCACACGCCCCTCGGAAGCCTTGATTTCGGAAAGCACGGCTTTCAGGCGTTCCTCGAATTCACCCCGATACTTGGCCCCGGCCATGAGGGCCGTCATGTCCAACGCAAAAACGGTCTTGTCCTTCAACCCCTCGGGCACGTCCCCGCGCACAATGCGATGGGCCAATCCCTCGACGATCGCGGTCTTGCCCACGCCCGGTTCTCCAATCAGGACGGGGTTGTTTTTGGTCTTGCGCGACAGGATGCGAATGACGCCGCGGATTTCCGTGTCCCGGCCGATAATCGGATCGAGCTTGCCGGAACGGGCAACTTCCACGAGATCGACGCCGTATTTCTGCAGCGCCTCGTATTGCCCTTCGGGATTGTCGGTGGTTACACGCTGGTTGCCGCGCACATCACGCAGGGCCTCAAGAACGGCATTGCGGTCGGCGCCAAGCTCCTTCAGTATCCGCCCTGCCGCCGTCGCTTTGCCCTCGTCAACAAAGGCCAGCAAGATGTGCTCGACCGAGATATACTCATCTTTGAGACGCTTGGCCTCGTCGCCAGCCTTCACCAGCAGCTTGTTGAAGCGCTGCGTCACGTACACCGTACCGGCTTCCGTACCGCCTCCGCTGACCTTCGGCCGGCGCTCAAGCGCTTCTTCCAGGCGCGCCTGGATTTGGGGGACAGGCACCCCGATCCGTTCCAAGAGGCGCGCAATGAGACCATTCTCCTGCTCCAGGAGGCAGAGCAGAAGATGCTCGCCATCAACTTGCCGATGGCTGTATCGAAGCGCCTTGACCTGCGCCAGACGCAGGCCCTCCTGGGCACGTTGTGTTAGTTTGCTCAAGTCCATTGTGTTGCACCTATGGCTGTGTCAGTTTCAATTCAGAAATACCCGCCAAATCCACAAGCAACGACCATGCCAGATCGCATGCATTGCGTTACCCCTTCAGGTTACACGTGTTACAACTTCCGCAGCACAACCCCTATGGAGTCATTTTGTCTCTTTTGGAGCCGCATGACAGGACACAGTGACACACTCCGAAAAAGACCGAGGCGAAAAACACCAGCTTCTGCCGGTCATCCCGAGCGAAGCGGAGCGGAGTCGAGGGATCTCGGGAATTGGGAACCACTGCGGACGTTATCGCAAGTCTCTCGTTCAACTCGGCGGAAGTTCCGTTGCGCTCCACCCGGTCCACGGCACTCCGTTCGCTCCGCTCACTGCGAGCCTGACTACAAACCCAA
>CAZKRK010000280.1:0-10218 GCA_964555035.1 uncultured Victivallales bacterium | reverse complement strand
CCTGTCACTTATGCCACTACCGGAGGAAACCTGTCACTTATGCCACTACCGGAGGAAACCTGTCACTTATGCCACTACCGGAGGGAGCCGGTCATTTATTCCTCTATAAGGCGGATGTCTCCCCGGTCGTCCAGGTGTGTCAATCGAGTCCACTCGGAAGACGTGTAAAATTGTCAATCGGATTGACAATTTTACACGAGTAGCCCGCATCCCCCGCGGGACAGTATATGCTTCTTGCGCTGCGCTGCAAAAAGAGAACTACGCAGATCGGCTCCGTGATTCGGGATCTCAATGCCGACCGGGGCGTATACCTGATTCTTTTCCAGGCATAGCTTAACCATACCACCGGCTGAACCGGTGGAGTTTGTTTCATTAACGCCGGAAACCAGGGAGCAATCATCGGGGAGGGAGCGAGGGCTCGAACGCCGGACGCCCGGTGCGAGCTTGACCTTGCCGCGCCGTCCTGCTACCTTTTAAACATGCGGGCGGATGCCGGAAGATAAGAGCGGACGGGCGGTTCGAGGCTGCGGCTTCTTCCTGCGGGAATATCGACGGCTCCCGCTGCACGGAAAGAATAGACCGCTCCAGATAAACGGAAAAAGCGGATGACAGGGAAGAAGAACGAAACGCACTTACGGACGCGGCTCGACGGCGGCGTCTGCATGATACTGCTCGACAGGCCGGCGCGGGCGAACGCCTACACGGGCCCGATGCTGGACGATCTCGAAGCCGCAATACAGGAGTTCGGGTCGTCTCCGGATGTCCGGGCGCTGCTGGTGACGGGTTCGGTCCCGGGGAAATTCTGCGGCGGCGCCGACCTGGACGAGATCGTCGGGAGCACATCGTCCGAAGCCTTCAACAGGAAGAGCCTGAGGGTTTTCGACACCCTCGCCGCCGCTCCCAGGCCCACCATCGCGCTGGTCGACGGCCCGGCGGCGGGCGGCGGCGCGGAGCTCGCCCTCGCGTGCGACATCCGCATCGCCACCCCGAGGGCGCGCTTTTTCTTTCCAGAGCTGTCTCTCGGCATCCTGCCCGGAGCGGGCGGCACCTGGAGACTTCCCCGGCTGGTAGGGCCGGCCCTCGCCAGGGAGATGATACTTTTCGGCAGGGAAGTGGACGCCGCCGAAGCGTTACGATACGGCCTGGTCAGCGACGTGGTCGACCCCGCCGACCTGGAGACCCGCGCGCTCGCTGCGGTTTCATCCGTTTCGAACGTCGATCCCGCCGTGCTGCGGCTCGCCCGGACCGCTCTGGACAAGGCGTTCGAGAGCGACGGCGGCAGGGGGTACGTGGAATCGGTCCAGGAGCGTCTTTATGAGCGGAACAGGCAAAAAAGAACCGGGAAATAGCGAAGTGAAAAACGCTCCTCCCAACGGGACGCCCGTCAAACCCCGCATAGTGTCGGTCGGCACGGCCAATCCCCCCGATTCCTATACCCAGGAAGATCTCATCTCGCTTTTCAAGGTATCCGACCCCAGGATAGTCGATTTTTTCAGAAACAGTCACATAAAGCGCCGCCGCCTGGTGCTCCCCGAGCCTGACGAAGAGGGCGGTCCGCGCTTCGAAAACGGGACCGAGCTCCTCGAAAAGCATCGCCGCACATCGATCGAGGTGGGCTCGGCGGCGATCCGGCAATGCCTCGACTCCGCCGGCGCCGCGCCCGAAGAGATCGATGTTTTCATCGTCGTCACTTCGACCGGCTTCTTATGCCCCGGTCTCGCGTCGATACTCGCGCCCGTCAACGGCTTCCGCAATAATGTGCACAGGGTGGATATCGTCGGCATGGGCTGCAACGGCGGCATGAACGGGCTCGAAACCGCGGCCGGTTTCGCCGGCGCCGCTCCGGGAACGAAGGTTCTCCTGCTCGCCTGCGAGATCTGCTCCGCCGCGTACGTGTTCGACCTCACCCTCCGCACCGGGGTCGTGAATTCGCTTTTCGGCGACGGCGCCGCCGCCGTCCTGATCGAAGCCGGCGACGAACCCGCTCAGCCGCGCGGGCCGCGCATCCTCGATTTCGAGTCGATTCTCGTCCACGAAGCGGCACGGGAAATGAGGTTCGATTTCGAGGACGGGCTGTTCTCTTTTTACCTGGGCCGGGACATACCCTACCTGGTGGGCGCCAATGTGGAGCCTCCCGTCGACGCGCTCCTCGCCCGCAGCGGCCTGAAGAAGCGCGACGTGAATCACTGGATCGTTCATTCGGGCGGCAAAAAGGTCATCGACAGCATCATGTATAACCTGGGCCTTACCGCCCGGGACATGCGTTTTACCACTGCGGTGCTCGAAAATTTCGGCAATCTTTCGTCGGCGTCGATATTCTTTTCTTACCGGATGCTCCTCGACGAAGGCGCTGCCGGCGAAGGGGATACGGCGGTTGTTATCGCGATGGGTCCGGGGGTGTCAATCGAGACCGGGCTGCTGAAATGGTAGGAAACTTATGAAATTCGATACGATCAAGCTGGGTTCGGCGGACGGCGTCGCCGATATTCTGCTGAACCGCCCCGACAGGAACAACGCCATCAGCGTCGGGATGGTGGACGACCTGCGCAGTGCGCTGACGGCGATCGAGGACGACCGGCTCGCCGACCGGGTCGTCGTCCGCGGGGCCGGAGGGAATTTCTGCGGGGGAATAGACCTCCGGGATTTCTCCGTGGAGAGCGAACCCGATATCCATGGATTCTCCCGCTGGGAAAAGGTGCTCAGGATCCTGGAGAGGCTTCCCGCCGCGACCGTTGCCGCGGTTCAGGGCGAGTGCGCCGGGGGAGGGTTCCAGCTGATCCTCGCCTGCGACGTTCGGGTGGCCGAGGAAACCGCGACCTTCCACCTCCACGAAACCCGGATAGGGTTCATTCCGGGTCTCGCGACCTTCAGGCTGCCAAGGTTCATCGGGCTCGGCCGGGCGCGGCGACTCGCCCTGTCGGGACGCAGGGTTTCGGCTCCCGAAGCCCTCGAGATCGGGCTCGTCGACCGTGTCGCCGCCCCCGGTTCCCTCGAAAAAGAGACGGCCGCCGTCCTGGCCGAGTTCGGCGACGATATCCAGCCTGAAGCGATCAAGCTGACCAGGAGATTGATGGACGAATCGTTCGAATGTCCGTGGGAGGATTTCCTCGGGCGGTTCCTCGCCGCCCAGCACAGGGCGGTCCTGAAGGGCGGGTTCCGCGACCGGGTCCGCGAGGCCCATGAAACCGGCACCCCCCGCGGGAAGATCGGATAGGCGGCGGATGGCCGAAAAAGAGCTCACTCCATTCCGCGTCGAAAGCGCCGTGCTCGACAGGATCCGGCCGATGGAGCCGCGGGACGTCGCCGCCGTGGCCGCGCTCCACCGCCGGGCCATGGGGCGCAGTCTCTGGGCGCGCCTGGGCGCGCCTTTCCTGCGGGTGGTTTACGGCACCCTCCTCGAGCACGCCGCGTTCCGGGGTTTCGTCTACGAAGAGGATGATGGGCGGATAGGCGGCTTCATAGCCGGCAGCCTCGATTCGCCCCGGATGATGCGCGACCTGTTCCGGCGCAGGTTCCTTCGCCTTGTTTCGGCGGCCTTGCCGGGGCTGCTCCGGAATCCAGCCGCGGCGCCGCTCCTGCTGCAGACTTTCACCTACTTCAAGCGAAGCTCGACCGGCGAAGGTCCGCCGACCGGGGCGGAGTCGATGTTCTGCTCCTTCGAGCCGGAGCTGCGGGGCTCGCGGATTTCAGGCCACATCAACAAGGTGCTGTTCGACGAAATCGCGGCGTCCGGGCACCGGTTCGTGAAGATAACGACCGAGGCGGACAACTCCGGCGCCGTCAGGCAGCTCTCCTCCTGGGGCTTCACCCGTTCGGGGATGTTCAGGTTTTACGGCAAGGAGATGATTACCTGGTCTCTCGACCTGGCAGCGTGCCCCAGGGTCGAGCCGAAAACCCGTTTCCATCGAAAAAACGCCGGGCGGGAGGGCGGCTGATTTGGCGATTCCGCGTTTCAGACCCTCCGTGAGCGCCGGCGAGATTATCGCTTTCCTGGCGGATTCATCCCTGCGGCGGGAGGACGAATCCCGGGTCGCCGGGTTCGAGCAGGAGTTCGCGTCGTGGATAGGAGGCGGAGAGGCCGTCTTCACCCCGTCCGGCAGGAGCGCTCTCTATTTTCTGCTCAAGGCTCTCCGGTATCCGCCCGGCTCGGAGGTGATCGTGCCGGGGTTCACCTTCCAGGCTGTGCCGGCGGTGGTGCTGCTGGCCGGGCTTCGACCGGTTTTCGCAGACATCGATCCGGCGACTTTCGAAATGACGGCGGAATCCGTGGAAAAGGTTTTTTCCGCCCGGACCGCGGCCGTGGTGGCGACGCACCTCTTCGGACGAACATGCCCCGCCGCCGATATCGCCCGCCTCTGCACTGCAAAGGGCATCGACCTTCTGGAGGACTGCGCCCAGGCCTGCGGCGCCCGAATCGATTACAGTGCCGCCGTCGAGCCGGAAAAAACCGGCGTCAGGCACCGTGACGAAGCGCCGCCCGGCAGGACGCCGCCCGGCGGTCGAACTTATGCCGGCTCCGGCGGAACCGCCGCTTTCTTTACCTTCGGGGTGACAAAGAATTTCACTGCTTTCGGCAGCGGAATCGCGTATTGCCGGGACAAGAACCTCGCCGCCGAGGTTCGTGCAGCCGTGGAGAAGCTCCCGCCCGTACCGAAGCGGAAGGCGGGCTTCTCGGCCCTCACCGCCGCGGCGATGAAGGCAGCAACCGGCCGGGTCGTCTTCAACACGGCGCTGGAGCCGATTCTTCGGCTGGCTGTGAGCCGCGCCGAACCCGGTCAACCCGATCCGGTGCACAACCTTTTCAGGGAACCGCCGGTGCCGCCCGGATCTCCCGAAGCTTTCGAGGCGGGGCTCCGGCGTCCCCTCGGCGCGCACGCCGCGGCCGGTCTCAGGCAGCTCGACACCATCGAAGCCCGAACGGAAAAGCGCCGCGCCACGGGAGAAGCCCTGCGGTCGGCCCTCGAGCGGACAGGCGCCGCCGGACTTCCGGCGCCGCCCGACCCGGGAGGAGACCACATCTACGTGAGCTTCCCGCTGCTCCGCGAAAACAGGTTCCGGTTCGCGGCGCTTCTCAGGTCCCGGGGGGTCGACACCTCCCCCGGATACATGGCGGCCTGCAGCCGGGAGCCGTCCCTCGGAGGAGCTCCCGGTCTCTGCCCGGCCGCGGAACGGGCCGCGGATTCTATAATCCACATTCCGCTCTTCCCGTCTCTGACGAAAATCGATATAAAGCAAATCGCCGCCGCGGTTTTCGAAGCGGACCGCCGCCTCGGCAAGGAGGTGCCCGATTAGGAAAGGCAGCATTCTCCACGTGGGGAAAAAGCAGCGTTCGCCATGTGACCGAAGTGGAAATTCTCGACGTGGGGAAAAAGGGGCTTGCTCCCTTGCGGGAAGCAGCACGGGTTACTATTAGGCCGGGAAGCCGGGGTCCGGTTCCGGCTGACCGGGCGGGCAGGCGGCGGCAAGTCGTGAAAAGCGGGGAAACG
Organism: uncultured Victivallales bacterium; assembly: GCA_964555035.1. Taxonomy (GTDB): domain Bacteria; phylum Verrucomicrobiota; class Kiritimatiellia; order UBA8416; family CAYOBW01; genus CAZKRK01. Next base: position 4,732 of record CAZKRK010000280.1, on the reverse strand, counting down.
GGAATTTCATGGAAAAAGTCGTTCTGATTCGGGCAGCGAAGTCATCGTCCACACACGAGACGAACGTGACGGGTGTGTATCCGCCGCTCGGCCTGGCCTCCCTTGCCGCCACGCTCAGAGTTTCAGGCTGGGACCCGGTCATTATCGACGGCGAGGCCGAGCGGCTCCCGCCTGCCGCCGCAGCCTCCCGGATACCGTCCGGCGCCCGCGTGGTCGGCATCACCTCCACGACCCTCGGATGGTTCGATGCGCGGGATACGGCCGCCGCCGTTCGAGCCAGGTTCCCGGACGCGGTCATCGCAGCCGGCGGCGCCCATCCCACCGCTTTCCCCGAGGCGGTGCTCCGCAACAGCGAGTTCGATGCGGCCGTTTCCGGAGAAGCCGAAGCCACCTTCCCCGAATTCGTGCGCCGCGCCGCCGAAGGAGAACCCTTCGCCGGCCTGCCCGGCTGCGCCGTGATCGACGGGGAAGGCGATTTCGTCCCGGGAGAGCCGTCGACGCCGCCCGCCGACCTCGACGCGCTTCCTCATCCCGCCTTCGACCTGCTTCCCATCGAGACCTACAGCAGCATCGTGGTGAAGAATCCTTTCACGACGCTGACGACCTCCAGGGGATGCCCTTACCGCTGCAGCTTCTGCTCCCAGTTTCTCGCCGGCGGCCGCTACAGGCGGCGAAGCCCCGCGAACGTGGTCGACGAAATGGCCCGGCACCGGAGCGAATTCGGCGCCCGCGAGGTGATCTTCTTCGACGAAACCTTCGGCGCCGACAGGGATGCGGCCCTGGGTATATGCCGCCTCCTCGGCCGCCGTAACCTCGGCCTCCGCTGGAACGCCAGGAGCAGGGCGGACCTCCTCGACCGGGAGCTCCTCGGTGAAATGAAAGCGGCGGGCTGCTGGCTCGTCCACCTGGGCATCGAGTCGGCCTCGCCCCGCATCCTTCGGAGCATGGGGAAGGGGATCGAGCCCGGCCAGGCCGCGGAAACCGTCCGGCTGGCGAAATCGGCCGGCATGCAGGTTCACGGGTATTTCATGCTCGGGTATCCGGGTGAAAGCCGCGCCGAAATCGAAGAAACCGTGTCTTTCTCGAGAAGGATCGGTCTCGACTGGGCGAGCTATACCGTTACCGTTCCGAATCCGTTGACCGCCCTTTTCGATGAAGCGGTATCCCGCGGCCTGGTTTCGGAGGATTTCTGGGCGCGATATACGGCGGCCGGGTTAAAGGCGATCCCCCGTTTCCGAACGGAAGAATTCACAGAATCTTATGTTTCCCGTGTTCTGCAGCGGGCCTACGTTCTTTTTTATCTCAGGCCGCTGCACCTTGTCCGGCTTCTCCGGACGGTTGCCGCCGCCGGAGGGATCCGGCGCTTTCCGGCCGCCGCGCGGGCGCTGATGAGGGAGATAGGATGAACATCGAGGGCACCCGGGTTCTCCTGGTGAATCCGCCCATAGAAGAGTCCCAGAAAACCGGGGCGATCGGTTCGATCATCCGCAACCTCTTCTTTAATTCGCCGCCTCTCGGGATTGCGTATATCGCCGCGACTCTCGAGGAGGGCGGCGCCGCGGCGGCCATCCTCGACGCCGCCGTGGAGAAGCTCTCGATCGACCGGGCCGCGGACCGGATCCTGGCCGCCGATCCCGATCTGCTCGGCCTGACGTCGACCACCACTTTTTTCGGCAATTCGGTGCGCCTGGCCGAAAAGATCAAGCGGCTGCGCCCGGGCCTGCCCGTGGTGATCGGAGGTCCGCACGTTTCGAGCTCCGCTGAAAAGGTGATGGATCACGCCTGCTTCGATTTCGCCTGTATCGGCGAGGGAGAGCGCACCATGACGGAGCTTCTCGGCGCGGTCGGCGGCGGCGGCCCCGTATCGGCGGTGAGCGGCATCGCCTGCCGCGGCGACGGGAAGGTCCTGTTTACTCCGCCGCGGCCGCTGATCGAAGACCTCGACACGATTCCGATGCCGGCCCGGCACCTCCTTCCGATCGGTCTTTACGTTCCTCAGCCGAACGACGGGCCGTTTCCGCCCAAGCTCTCCATGGTGAGCAGCCGCGGCTGCCCCTACGGCTGCATCTTCTGCGATCACGGCACTTTCGGCGCCACCTACCGCTCCTTTTCCCCCGCCCGTGTCGTCGACGAAATGGCCCACCTGGTGGAGCGTTACGGCGCTCGCGACATCGCCTTCGTCGACTCGCTCTTCATGCCCGATCTCCACAGGGTGGAGGCGATCGCCGACGAGATCATCCGGCGGTCCCTCGACGTCAACTGGACCTGCACGATCAGGGCCAATATCGCCACCCCAGAAATCCTCGGGAAGATGAAGAAAGCCGGGTGCTGGCGGGTCAGGATCGGCATCGAGGCCGGCAGCGAGAGGGTGCTGAAATTCATAAGGAAAAAGGTTACCAGGGAGGAAGTGAGGCGGGTTGCGGAGACCGCCGACCGCGCGGGTCTTCACCCGAAGGGGTTTTTCATGATCGGGCACCCCACCGAGACCGCCGCCGATATCGAAGAATCGATCGAGTTCGCCCTCTCGCTGCCGCTGACCGATATAACCGTTCAGATCAATACGCCGATGCCGGGCGCGGCCGCGTGGGCCATAGCCCGGGATCACGGCGAGATTATCACGGACGACCTGGAGCGATATTCCTTCTGGGAGCCGGTTTTCGTGCCGCACGGCATGACTCCGGAGGAGCTCCGGCGCTTATACCGTAAATTCTACCGCTCTTTTTACCTGCGTTTCTCCCTCCTGGCGAGGCATCTTCGCCTGCTGCGAGGGCCTGCCGATATTCTGAGGTTCATCCGGGCTCTCGACATTTTCCGAAGTCTCCTGTTCAAACGCCGCTAGATCGAAATAGTTTACTATTGCAGTAAACTATAAAAAAGAGTATACTGGAGTCAAGCCCGGGAAAATCCGTGCCGAAAAGGTAGTAGGGGAATCAGGACCTTTCCCGATTCCCGCCGACTTTTTTCTAAAACGTATCCCGCGGGGATGCCGGACCGGAGATTAGTATGTCCAAGCCGGAGAAACTTGTTCTGAGGAATGCGCTTCCCTCCGATAAGCCGAAAATACTCGATCATCTCAAAGAGATCTGGGGGCCCGATACGGCCGATCAGCGATCGACCATCTGGGGCTGGCTGTATGAAAGGAACCCTTATCTCAACGGCAAACCGGCAATGCAGTGGATCCTGACCGACGAAGAGAAGGTTTTCGGCGTAACCTTCTGCACTCCTGCCAGGATGCTCATCAGGAACGAACCGGTGGATATGCAGTGGTTCGGAACCGTTTCCGTTTCGCCGAACATGCGTGGTTACAGCCAGGCTCAAAGGTTCGCCAGGCGGATGAGGGATGACAGGGTCTTCGGCCTGGGATTCCCCCTGGAGCGAACGGTTCCGATCTACGAGAAATGGTCGGATAACGTGACCAGGCTCCACCTGGTCGAAAAATATGGATTCATGGTAAAGCTGCTCAGAACCGAGGCTTTCGTGAAACCGAGAGCTCTGGCTCCCGCGGCCAACCTGGGACTCAGGGCAGCCGATTCCGCACTTATCAGGATGAAGGAAGGTCTTCTCCCCGACGGATACACGGTGGAGAGGATCGATCGTTTCGACGATTCGTACGACGAGTGGTTCGAGCAGGCCAGGCCCGGCTACAAAGACCTTGTCATCTCGATGGTGGACAGCGAATACCTGAACTGGCGTTACGTGGATCAGCCGCTTCTCGACTATACACCCTACCTGGTCAAGAGGTTCGGCGTTATCAAGGGCTTCTTCGTCCTTGAAGAATATATCTCGAGGGGGGTTCCCGTCTGCGCCGTCGTCGAGCACCTGGCGGAGTGGAACGACTGGCGGACCTTCCGGCGGATCCTCGCCGCGGCGATCAGGGAGTCGTACAGGAGGCGGGTCTTCCTGATCAAGGTTCTCGAGAGTTACATCCCGGAAGTCAGGTCCATTTATAAAAGTTTCCAGTTCGTTTACGGCAAAAGCTCCAGGCACCCGTTTCTATTCTATCCTCCCGTAGGGTCGGATCCCGATTTCCATGCAAATCCCGAAAGCTATTTCATCTGCAGGGGCATGGCCGATCCCAAAATCGTATAGGGTCAATACCCCGGCTTAGTGTGCGATGCACGGATACCCTCTCCGGCCGCTTCCGCTGTTCCGGATATCCCTGCGCCATCCGTCGGCCGCGGACATATCGCAAAAAAGGGAGCCGGTCATGTATTCCTCGATAAGGCGGATATCTCCCCGGCCGTTCAGGCGTCTCGCTCGAGTCCACCCGGAAGCCGTGTAAAATTGTCAATCGGATTGACAATTTTACACGAGTAAGCCTGCATCCCCCGCAGGACAGGATATGCTTCCTGCGCTGCGCCGCAAAAAGAGAACTACGCAGATCGGCTCCATGATTCGGGGTCTCAAAGCCAACCGGGGCGTATACCCGGTTCTTTTCCAGGCATAGCTTAACTATACTATCGGGGCAGCCGGTGGATTTTGTTTCATGACCTGTCGAGCCTGGGAAACGGTTCCGGGGCGGTTCCGCGCCGGCGACGATGGGTATTATTTCCGGCGATGCGGCTGATGGATGCTTTCCCGGTGAGAAATCGAGTTTTGCGCCGGAGAGCAGAAAGGGTTAACTTGACATATAGCCGCATGTTTTCTAGCATTAGAGACATGGAGCATGCCGCAGGAAAGATGGCGCCGTTCGGCGATGAATCCCGCGCCCGGCCGTGCGACGGCGGCGGCG
>CAZKRK010000279.1:0-10218 GCA_964555035.1 uncultured Victivallales bacterium | reverse complement strand
TCCAGGTTCAATTGACGGGCGTTTCGCAAACGTAGACCTTTTCGGATGGGGTCAAGTTAGGAGAGCCGGCCCCAGATTTGATGCCGGCAGTGGTCGGCACTATTCCCGGCTGTTTCTGGGTGACAACTACCTGCAGCGCACAAGGCCGATGCCGCGGGACGGGACCCAGCACGTGAATCCGTTTGCCAGCTCGATCTGGGTCCAGTCATCGCGCACGTCGATGACGTGGCACTCCGTTCCGCCGTGGAGCGGTGTATTGAAAGCGGGTTCGTAAACCAGGGCGTTTCCTTTCCGTCCGACGACCTCGCGGGCCAGGATGACTGCGTCACGAGAATTGACAACCAGCAGCGCATCGATCAGTAAAGACGCTACGAGGGTGACCAGGAGGAACGCGAGAAATCGCATTCCCCTGGCGAGTCGCGGGTTGTCGCGGAAGAGCACAAGTGTCGCCAACAGCCAGAGCAGGATCCAGGTGAAAGCGATCGCGTAGGTCCTGAAGCGGCGGTGGCATGTCGCATTCCTGAACAGCAGGCACTGCCGCACGCGTGCCAATGTCGGGACAGGGACGGCGTCCCGCGCCTTCGCGCGGACTTTCGCGATGTTATGCAGCACGTCGGGATGTCCCGGAAGGTAGAGTTCGGCGCGTTGGTAGTTCAGCAGGGCGCGTCCGCGATTTCCGGCCCAGTACCACGCATTGCCGAGGTTATAGTAGAGATGGCCGTTGCGAATGCCGCTGTCCAGGATGTGTCGATAGGTCGCGGCAGCGGTTTCGTAGAACGCCTGTGCGCGTTCGCGGTCGTTGGCCGCGTGTCCGGCCTGCATGTGCGCCTCGGCGCGCTGGAGCAGCTCGGGAACGGCGAGTCCCTTCGGAGAGGAGTCGGGAGAAGCCACGCCGTTGAAGACGGGAATGAGCACGAGCATGGCCACGAAAAGACGTTCCAGGCGAGTGATAATCTTCGAGAGAACACCCGGCGATGGCACGTGCTCCGGCTCGGGCGCGCTCTCGCCGTAGAGCATGGCATTGTGGGCCTGCATGATCTTGTGAAGCGTCTGCCGCTCGCCAGCGGTAAGGCCACGGGCTTCGAGCTCGGAAGCGATATCGCTGAAGGTGAGGGCTTCGGCACGCATGTTGAAGCGGTTCGCCAGATAGTCGCGCAATGCGGCGTCACAGGCTGCGATTTGCTCGGGCGACGGCGGGGTTTCCTGTGTGGTCAGGTGGGACATGCGGCGACGATAGACGCGATGCGCCTTCCTGGCGCGGGCGGCGGCCGGGTCGCGTTTCGCCAACCGGCTGTTTGCCGTGGCGATGCGGACCAGGGCGTAGAAGAGCGGCGGCAAGGCAAGGGCCAGGAATGTTGCGAAATGAGGGCATCCCCACACGGTTTCACGTGCGGCGAGCAACGGAACGTCAGCATGGTCTTGCATGATGCCGTCCGCATGGCGCCGGACGGTGTTCCGAAGACGTGTGCCGTCGCTCAGTATGGCGTCGGCGGCGTTGGCGACCTCGGCGTCGCGCACCTCTATCGGGATGGGGTCGGATACGGTGGTCCTGTAGCTCATGCTCTCGGCATTGAAAAAACTCAGCGTCACGCAGGGGACCTCGGTCACGTCTGGGTGACGCGGTCGAATGGTGTAGCGGAAGATTCGTGTGCCGTCGCGTGTTTCGGGGAGGGGCGTATCGCCCGCAAACTGGAAATCGTTCTGAAAGACATCGCGTTTCGCCAGTTCCGGCATGGGGACAATGTCGGGGTAAGGGTGTTCCGAGACGCGCAACTCCACCGTGACAGGATCCCCGACCTGCACGCTTGTCGGGTGTGCCCGAGCCGCTAGCGTGCACGTGCCTACCAGCCCCGAGAAGTCCGCCGGTTTCCCTTCGGTCGGAAGCGGCATGACTCGGAGCGTGGTGGGCGAGGTGCTCACGAACTCACGGGGGCGTCGTACGTTGCCGACAGGTTGGAAGAACTGGTTGTCGAAGTAGCTCGGATACTGGAAAGCCTCCCGCGACTTGCGCGGCAGAACGGCACACGACAGTGAAACCGAATCCGCCGTGTAGGCACCCGCCACAAGAGGAAGCACTGTCTTCGTGAACCGCACCTGGTTGCCTTTCCGTGTTCCGATGGCACGTGTTTCGTTGACGGGGATCCCGATGGCGTTTGGCTCGGACTTGTCGGGGCGTTCGGCCCTGACGATCTCGCGGAAGGCCTTGTTCCGGAGAAGTGGAATGCGAATGTCTACGGCTTTGACCGTTTCCAGGGGGACACGGCAGTCCCATGCGACCGTCAACGTGATCGGTTCGCCCACGTAGACCTCGCGCGCCGACCATTCGACGCGTATTGTCATGTTGGTGCTCTCTCTCGGTTGCGAGGACGCCGTGCCTGTTCCTGGTGACATTCCACATAGCAGCACGGCGCACACCACCGTTCTCCATACGACGGAGGCCAAGGCCGGCGGTCCGGATGTAAGCGTGCCGTCAATCGTGTGTCTTCTCATGGTTACCAGTCCCTTTTCACGTTCGTCGAAGCGCGGTTGCCGGCCTTTTCGCGTAGCGCATTGATCTCAGCCTCTTCGCGCAGAACCTGTTCGGGCGACAGGTTGGGCGGGGGCAACGTTCGGCTTTCCAGATCGAGCGCCCGTGCGCTGGGCGAGGACGAGTGGTCAGTCATGTCGGCCGCCATGTCGGCGTCCATCTCCTGGCCAACGACGTCATCGTCATCAGCCGCTTGCGTCACCTGACCCTCGCTGCTTTCGCTTTGGGGTTGTTGTTTGTTCTTCTCCATGGCGGCGCGCAGCCGACGTTCCTGTTCGAGCATTTCCCTCCGGCGCAACGCGCACTCCAGGTTCCAGGCCGCATCACCGTTCTCCGGCCGGATGGCCAGGGCCGCCCGGAAGTAACGCACGGCTTCCTGGAGGTCATGCGCCGCGCGGTCGGCTTCCCTGACGGACGACTCCTCGGCGGCGCGTACCCGGCAGGCGCCGAGGTTGTAGCAGCAACGGTACTGCAGCTCGCGGCGGTCCGTGATGGCGAGTGCGCGCGCATAGGACGCGGCGGCGTTTGTGTAGGCGCCCAGGCGATACTGGGCGTTGCCGAGGTCATAGAAGGTTCCCGCGGGCGCAGCGGCGGCGCGGCAGGCTGTGGTAAAGAGTTCGCAAGCCCTCTCGTAGTCGCCGGTCTCGTAAGCGTCGCGGGCCTCCCGTCGCATGTTGTCGCCGGCCTGGGATGCGCCCGGCATGAGAACGACGAGGAGCACAGTCGCGGTCGCCGATGCCAGGCGGGAGAGATGGCGAGCCGCGGCACAGGGGGCCAGGCCCGCTATCAGCAGCCCCACAAGCGCGAGAGCGAGAAAGACGGGAAACTCGTCTGCGTATGTTTCCACGTTCTCAGTCGTGAACACGCGCTGGTCCATGTGGGCGGCAAACTGTTCGTAGACGTTGGCAAGGTCAATCGGCCGCGTCCCCGCGTCCAGGTAGAGCCCATTGTCGCACGACTGGACAAGGCCGCGAAGCAGTGCGTCGTCCTGTCGTGTCAGGACATCCTGCGATTCGTACTGCAGGTAGGACCGTTCACCTGTGTCGGGGTCGATAACGGGAATGCGACTCTCCGTGTTTGCGTCGCCCACACCGATCGCAACAAGGCCGACGCGCTTCTCGTTGAGAGTCGAGATCGCTTCAGCCGGGCGACTGCTTTGGTCGCCGCCGTCGGTGATGAGAACGATATCCTGGAACCCCTGCATGTCGGCGAGAAGCAGTTTGTCGGCCACCTTACGCAGTGCGTCCCCGACTCGCGTTCCGCCGTGGGAGGTGCTACGCGGAGAGATGTCGGCCAATGTTTTGTGGAAGAACTCGTAGTCGGCCGTCAACGGGCACTTGATGGCGGGGGTGCCGGCGAAAACGGCAAACGCCACGCGGTTGCCCTGAAAAGTGTCGACGCAATCCAGGATGGCCATGCGCATGTTCTCCAAGCGGTTGGGCACGCGGTCTTCCGCCAACATGCTGCGAGAGACGTCGAGCAGGAACACGACATCGCGCCCGCTTTTCGTCAGCGCCTCCTGCCGGGGGCGCCAGCCCGGTCGTGCGAGGGCGACAACCAGGCATGCGATGGCGATGGAGAATCCGATGACCTGGATACGGTGACGGAAACGCGCTGCGCGAAGGGCATGTGACGCCAGCGGCAGCCCACCGGTAAACAGGGCGCTCGCGGCGGCGTGACGTCGGATTGCGCGCAGGTATAGTGCGACGGCGGCGGGCAGGCACCCGAGCGCCAACAGGACAAAGGGATATTGAAAGTGCACGGTCATGGAACGGTCCTGAGAAACGTGTAGCGGAAAGTCATGTCCAGCAGGGTCAAGCAAAGCGACGCAGCAGCGAAGATCCAGAAGAACTCCCTGTGCTCCATGAACTGGATGGGGCGGAGGCGGCTCGTTTCCAGTCTGTCGATCTCGGCGTATACGGCCTCCAGCGAGTCGAAATCATAGGCCCTTCGATATAGGCCGCCGGTGAGTTCAGCCATGCAGCGCAGGGTGACTTCCGCGTCGAGTTGGTCCGACTTGGCGCCGTCTTCCTCCACTGAATCCGGCTTCGGTTTCTCTCCCATGCTGATGGCGTAAATGCGGATGCCCCACTCGCGCGCGAGCGCCGCGGCTTCCATGGGCAAATGCCGACCGCAGTTGTTCTCCCCGTCGGTCAGGAGCACCATGATCTTTGTCTTCACGTCGAACGATGGATTTCCACCGCGGGCGCTCAACTCCTCGAGTTTTTTAAGCCGGGCGGCCGCCAGAATCGTGGCGTCGCCGTAGGCCGTACCGTCCTCGTTGGGGCGGTCGCAGACCTCGATTTCTCGTGCGAGGTACGCGAGGGCGTCATGGCCGAGGGTCAGCGGGCAGACCGTGTCGGCGTAGCGGGCGAACGTGATGATACCGACGAGATCGTGGCCGCGTCCCTTGAGGTTTTCGCCGTTGCCAAGGACGAATTCCCGCAGAACCCGTTTGGCGATCTCCAAGCGGCTTGCAGGTCCGTCGGTTGAGGCCGCGCTCATGTCCATGCTGCTGGATACGTCGACCAGCATTTCGATGGCGATACCCTCCTCTTCTTCACGCACGTTCGTCACCTGGGCACGCGGTCGGGCCAGGGCAAGAAGCGCGGACGCGGCGGCGAGAATCCCGAGTAGCGAAGGCAGCCAGAGCAGCCGTTGTCTCCAGGTGGAGTCCGCCCGTGCAAGCAGCGCCGTGGACGAGAAGGTCACGGCGACGCGCTGTCTCCAACGTCGGTTGAGAACAACGACCAGTGCGATGCCGAGCACCCCCCAGAGCACGTATGGATATTCGAACGTCATGCCGCTGTTGTCCTTGCCGCGGGATGCCCGTGGCGTCGCTGTGCCAGGAACCGACCCGCAAGTAGGAACGCGCCGACGAACACGAGAACGCATACGGCGACAGTGACGACTTTTTTACGGGAGTGACCGGGCAAGGGCATCGGCGGGGCAATGTCCCGAAGATCGGGGTCAACGTTCTCCGGGATGAGCGGGGCTACGGTTATGGGCAGGTCGGGGATCGTTATCGAACCGTGTCGACCGTCCGGGGCCGTAACGATGATGGTGCGGCCGGCGATGTGGGTCTCCGCGGGGAGATCGGGAAGATAGGTCATGACTCGCGAACGTGTGACCGTGCGGCCGCCGGCGGACAGCTTGCCGGCGTGCGTGAAGTCGTGCAAGTCGAGGTGGGGTTCGCCGGTCGGATCGCTTCCGAAGTGCACGACCGATTCGGGTTGTGTCACCGCGGAAAGGGTCACAACGAGAGGGTGCGCACAGGTCACGGGAAAGGGCTCAATCGATACGCTGACGCGCAGGTCACCGTTCGATGAGGCGGCGGAGAAGACGGTTTCGGACGGGGCAGCGGGCGGGCAGAGGAGTGCCGCGGCGCAGATCGCGAAGGCGATGGTGAAAACGCTCGCGGCTACACTTGTATCATGACGGTCGCGGTCAAACGCCATGGGCCACCCTTTGCTTGCGCATCTGGAAGAAGCTCACGAGATCTTGCACATAGTCGTCGTGCGTGTAGATGGGCAGGTAGTCGATTTCCATTCCCGCAAACAGGGCGTGCAGTTCGGCACGATGATCGGCGCAAGCCTGCCGGTATGACTCGCGCAGGCGATGGCTCGACGTGTCGACGACGCGGACCTTTCCGGTTTCGGCGTCACGCAGTTTGATCAGGCCGACGTCTGGGATTTCGGCCTCGTGGCGGTCGCTGACGGATACCGCGATCATGTCGTGGTGATGCGCAAGCACTTCGAGTGTGTGTTGGTAGCCGGTGGCCTGGAAGTCGGAAAGAAGAAAGACGATACTGCGCCGTTTCGAGAGGTTGTCGAAGAAGCTCAAGGCTTCGTCGATATTGGTTCCCCCGTGTTTTGGCGTGAAGCGCAGGATGCGGTCGATGATGTGCAGGACGTGCGAGCGGCCCTTGGCCGGCGGGATGAACAGTTCCACTTCGGTCGTGAACATAATCAGGCCGACCTTGTCGTGGTTTTCGATGGCGGAGAACGCAAGGAGAGAGGCCAATTCGGCCGCGGCGTCGCGCTTCGCCTTTTCAATGCTCCCGAAATGTAGCGAACCGGAAACATCGATGAGGAGGTACATCGACAGTTCGCGCTCTTCGATGTAGCGCTTGATATGCGGTCGGCCCGTACGGGCGGTGACGTTCCAGTCGATCATGCGCACGTCGTCGCCGTGCTGGTACTCACGCACCTCGTCGAACTCGATGCCGCGGCCGCGAAACACGCTGCGGTACTCGCCGGCAAGCAGCTCATTCACCGCCTTGCGCGTGTGCAACTGAATCAGCGTCAGTTGGTCTTCAAACTCGGGGTACATATCGAGATGCCTACGCTATCTCAATGCGGTCGAAAACAGCCTTAAGGATGTCTTCAGACGTGATCTTTTCCGCTTCGGCACGATAGGTCAGGGCGACCCGGTGGCGCAGCACGTCGTAGCCGACAATCTTGATATCATCGGGCACCACGTAATCGCGTCCCTGCATGAGCGCATGGCCGCGCGCAGCCATGACCAGGTAGATGCTCGCGCGGGGAGACGCCCCATGCCGGATGTACCGCGCAAGATCCAGGTCGTAATCCGCCGGTCGTCGCGTGGCGGCAACCAGGTGGAGAATGTACCGTTCGAGGCACTCCTTGATTGTGACGTCGTCAACCATGCGACGGATTTCCATCAGGCGCGGGACCTCAATGACGGTGTTCACGGCGAGCTGGGGGTCGGACGTCGCCATGCGTTTCATTATTCTGTGCTCTTCGTCGATCGACGGGTAGTCGACCTTCAGCTTGAACATGAAACGGTCCATCTGCGCTTCGGGGAGTTGGTAAGTGCCCTCCTGTTCGATGGGGTTCTGCGTCGCCAGCACCAGGAACGGCGCTTCCAGGGCATGGGACTCGTCGCCAATCGTCACCTGCCGCTCCTGCATGGCTTCCAGCAGGGCGCTCTGGACTTTCGCCGGCGCACGGTTGATCTCGTCGGCCAGCAGGATGTTGCAGAAGATGGGTCCCTTGTGGCAGGAGAACTCGCCCGATTTCGGACTGTAGACCATCGTGCCGATCAGGTCGCCCGGGAGCAGGTCCGGGGTGAACTGGATGCGGTGAAACTGCGCGTCGAGCGTCTGTGCCAGCGTGCTGACCGCCAGGGTCTTCGCCAGGCCGGGAATGCCCTCGATGAGGATGTGCCCGTTGCAGAGCATCCCACGAATCAATCCCTCGATCAGCGCGCGCTGACCGATGATGACGCGCCCGATCTCTTCGCGCACGGTCTGAAATTGGGCCGCCGCTTCCGCGACGGGAGGTGTCTCCGTTGTGCTCACGGGTGTATGTCTCCTCTTGGACCTTTCAATCGCACGTCTCGCTCTACTTGCCCTTCAGACATTCCACGGCGCCGTCCATTGTGCTGATGAAGATCTTGCCGTTTGCTGCGATCATGCCGTCGAAGATCGGTGGCACGTCGAGCGTGTACTCCGCGAGCTTCTCGCCCGTCTCCGCCGATACCATCCAGAGCAGGCCGCCCTTCTGTCCCGCCAGCATCTTCAGCTGGTCTTGCAGGCGCTGCTTGACTTCCGGAGAGTCAAGCATGGTCTTGACCTTCTCTTCATCGATGACGTCTTCGGGACCGGCTACAATCAGCTTGTCGCCGGCCTTGACCATCGCCCGCGCAAAGAGCGGGATCTCCTGTGTCCACCGGTAGGGAAACGCCTGACGCTGTTGCCGCTTCCTGCGCGCCGCCTTTGCGGGGGCACCGGGGAAAGACATGGCTTTGCCGAACTTGCCCGCGACGGCCTTGACGCTTTGGAGCGCGCCGTTGTTGTTCTTGCCCGACGCGTCACTGGCGTCACCCTTGTCGAACGAGCAATGGAGCACGAGATCGGCCTTGGCGACAGTCGGAATGCCTGCTCCGGTGGCATGCCGTTTGATTTCTGACGGGCCAAGCTCGCCGTGATAAATGCGTACTTCGTCGATCATACCCTTGAAGAACGAAGGCGTCGGGTAGTCTCCCACGCTGCCGGCGTCGTCCGCACCGATCTCCGTCGCTTGTATCGGCAGCGCGGAAATGAGGCCAAGGGCCTGTTTCTCCCCCTCCAGCTCGCCGTTGACGTAGAGCCGCAGCTCGTGTTTCCGTGTCAGAACTCCCGCCAGGTGGACCCATTTGCCGATGATCGCGGTCGTGCCGGACGCGACGTGAATGTCGCCGTCGGTTCGGATCATGAACCGTGGTTTTCCGCCGGCGAGGGTTAGCGCGTAGCCGTTGGCCGGGCCGCCGCGGGCCAAAACGACGCCGTTGCCGGCCTGGGCGTTGACCCACGCTTCGACCGCGAGCGGGGTGCCCGTGGGATCGAGACTGGCCGTGTTCTCGAACCGAACCATCGAGCCCGGGGAACCGCCGCCCTTGGCGCGTGCCGGCTGCTTGGGCGGTGGTGGAATCTTCTTGACCGTCGAGAAAAGCTGGTGCTCGATCGGCGTGGTCCACTTGTAGTACTGCGGCTTGCGGCCGAACGCGTAAAGATGCTCATCGTCAAACGTCATGATCTTGCCCGAAGGCGTGAACTTGCCGGCCTGCGAGTATCCCGAATGCCCGCCCGAAAAGCTCTGCCCGTAGACCTGGTAGGTTCGGTGCCACCAGGACCCGTCCAGGAAACCCGATGGACAGAAGAGATGGACATCGTCGCCCCGCTGATTCTTGACGTCCAGGCGATCAACGCGCGTTCGTTTCCCGTTCAAGTCGAACGGCTGAGATCGCATATACACCTGCCTACCGTCACATGAGAGGATGTCAGGCAGGCCGGCCGGCATGTTCAGCCAGTCGATGTAGTCCTGGATCTTCTTGCCGTCGGGATCGACGTCGGACAGAACGGTTTCGGACAGCATCTCGCCCGTGACGGGATTGAGACGGTAGAGGCGCACGCCGCCGTCGAGGAAAATGGAGCGCCCTGCGGCGAAATAGGCGACGTTGTCCTGGATCAGGATGCTGCCCGGCACGGGCCATACGGATTCCACCTGCTCGAAGCAGCAGACACGCAAGTCCTGCGGTGCGGCCTGGAAACGCCAGGCGAGCTCGCCGTCGTCAGCACGCAGGCAGTAGACCCAGCCGTCCGTGCAGCCGAACATGACGAGGTTCCGGTAGATCGTGGGCGAAGAGTCGACGCGACCGCCGGCAACGAAGGTCCAGGCCGTTTTGCCGGTTGCTTCGTCCAGCGCATGAATCGTGTGGGTGTCGACGGCTGACACGTATACTCTGCCGCCCGCCACGACGGGTTGACTGAGGCGCGTGCCGAGGTCGATGCGCCAACCGCGCGTCAGAGCGTTGGGCACTTCGGCCGCGGTTGAGCCGCTGCGTTGCGCGTCGTGACGGAACGTCGGCCAATCCGCCGCGCCGACCGCATCCGGTTTGACTGCCTTGCCGCAGGCGGGCCCCTTGACGAGTCGCACCGCCGGCAAAGGAGGTAGGTCACCGGCGTCGCGCTGGGACGAGAGGGCATTGAAGCCGTTCAACTTCGCCTCGGGATAACAGGCGCAGGGATGCTGCGGCACGTAGAGCAATCCGTTCGCCGGCATAATGCCGTAGAGACAGGCGCCCCGGATCCAGTGGTTGATCGTCCAGTCTTCTTTCTTGTGATCGACAAACTCGACGCCCGTGCGCGACAGCAGGAGGTAGTTCTCCGTGGCCTTTGCCCGGTAGCA
>CAZKRK010000278.1:0-10233 GCA_964555035.1 uncultured Victivallales bacterium | reverse complement strand
GCACGCGCTCCCTGCTCGTAGTGAGCCACGCAGCCCGAGACGCAACGCGGATCGGTGCGGAGTGGCGTGGACCGGTTGGAGCGCGCTACGCGCCGACACTCGCAAGCGCCCCATGACCTTTTGATACAGTCCCGTGAATCGCGCGCTCCCACCTCTCCCCTCGGGGGAGAGGTCGCCGCAGCGCAGCGGAGGCGGGTGAGGGGCCGGCCGTTGGTGGCCCTCGGGATGACAGACAGGTGTTCGGATTTCCCTGACCAACCGTCAGCGTCACTTCCCCGCGTAGACCTCCACTTCCCATATCCGCGAGACGTCAATCTGGGTGCTGGTGACGGTGAGGCGGATCGCGTCGGTTTTGACGGCGGGGAAACGCGCGTGCCAGTCGACGCGGGTGTTGGCTCTGTCCGAAGCGCCCTCGATGTCGCGCCACTCACCCGCGGCGTCTCTGGCCTGGAAACTGAAGGCCGCGATGGGCGCGGACACGCCCCCGCCCGCACGGTAGCCACTGATGACGCGCAGCGCGGTGACGGTTTGCGGTTTATTCCACGTCAGCACCACGGTGTGCGGCAGTTTCGCGTCGCTCAGCCAGCGGCCGTCGTTGTGGTTCAGGTTCGCCTTGCCGTCGACGAGCAGGGCGGGCGGCTGTTTGCCGGCGTCCTTGCTGCCGGATACCTTGAGTGCCGCATGCGGCGCGACATTCTGCCCGACCTCATCGACCCACTGCGGCGGATCCATGTCCGGAGCCGTCGGCACCTTGCCGACACCTTTGACCATGGCCGCTTTCAGCTCTTCAAGATGAGTCTCGTAGACGGCGCGCGGGTCGACGCCGTGCCGCAGGCAGATGCCGACCGCCATCCCGACGATCTCGCCCATCATTCCCGTGGTGCGCATGACGCGTACCGTGCCGAGTGCTTCGTGCGTGACGCTGATGTGGCGCCCGGCCAGGAAGAGGTTCGGCACGTTGCGTGAGTACAGGCAACGGTAGGGTACCCAGTATGGCTTTTTGTAGTCGGTGAACAACGCCTTGGATATGAAGGCGTCGCCTTCGAAGCCCTTGCCATAGCGTTCCTGCGGCACGTGGACGTCGATTTTCCAGCTCGTTGGGACGCAGCCATCCGGATAGGCGCGCGAGCTCGTCAGGTCTTCCTTGCTCAGAACGACATCACCCAGCAGCCGGCGGGATTCCCGCGGACCGGAGACATAGGCGGCCCAGTTGAGGGTGTGATTTGGGTATGCCTTGTCCACGTTCTTGAGCGCGTCCCATGCGCCGTACATGGCGCGGAAATTCCAGTCGCGAATGTACTCGCCTTCGGCAAAGGGGTCGCGGTCGAACCCGCTCTCCCAGTACCACACGCCCAGTCTGCGCGTGCCGTTCTTATCGTTCCGCCCCGGGAAAGGCTTGTCGCCGAGATCGAGCGCCCAGGGGCAGCGGGGAAAGGCCACGGGCGCGCCGGTGTCCTTCACGTTCCACAGGTTGCAGCGGCCCATGTGCCCCTTGCGGGTCATCTCGAAGTCCGCGCCCGCCAGCGCGCCGATCACCCCGTGGCCGGTGCAGTCCGCCACCCATCTACAGGTGAAACGCCGCCGCTCGGAGGTGCGGATGTTCTGGGCGACGACGGCAACGATGCGGCCGTCCTTCATCTCGACCGCGTTGCCTCGCCAACCGAGCAGGAGCGATGCATCCTCTTCCACCCGGACCAGCGCTATCTTGCGGTCGTCCTCGTACAAGTCGGCAGTGTTTCCGGGGCCGTAGTGGGCGCGGCGCTTCTGTTCAAGCTCGCGCACAACGTCTCCCACGCGGGGATAGGGCGAAAAGTTGAGTCCCCCGCTCAACCAGACCCTGACCTCGCTGCTGTTGTTGCCGCCAAGGACGGGACGGTCCTGGATCAGTGCCACGCGCGCACCCGAGCGCGCGGCCGAAAGCGTTGCGGCCGTGCCGGCAATGCCGCCGCCCACAACTACCAGATCGTACTCGCCGCCGTCGACAGGCTGTTCGGGGAGCCCGAGCAGCTCGCGCCGCCAGGCGGTCATCCGCGGGTCGCGATTGGGCGGAGTCAAGGAGGTATCCGTAGTCAGGAGAACGGCGTCACATCGCCCTTCGAAACCAGTCAGATCGTGCAACGCGATCGTATGCTCACCACGCTGAATTGTCACGGTAGCGCCGTCTTGCCAGTGCCATTGGTCGCCTTCGATGCCGAAGGTTGTCTCCAGCGGTTTGCCGTCCACGAACAGCTGAAAGCGCCCGGGTGCGCCGGGCGCTTTCCACGGCGCCACCCAGTCGCGCGTGCGCACCAGCACGCGGTAGCGGCCGGATTGCGGGATCGTCACGGTGGTACTTGCGTCGGCGACCGGATTGGTTACGCCGTGCGCCAGCAGGAAGGGCGAACCCATTTCGTCCATGAACTGCTGGTCGACGACCCACCCGCCGAGGGCCCTGAACTGCTCAGCCTCGAGCAGAATCGTGGCGGCGTGGGTGTGGAGTGAGAGCAGAATGGTGGACAGTAGAACGAGATGCTGCTTGCCAGTCATGGGACCGTCCCGGGCTATGGTGTGAACGATCCCGAAAGAATAGCCGCCACGCGACCGGGGTCAAGTCCTGTAGAACGGTGCTTCCGCGCCGGTCCCAGACAGTCGTAGGCCGTGCGAACGATTCGTGAGTTCTAAGTTCGTCCCTCTTGCGAGGTCAGATGATCAATATGGAATTGTCAACTCGAAGCGTTTCACACGGCCTACGTGATTTGAGGCAGTTTCAAGACTAGACTTTTCGTAGTCACTCACCTCCTTTTTTTCTGATCCGTGGTATAGCAACCAAGCTCAACTGCGTCTACAGAAAAACGCAAAAAAGGAACACCTTTTTTTGCGCCGCCCAAAACGTGCGTGCGGGCCGGTCCCTACCCGTTTCATCGCCGTCCCCAGAGCTGCGGCGGCACCAGTTCCAGCACGGCAATCTCCGGGAAACAGTTGATACGGACGGGATAGACTGCCCAGCCGATTCCACGGGATATGAATACGGCTGCTCCCCGAGGCGACCGCTTCAGGCCGCTGGAGTAGTTCTTATTCCGGACCGGCAGGATGGGCGCTCCCGCGAAGGGAATCCTCACCTGTCCGCCGTGCGTGTGTCCACTGAGCATAAGGTCGACGCGCTGGGAGAAGTCCGAGTCTGCCGTGTCGGGATTGTGGGCCAGCACGATCCGGCAGTCCAATTCGGGAATGCCACAGATCAGCTCGTCCAGGCTCGTATGGTCTTCCCACAGGTCACCGGCGCCCGCGAACCAGAGTTTCTCGCCGTTTCGTTCGATCGAGACCGGCTTGCTACCAAGCCCCTGTTTCGATCGCTCAAGCCAGTACCGGGAGCGGTCTGTGTCGGCCCAATGGTCGTGATTACCGAGAACGGAGAAGACGCCTGACGGGGCATTCAGCTCGGACAGAATGGGCCACACCTTGTCGATCTGCTTCGTCGTGTCCCGCCGGTGCACGTAGTCGCCCGTACAAACCGTCAGGTCACGTTCTATGCGGTTGGCGCGGGCGACCACACTGAGAATCGTGGCGAGCGGCACCAGCGCTCCATAGTGGAGGTCCGTCAGGTGGACTATGCGGAAACCCGCAAACGCGGCGGGCAGGTTCGGGACCGGAATACGATACGTGTTGACCGTAACGACGTAACGTTCGATGAAGACGGGGTAGCTCGCCACGAGGCCCAAGGCCGCGGTGCGTCCGCCGAGTCCCATGAAGCGCCGTCTGCTGATCTTCTTCATATGCCTGCCCCCGCAACCATGCCGCGGTTTCTTCCCTCTCCTGCTAGCGTCAATCTAACCGTTAGATACAATAGCAGCGAAGACGGATATGGGCAAGCTCGGTGCGCCCATCCGTGATCGAATTTGGTGTGCCAGGCCCGGAGGGCCGTCATAGTGAAGCCTGGGGTGAAGCGTAGCGGAACCCCAGGATGCCCGTGCCCCCCCCCATGAGCCCCGGCATCCCCAACACCGATTGCTTGATGAGGCGTCCGCTAGTCGCTATGGTCATGTGACATGCGATTGTTCAGTCCAACGGGAGAAGCAGCCATGCCACAGAAACTACTCACCGCGACCGCTATCGTCCTCACTCTGGTATGTACGGCGCCCGGGGCGCGCGTAGAGGGTGAGGGAGAAGAAAAAGACTGCAAACTCGCCGAAACGGGCGTGAAAGAGGCCATGGACCTGGCCGTGAAGAGCAAATCCGAATCCGTGTCGTGGGCGGCGTTTGGGGCCTACCTGCGACAGGAGCAGAGCCTGTCGACCTCGACGGCCGTGAGGAACATGCTGCGTTTTGCGAAACGGAAGGGCTGCTTCTACAGGTGCGCCCTGCTGGTGAGTTTCCTGCCTGAGTGGCAGGACGCCGCCGGTGCCCTGGCAAAGGAGAAGGACTCCGATGCCACCTCTCTGGCGGCCGCAATATACGCGACGGCAGCCCTGGGCGACTACCTGTCGGCGGAAAAAGAGGAGCGTTGCGGCCCCATGCCCGGGGCACGCTCCCGCAAGGGTAAGGGCGGCAAGGCGAAAGCCAAGGGCAAGGGGCGACGCGGCAAAGGGCTGCCCCCGCCTGTGGAGGCCGTTGCCAAGGAGCTCTTCGCAAGCCGCGATCCGCAGACGCGACGGCTGGCCATCATGGCCGCCGCCTACGCAAACGACAAGACCGCCGCGGAGGCCATTCAAGAGTCGTTGAAGCGTAGCCGCGCCCTGGACCCGGCCGCGGTGTTCTACTTTGCCCGTCAGGGCACAGCTCCGGCCGACCGCGCGCTCATCGACTTCGTCAAGCGGCCGTCACGCAGAGTGAAACCCGTAGCATTGCCGGCGCCCGACCTGTCGCGCTACTCGCTGGAGATCCCCGACCTGTGCCTGATCTGCGAGGCACTGGGTAAGCTCAAGCAGGAACGGTACGTTCCAATTCTGCACCAGATGCTCGCGCATGCGGACGTCCGCATCCAGTGCGACGCGGCCCGCGCCATCGTGAAGGTCGGCTCGCCGGAGTCGATCCCGGTCTTCATCAAGGCGCTCTCGACCTGTCCGTGGCCCGTACTGGTCACCATCTGCGACAACCTGGGTGCGCGTCCCGACAAACGGGCCGTGCTGCCGTTGATCGAGCGTCTGGCCAAGGAGAAAGGGCGCCTGCGGCTGGATGTCGTCCACGCGCTGAGTTCAATCGCGGGAGAACAGCACGGCCAGACTGCCGAGGAGTGGCGCGAGTGGTGGGGCAAGAACGGGGCGACATTCGAGGTCGACGCCGACGCAACGGCAGCCTACCGCGAAAAGACCCGCGTACAGGACGTCCGCGTGCCCGGCAACGGCTTCTTTTACGGGCTGACGATCTACAGCGACCGCTTCTGCTACGTCGTGGACACCTCGGCGTCAATGAGAGGCGACAGAATTGCCTCGCTGCGCGACAACATGGCCGGGTCGATCAAGATGCTGAAAGATCACGTGCAGTACAATATCGTCGATTTCGGCGGGGACGTCGTAACCATGTATCCCGGAGCACTGACGGGCAACAAGCACAAGGGCATCCAACGCGTCGAATACATGCCGCTGACGTTTGCCACGCGCTCCTACGACGCCATGGAACGGGCGTGCTTCCTGCCGGGGCTGGACACGATCTACTTCCTCTCCGACGGCGCTCCCGTGCGCGGCCAGACGGACTCGTGGCTGCACATCATGCGCGGATTGACCATCTTCAACCGCTACCGTCCGATTGCCGTATTCGGTATCGACTTCGATCCGTCCCCTTCCAACCAACGCATGATGCAGCGCATGGCAGCCGAGAACTATGGCCTCAACGAGTCGGTGGAGATCTAGGGCTGTTGGTGTGAATGAACGCCCTTGTCTTGCCCGGGGACCGTCTATGGCCCGCCCCTCACCCGGTCCTCCTGCGTCGGACCGACCTCTCCCCCGAGGGGAGAGGTGGGAGGGCGCCATTCAGGGGCTGTACTGGAAGACCCCTACAGCTCTCCGCCACCCCCTGCGGAACGTGGCGCAGAGACGTAGGTCCGATTTACAATCGGACCCGAAGCCGATCAGACTTGGTTTCCAACGTTCGTGCTCTGAAGAAACCGGCGGGGATCGGGTCCGATTGCAAATCGGACCTACGGACGATCGATCCACCAGTGTTCGGAGCAGAGCTCGCCCGCTTCATCAAGGGTGGCGGGAACCTCGTCGTTGTCGGCGGTCCCGCGTTTGCGCGTCCCGGCTGGCTGGTGGACGGGGTGTGGCTGGACGTCGACGGGATCGTCGCGCTCGTGCGAAGTCTCAACAAGGCTCTCCGCGTCGCCCTTCAGATGAACGCAGAGGACCGCACCGCACCCCTTTACTCCCCCAACGGCATCGGGTTGCAGAGGTTCTTGGCGGAGTCGGCGACGCGGCCGCAGTCAAAGCAGATGTGTTTCGGGTTCTTGACCAGCTCCTTGACTTCGTCCAAGAGACCCTTGCTGACCAGGACGCAAAGATGTCCCGTGTGTTCTCCGTCGCAGTTGCATGCTTTTTCTTCGCTCATTGCTCTTCTCCTTCTCGGTGGTCGTTAGTGCCTTAGCCTGCCGCTACCGCGATAAAAAACAAGAAGATTCGGGGCCATCTGACGCGGCAGGCTAAGGCAGTGCAGGTCGAAGGTCGAAAGTCTCAGGTAGGATCTCTCGCCTGCACGCGGGACCTTCACCTTCGAGCGGCCGGGGCCGGAGGGTGCCCCGCTTTGCAGGAGTGTCAGGAGATGGAGTGGCTCCAGCGGCGAGGTCCGCAGTATGTACTACGCCGCCGAGGACATCGGGTACGTCTCCGCCGAGCTCGCCCGGCAACGTCGGCAGAAAGCCGCCAAGATCTCCAAGGGGATCGCCACGCTGAGTTCACACTTCCGCACGTAGACACGGCGCACGCACTTGACCTGTGACCTTCGACTTGAGACCTTCGACCGGGGCCGGGGCCGAGAACGGAACCGCGAAGGGCAGTCCAGGTTGGGTTGTGGGCCTCGGCCCGCCTTGTTTCTCATCCGCCCGCCAGCGTGGCCGCCGCCCGCGGTCCCCGGCTGCCGAACGGATACGGTTCCGGTCGCTGCGCGGAGTCATCCAGCTCGTGGAGGACTGGAGTAAAGATATCCCAGGCCGCGGCCAGCTCGTCCCTGCGAATGAACAGCCCCTTTTCGCCGCGCATCACGTCCACGAGCAGGCTTTCGTAAGCGTCGGGGATGATTCGCTCGGTAAAGGCCTGCTTGTACTGGAGGTCCAGTGTTGTGGGATGCAGTTCCAGGCCAAGCCCCGGCGCTTTGCCGGTGATGCCGAGCGAGATGGATTCATCGGGTTGCACGCGAATGACAAGCTCATTGGCCGCCGGGCAACTGCCCAGGGCGCAGAACATGCTGTCGGGGACCCGCTTGAATCGGACCCGAATCTCGGTCAGGCGATCGTCGAGTCCCTTGCCGGCGCTCACGAAGAACGGAACGCCTCGCCAACGCTCGTTCTCGATGCGCAGAACGGTCGCGGCGTAGGTGGGAGTGAGGGAATTGTCGGGCACGGTCGGGTCCGCGGTGTAAGCCGGGTAGTGCCGGCTGCCAAGCGTGGCTTCGCCGTACTGCCCCACAACGAGCTGGTTCAGCGCGACGGGAGGGACCTGCCGCAGCACGCGCACCTTTTCGTCGCGGATGCTGTCCCCGTCGAGTCGCCGAGGTGGTTCCATCGCGACGAGAGCCAGAATCTGCAGCAGGTGGTTCTGGACCACGTCACGAATGATGCCGTAGTCGTCGAAGTATCCGCCGCGACCGGCCACGTCCAGGTCCTCTTTCCACGCAATCCGCACGCTCTCGATGTGCTCCCGGTTCCACAGCGGCTCGAAAACCAGGTTTGCGAAACGCAACACGATCAGGTTCTGAATGACTTCTTTGCCGAGATAGTGGTCGATGCGATAGACGTCTTCTTCGCGGAACACGCTTCCCAGTTCCGCGGTCAGTGTGTCTGACGACTGGCGGTCCCGTCCGAAGGGCTTCTCGATCACCACGCGCGACCACGGCTCCGCCTGTCCGCACTGCACGAGTCCGGCATCCCCGATGGCCCGGGCAACATCGAGAAAGACGGACGGCGGAATGGCGAGATAGAACATGCGGTTCGTGTGCGGGCTGCACTCCAGCTCGTGCATGCGTTGGAACAGGTCCAGAAACGAGTCGGTCGCATCGTACTGCCCGGCAACGTAGTGGCAGCGGTCCAGGAACGCCGCGACTCTCTCGGCGCAGGACTCCCCGGGGGCGTAGCGGCAGGTCAGGTTCTCGGCAATTCGCTCGCGGAATGCCTCGTCGCTCATCTGCGTCCGCGCGAATCCGAAGATGCGCACACTGTCAGGCAGGAACCCCTGGCAGAAGATCGCGAAGAGCGCGGGCAGGATCTTGCGCTTGGCCAGGTCTCCTGACGCGCCAACAACGATGATGCTCAGGGTTTCCGTCTTGCAGTCCATCGTCCGTCTCCTGTCGGCAACTGCCACGGTGGCCACGCCCCCTGCCGCCTTGTGCGGCAGGAGCGGGAGATTGGGGAGAAAAGGCCCGCCTTTTCTCCCCAATCTCCCGCTCCTGCGACACAAGGTCGCAGGGGGCGTGCCTCACTCCGCCGTCCCCGGCGTCAGGACTACGTACGTCGGCAGCCCGATCGCACCGAGCCGGTCCATGACCGCCTTGACTTCGGGGTCTCTCAAGTCCTCGGCACGGTAGCGGATTTTGACGTATCGATCCAGGCGCGACTGAACGTCCTCGTCGCGGAACGTCGTCTTCTCCATCTTCATGCAGTTCTTGCACCAGCTCGCCCACATGTCGATGAAGACCGGCTTGCCGTCCCGTCCAGCTTCGGCCAGTCCTTCCTCGATGGACGTGTGCCATCCTTGCTTCTCTTCCGCGACGTTCGACCGGAACAGCGAGAAAGCCAGGTTGCCGTAGTAGACGACGAAGCCGAGCATCAGGGCCGCGAATAGGTACTTGACCTTGTTCATCCACGCACCGGGCTTGGGCAGTACGGAGAGCCCTGCGCCCGCGAGTGGCCACGGCAGGGCCATGCCGACCCCCAGCAGAAAAGGCAGCGCCAGCCCCAGCGCGTTCCCCTTGGCGTAGAAGTCGGTTGCCAGGAGCAGCACTGAAATCAGCACCGGCGCCACACAGGCCCCGGCCAGCAGCGCCGCGATGCCGCCCAACGCGAGCGCGGTCGCGAAACTGCCTTCTCTGCCGCCCCCCGTTCCGCTTTGGAAACGCGAAAAGTCGATCGGGATCACCCCCAACATGGCCAGCGTGAGAACCGCGAACACGACGGCGATAGCCACGTTGAACCAGGGCGACGAGTTGAGCGTGCCGAATTTGGAGCCCGTCAACACGACCAACAGCCCCAGGCCGCCGTAGACGATCGCCATGCCGAGCCCGTAGACCCCGCCGAGCATGAAGCCCATCGTCTTGGACCCGGCCTTGGCGCCCGCCCCGATGATAGCGATGTTGATCGGGATCATCGGCAGTACGCAGGGTGTCAGGTTGAGCAGCAGGCCGCCCACGAGGATGACGGCGATGACGGCCCACAGTCCCTTGCGTTCCAGCAGGCCCTTCAGGCGGTCGCTCTCCACGGCTCCGCCCGACTGCGCGCCGTCGAGAAATGCGAGAAAGCCATCCGGTTTCAGGTACCCCGTTGCGCGGGCCGTGAGCCGAAACTCGTCCGCCAGGGCTGCCCACGCGACGTCGGCGGCAGCGTTCGTTTCGGGCGGGGCCACGGCGGCAGGTTGCGCAGCGCCGTCTTCTCCCACCTGAAGCGTTACCGTTTCCGGGGGAAGGCAGAGCGTCTCGCTGCAACCCTGGTAATCGATCGTGAGCGGGAAGGAGGCGGGCGCCGTTTCCGGCAGGGAGTAGACGAACACCGCTTCCTTCGCGAACACCTTCACGGTCTCACCCAGAAAGGGGTCGGCCTTCTCTTTGGACTTCGGCGCCGTCTTCAATTCCGCGCCGAGACTTTTGTCGAAACGGATGGATACCTTATCCGCGTAAAGGAAGTGGCCCTCAGCGATGTGCAGTGCTACCGCCAGCTCGCCGTCGCCGCGGGACACCGAGGCACTGAACGGACCGTCGGCGGCACAGGCCGCCGTCACGGTTGCGAGCAGCATCGGAAGAAACGCGGAGAGTCTCGTCTTTCCCGCCGCGGTGGCGAATTCCGCCCCCTCACCCGGCCCTCCCGGCGTCGGGCCGACCTCTCCCCCGAGGGGAGAGGTG
>CAZKRK010000277.1:0-10237 GCA_964555035.1 uncultured Victivallales bacterium | reverse complement strand
CACTCAAGACCGGTCACGGCGGTGACGACCACATTGCCCAACTCTTCGGCCTTGAGCTATGGCGAGAAGACGAACAGTTGCTCCGTCCTGTGCGTCCAGGGCGGGACAGAGGTACGCCAGTACCTGGAGAGCCGGATGAACCTGACCGGAGACGAATCATGGACCGCGATCTACACCAACGAGCCGGACACGCCTGTCACAAACACCGTGACGGTTTCGCCCGTCGTTGACCCGCGCTTCTATCGCATAAGGGCCGAGAGATGAGAAAGGGCGCAATACCAGTTGACAGAGGTTAACGCGCGAGTTAACCTTGCTTCATGGTGAGAGAAGTCATCTTCTACAAGACCGGCAGTGGCCGCAGCCCGGTCGAGGAGTTCTTGGACACCTTATCGTCCAAACAGGCACAGAAGACGGCCTGGGTCATCAACCTCGTAGAAGACCTGGATCTGGTGCCGGCGCAGTACTTCCAGAAGATGCCCAACACTGAGGACCTATGGGAAGTCCGAGTTAAAGCCGGGAGCAACATCTTCCGCTTCCTTGGTTTCTTTGACGGGCGGAAACTGGTTGTGCTGTCGCACGCCTTCCAGAAGAAGACGCAGAAGACACCTCGGCAGGCCATTCGGCTCGCGGAGGAACGGAAACGAGACTACTTCAGGAGGAAGAGGAAATGAGCGACCTGCAGAAGTACATCAAGAAACGCAAGGCGCGCGATCCGGAATTTGCCAAGGACTTTGATTCCGGGTATGAGCAGTTCAAGATCGGAGTGATGCTCAAACAGGCTCGGGAGGAAGCCGGCCTCACGCAGGAGGAGCTTGCGCGACGTTTGCACACGAAGAAGACGGCGATCTCCCGGATCGAGAACCATGCTGAGGACATCAAGCTATCGACGCTGGAGAGGTTTGCAGAGGCCATCGGTCGGCGACTTACGTTGGAGATTGCCTGAGCCGATCGCGATCACCTCCTTGTTCAGAAGGACGGACCTGCTCTGCTCATCCATCCGTGTTGTTGCTCATGGTCACGGGTACGTGAGGGGTCGTACCCACGGCAAGTGTCTGCTCTTTTACGGCACCATCCGCAAACCGCACGCGCAGCGTGTAGTCGACCGGCTCACGGACAGCCAGGTTCACGGCGTTCGGACTGCGGCAGCCGGTCAGGACCTGCGTGCCGACCGTACGCCTGAGGACCGTATTTCCCTTGCCGTCGACCAGGTGCACATCCGCCCCGAGTACGCCGTGTCCTTTGAGGGTGACGGAGACGACGCACGTCTGCTGCAGTTTCTTCTCGTGGTAGGTCGGGTGCTCCGTCGGCTTGCGCAGCTCCGCGGCGTCGCTGATCGCGATGGTGACCTCGCCGTCGACGTGCCCGAGAAGAAGGTCATTCATACCGTCGCCGTTGACATCCCCCGCGGCCACCCATCTGACTATGGCCATCCCTCTGCGAGAATATCAGGGAAGAAGAATGTTACCTACGGTGACGGTTGTTTGAGCGAGGACCCCAAAGAGCTCATTCGTGTGTACGAGGGCAAGATCGAGCGAGGCCGGCCGAAGGACAAACTTGAACCGGAGAAGAAGTATACGACCATGTAGGCGCGGATTACGTTCCCACGCCTTCCTTCCACCTTTGGCGGTATTCGCTGGGCGTGAGCCCGACCTGCCTACGGAAGAACTCACTGAAGCGGGGCGGTTCGCCGAAGCCGGCCATGCCCGAAACGGCGGTCATCGACAGATCGGTTCCCGTCAGGAGGTCTTTAGCCCGTGCCAGTCGCACCAGGTCAATCTCCTCGCCCGGAGAATGGCCAACACTCTGCCGAAAGTGGTATTCCAGAGTTCGCCGGGAAATGGACAGGGCACGCACTACGTCCGCCACCCGGATGCCTTCGCAGGCGTGCTCTCGAATATACTCCCGGGCGCGTATCGCGTCCCCGAAATTCGTGAAGCCCGGGCAACTCGATTCCCGCTCGATCACACGGATCGGCGGTATCATCTTCAGGCGACGCGGCGCCCGGCCGCCCCTCACGAGATGATGAAGCAGTTTCATCGCCTCGTAGCCGATCTCGTCGTTCCTGGTTTCCACGCTCGAAAGCGTGGGACTGCTGGAACGGGACGCAATCAGGTTGCCGCTGCCGAGGACCGCGACCTCGTTCGGCACGTCCAGGCCCAGCTTGTTGCAGAGCATACAGACCGCCCGCGCGTGGTGATCGTTCATGGCAAACACCCCCAATGGCTTCGGAGCTTTGCGCAGAAACCGAATGAGATCGGTTTCGCAATCTCCAAAGAGGCGAAAATCGCGCAGGCTGAGACCGGGGGTGTCCTGCAGGTAGTGCAACACCCCCCCCATCCGCCGGTTGGCAATCTCCTGAGAGACCATGGAACAGAACCCAATGACGCCCTTGTCGGCATGCTTCCCCATCGTGAAGCTGAGTGTCCCCGATTCGACGCCGGCCTGCAAGCCGATTCTGCGCAAAACCGTAAGACATGCTCTGCGGCATGAGCTATATTGGGGCCTCGTTTCTTCACAACCGTAGAAGTGTCAAGAATCACATGGAAGGCATGGGAGTAGAAATACGTCAACTGGCTGAGCTCATGGACAAGGCCTGGATCGGACCTCGCAGCCAGGAGGACGACGGCGTCTATAAGGGCAAGTAAGTCAACAAGACTACCGACCGCTCCCGGAGAAACACATGAAGCAAACACCCGATAGCGGCAATCGCCGTTCTCGGGTTCGTCCTCCAGTCCCAGGCTCTGTTCAAGAGCAAGAGGATCTGGAGCACGATGGTCCATATTCCAGCGATGGGGCATGTTCCCGGAAAGAAAGTGCTCTTCAGCCCCCGTTCGCGGGACAACGCGACCTATGAAGCGTACAACGCGTTTCTGGATATGGTTTGTTATTCGACCTTTTGTGCGCTCATAGACTGAGTGCCGGTCGCACAAGCAACGAGCTCAGCAAGGGGTGTTTGAGATCTGAACGCCAATCTGTCGGGAGGCGTTTGGGCCGCAGGCAGGCCTGATTTCTTCGCTGGAATTCTGGCATCGATTCACTTGTTTGTTCTGCGAGTCGTCTCGGCTCGCATGCTTCAGTATCCCTGAGCACACTCGGAAGACACGGTATGCGGTTGCTTATGGTTGCTTAACTCGGGAGAGCACAGTGCGAAAAGTAGGCAACAGGAGAGGACAAGAGGTGACAGCGCCGCTGAGAAAACTCGCAGATAACCCCTGTTTTTAAGAGGTTTCTGCGAGTTTTCGGGCAAGAAGGCTGGAGCCAGCTGAGGGATTCGAACCCACGACCTAGTGATTACAAATCACTTGCTCTGCCAACTGAGCTAAGCTGGCCGGCTCTTTGTGTTCAATGACTTACGGGTGTCACAAACGTCGCTCTTGGCTGCTTGGGACGCATTTGCCGATAGAAGCCAATGACGGCAACACGTGGAACATCGTGGAGGTGTTCCGACGTCCGGATACGCCCAAACCTTCAAACACGCGGGCAGCATAGTACGTGAGCGCAACGGCCGGTTTCAAGTCGAAACAAGCCGCAATCGCGAAGATTGTAATGGCATTTTGCGTCTTACTGAAACTCGAACACGGAACCGTGAGGTGGTTCTCCGATTTCGAACGGATCGGTGTTGAAGGGCAGGACGCTGCCGGATTGGTCGCCGGCGCCGTCGTAGGTTTCCCAGTTGGCGCTCTGGGAGAACTCGTAGTGATACGCCGCGGGTGGCAGTGGACCGCGGCTGCCGGTGTACTGGGCCACGTCGGTTCCGCTTGCCAGGAACAGTGCGGTCGAGCCTGCTGTCAGACCGGTATTGGCCAGCGAACCGTAGGACGACCCCTCGGAGGCGTTGGCAATGCCGGCGATGAACCGGACTGGGAAGTATGGATTGCCGCCCTGGTAGCAGATGATGGCGTCCGCGGCACCGCTCAGATCGAAGGCGTTGAGACGGACCAGCGATCCGGCCGAAGCCGTGGCTGTCCCCGTGTGTACGTCAGAAAATGTTACGACGGTTCCTGCGTCGATCGCGGATGCACCGGTGTTCCATATCAGTATGCCTTCACCGAAGTCCACGAAATTGCCGGATCCGTCCAGCTCGTTGTCGGAGAAGTAGATGACGCTGTTGGATGGAATGATCACGTAGGTTACGATGGCGAAGGCATCCGCATCCTCGGCTACGAACCCGGTGAAAGACAGGTCGCCCGGAGAGAGAGCGTCGACTACCACGACGATATCCCCACTCAGTCCGGTGAGGCCGCCCGGACCGGAGGCGCTCAGAGTGTACGTGGAAGCGGCGTCGAATTGCAGGTTCGTGTATGACGCCACACCGCTGGAGAGGGCGACGGCGGTGGTGCCAATCAGACTCCCGGAGCCGGTGTTCACCGTGATGGTTACCGTTCCGCTGGTGTCTGTATCGACGTTGCCGTTGGCATCGCGAGTTTCGACGCTCAAGTCAAATGCTTCGTTGACGGACAGGATGGGAGGTGTAGACACGAAGCCAAGCGTTGTCGCCTCTACCTCGATGTCGTGTTCGGCACTGTCGACACTTCCAGCCGAAAGAGTGGTCTCGAAGATGCTGCCAAGGGGATGCGAGGCAAAACCGTGGTTCGTTGAGGAGACCCTGAACTGGAGAATGCCGCCGTCCGTGAGGCCACTCCCCGCCAGGTGGATCTTCACTTCCAGATTGGTCGAGTTCCCGTGAGGTACGTTCAGGTTGCCGTCCGCGATGGCAAACTCGATTGCGTCGTTGCGAATGTCGACTCCGGCTGTGGTGATCTGCGTACTGCCCTGGTACCAGAGGGAGGCGCCGGCGACAGTCGTGCTCCACGCGGCCGTGTTTTGTGGGCCGGGGACAATGGTCACGTTGGTGACGCGCGTGGCGTAGCCGTCGCTTCCTGAACTGTCGTCAATATCGAAGGCGAATACGGCCACCTGCTCGCCGACCGTGTCGGTGAGGGAGGAGATGGTTTGAGCCGTGATGGGGGCTGCAGGAGCTGACATGGTAGATGCGGTGTCGGAGGGTACGCGTTCGGTTGTTACGGAGACGATACTACAGTAAGGACCATCGGCGCCGGCGCCATTGTTGTTCCTGGGCTTGACGCGGAAGTAATAGGTCGTTTCCGCGACGAGGCCGGTCACCGTATGGCTGGTGTTGGAGACGACGCGGTTCTCGTACCCGGACACGAAGCCCTGCTCAAAGCCCCCGCGCCGCACGGACGCGTCATCGACGTACAGCACCGCGCCGCCGGTTGCCTCGAAAGTGACGGTGATGGTTGTCGCGCCGGCCGGCGGGGTATACACGTATGTCATTTCGAACCAGCTTGCCGACGGCGGCAGCGCGCCGCCGCCGGTGCCGCCCGCGTCGGAGGTGATCTGGACGTTTGCACTGCCGCCGGCAGCACGCTGGTACCAGAAGCGGACTTCGTAGCCGCTGGCGCCGTCCGCGGCTGCCGGCAGGGTGACGGTCTGGGAGAGTGTGGCGTCTCCGCCGCCGGAATCTCCCTTCGCTGACCAGCTTCCACCGTGGACGATGGTGTTTTCCAATTGAAACGCGGCGTTGGCGGTCCAATCTGCCGAGAGATCGCCCTTCTCGAAGTCTCTGTCGGACAGGAGCTCCTGTCCGACCTGTTCGTTCAGCGACACGTCCAGTACGTAGGCGTCGGCTGCCGTGACGGCGTCCCAGACGGCATCGAACTGCGTCACGGCCACATTGGTTGCATGCAGGTTGGCCGGCGCCGACATGGCGGTGGGAACAAAGGTATCGTCGCTGCCGTAACCGGTGCCTTCAGCGTTGATGCCGTATGCACGGTAGTAGTATGTCACGCCGGGGGCGAGCTCGTTGGCTACGACGCTGAAAGTCCCCGTGCCGGTCCCGGCATCGGCCACCTTCGTGTCGAGGGTTGTTGGGGTGGCATGGGTTGCCAGCACGATTCCGCGTTCGGTTACGGACGAGCCGCCGTTGTTCGTGACCGAACCGGCCAGGGTCGCGCTCTCGTGGGTGATGCCCGACGACCCGCCCGTGACGACGTGTGGCAATTCGCCCTCGGTGGCGGCGGTGGCGGCGGGAGCACCTGCAACATTGTAATTGCGGTATATGCTGGAACCGGCATAGCTGTGGACAACGACGTGGTAGGTGACCGAGGGCGAGA
The DNA here is from genome assembly GCA_964555035.1 of uncultured Victivallales bacterium. GTDB lineage: Bacteria > Verrucomicrobiota > Kiritimatiellia > UBA8416 > CAYOBW01 > CAZKRK01. The sequence continues at coordinate 4,103 of CAZKRK010000277.1, read as the reverse complement.
GGCCCGTCACGGTAACGGAGTTGGCCGAGCCGGCATGCACGACTTTCCCGGAGCCGATGGTGTCGCTTGCGCCCTGGAAATTGCTGTTCGCGGTGTATGTCGTTCCGTCTGCGGGCCCGGCCGAAGGGGATGTTCCTTCCCGCATCAACACCAGTGCGCCGTCGCCGTTGGCGCGCGCCCAGCTGATCGTGAGGCTGTCCGATCCCTCAACCGTGATGTTCAGGCTGGCGGCTGCATCCGGTTCGGTGAAGAAGACCGACTGTCCTGAGTAGCCGACTCCGTAGGCGTTCGTCGCATAGCCGCGGAACCAGATGCGAACGCCCTTGGGGAGGAGTCCTGACGAAACGGAATACGGAACGCCATAGCTTATGGGGTCCGTTTCCACGACCTTGTTGTCCGAGGGAGTGGGGTTGGAACTGAGGCTCCATGCCACACCGTGTTCCGTAATGTCGGCGCCGCCCCGGGTGACGATCGTAGCGCCCCACGTAGTGGGAATGTCGTACCAGCTGCTGACGCTTGTGCCTGACAGCGTAGGCGGGGTCTCGGCTTCGTCCTGGACCTGGACCGTAAGATCGCCATCCACGGTAAGCCCTGATCCGCCCTGGTCGATCGACCGAATTCTGACGCTGTACGAGCTCTTGTCTTCGTAGTCGAATTCAGCCGCGGTCAGGAGGGATGTGCCGGCAAGCGTGAACGACGCGTTGTCACCGTAGGCGGGGAGGGAGAAGACGTGTGTGTCCCCCTCGTCCGGGTCGCCTACAGCCGACACGTAGCCGACCAGCTCCCCGGCGGGTCTCTGTTCCGGGACGGTGTTGTTGCTGAGGTTGACGGATGTGGCGGGCTCGTTTATGTCGTTGACCGTAATCGTGAAGCTCTTCTCGTACGTCAGGCTGCCCTGGTCGGTCGCCCGTACTCGCACCGAGCGCGTTGCGGCGTCTTCGTGGTTGAGAGACGCCTTGGCGGCGAGGTTGCTGACGTTGATCTCGAACAGTGCGTTGTCATCGTCTCCAGCACCGGCCACGAGTGTATAGGTGTGCGAATCGTCAGGGTCGTCATCGACGGGGGACAGCACGCCTATGGTGGCCGCACCTGCGTTCTCGTCGATCTGTGCGTTGGAGAGTAGAATGTCGGTCGGTGCCAGCCACTGGGCGCGCGTAGTCACGGAGCGTATGTTGGAGTATTCGCTCTCGTACGTAGTCTCGTAAGCCTTGAGGCGGTAGTAGTACGTGGTTGAGGGTTGCAGACCCGCAACATTTGCGGAGACGGTGGCTTGGTCCGTCACGTTACTGGGGAAACCGGGAAGCATGGCGGCTCCGAACGTGTTGTTGCTGGCCACCTCCAACGTGTACCCGTTGGCACCGGTTACGGCCGTCCAGTTTGCCGTGAAGTAGTCGCGCCAGATCCCCGTGGCCGCCGTTGCCGTCGGCGCTCCAAGCGAAACGGTGCCGCTGACGGCGATGTTCACGTCCGTAGCCCCGGTCGAGCTGTTGGTCACGTTGCCACTGTGTGCTCCCAGGGCGGCGTCGTCACGCACCCGGACCCACACCTCTTCCGAAACCGTGCCACCGCTGTGCGGGAGGGACAGGCTGGCGGCGAAACCGGTCGTCGGGCCGTTGGTCGAGATTTCGAACCCGGCAGGGGCGGAGACCTCAAGCGGGTCGGTCAGCGAGAAACCGTAGACGTCGTAGCTTTCGGCCGGCGACGCCGTACCGTAGGTGGCGTACATGGCGTCAGGTGGATCGCTGGTCGTGATGATTGGATCGCTGGCCGATACGCCCTCCACGACAAAGTTGTCGATCATGCCGCCGTCGGAACCGCCATTCTGCTTGAACCAGACGTCGATACGGACGCTGTTGACGGAATTCGGGATGGTGCGCACCACGGTGTTGGACGTGGGTTGCATGCCGTCATATCCGTCGACAACGATAACTTCGCCCTGGCCTACTCCGTCGTGATAGACCTGGTACTTGAGATCATCGCCGTCGTCGAAGCCGTCTACGGCATAGTCGAAACTGACTTGTACGCTGATATAGGTGGAGACATCAACGGCACTGAAAGAGACCACGCCCCAGCCGGACGTTCCGCCGGGGCAGTCCAGGTCTCTGACACCCCAGAACTTGGAGCCGTCGGTGGGGTTGAGGTTGGGGAGCGAGCTCAACACGTTCCACGATCCGCTGTCGCCGGAACCGAACGGCGCCGGGTCGGTCGTGTACGACCACGTGTCGCCGGCGTCCTCAAAACTGCACTCCGTGATGGTGGTCTGGGCCTGACTGGTGTCGGGCCGCGCGACGAGCACCGTGACGGCCATGGCAGCCAGGAGCGCAAACGGCCTGCTGCTGCATCGGCAACTTTTGCCGTTTTCCCTACGTCGTGTGAGGCGACAGATCATCGTATGCTCCTTGGGGTGTTTGCACTACCCTTCTCTATCCGCATCAGGAAAACTCACAAGAAAAAAGTAATATTCTCAAAAAGTGCACCTTTCTGTCAATATTTACGACATGTCGATTTTGTCGAAGGGCGCATCTGCGATTTGTTGCACGCAACATAATCGCAGATGCGCCCTTTGTCGAACCGTCCCCGGTTGTAGTTGCGTTTGCTGCCGGGTTCTGGTAAGCAGACCGGCCCATGAAGAAGAAAAGAGCGCAAGCCGAGTTCTCGTGCGAGGGGTGTAACGCGCAGTGCTGCCGGTACATCGCCACGCAGATCGACACGCCCGACTGCAAACAGGATTACGACTACGTCCGCTGGTACCTGCTGCACAAGAACGTGAGCGTGTTCGTTGACCACGACGGTGACTGGTATATCGAGTTTGCCGCGGTCTGCGAGTCGCTGGGAGATGACAACATGTGTCGCAATTACCACGACAGGCCGCGCATTTGCCGCGAACATGGCGAGGACGGTCTGGCCGACTGTGAGTTCCACGGCAAGGGCTCCCCGTACGAGAAGCGGTTCGACAAGGCCGTGCAGTTTGAGCGATACCTGGAGAAGCGTGGCATCAAGTGGCGCTGGAAACGCAAGAAGCGTTGAACGCTGTTGACCGGGGCCGCGTCCCTTTCTACACTCTGCTGCCAGATGCTTCTTGACACACAGTTGCCGGTTTTCGTGTTCGTAACGCCGTGGGCCTTCTTCATGGGCGCCTGCATCGGCAGCTTCCTGAATGTCTGTATCTACCGCATTCCCCTCGACATCGCGCTCAGCAGACCGAAGCGTTCTTTCTGTCCCCACTGCGAGAGGACGATCGACTGGTACCACAACGTCCCGATCCTGGGGTGGCTGTTGCTGAAGGGACACTGCCGGTATTGCTGCGCCCCGATTTCCGCACGTTACATCCTGGTGGAGGCGCTTGTGGCCTGTCTGTTTGTGTTGGCGTGGCTCAAGTTCGATCTTGCGGACGGTCCGCGCTTTCTGAAACTGGTTCCCGTCACCGATGGCTGGCTGGTTCCCGTCTACTGGCTCCTGTTTTCCGGGTTGGTTGTCGGCACATTCGTGGATTTGGAGCACTTGATTATTCCGGACAGGATATCCATGGGAGGGATCGTGGCCGGCCTGGTATTGAGCGGCCTGCTGCCGTCGCTTCACGGTGTGGAAACCGCGGCCGCGGCGCTCTGGTGGTCGTCGTTGGGAGTGCTGGCGGGAAGCGGGACGCTGTGGGCCGCCGGCGTGTTGGGCAAAATGGTTTTCAAGAAGGAAGCCATGGGGTTCGGCGACGTGAAACTGCTGGGTGCGATCGGAGCGTTCCTCGGTCCCGCATCGATCCTTTTCGTTATCCTGGTGTCATCGTTGTTGGGGTCGATCGTCGGCCTGACGCTGGTTGCCACCAAACGCCGTGAGCTGCAGGGCAAGATACCATTCGGCCCATACCTGGCGATCGCGGCCGTCATCTGGATCCTGTGGGGGCCGGCCATGTGGGATGCCTACATGGGACTGTTCCGGCCTGCGGTGGGGTAGGCGGTGACTGATCCTGAAAGGAGCTGTTGTCGGTCATCTGTGATCGGTGATCGGTAATCAGTGATCGGATTGGAGTTTTCGGCTAGCCCCAATACTGCTCGCTTAAGCGAGATCCCACGCCCTTGCGGCGTGGAGTTTCAGGGTGCGAAGCCGCT
>CAZKRK010000276.1:0-10253 GCA_964555035.1 uncultured Victivallales bacterium | reverse complement strand
TTAGGGCGAAAGATTAGGAGAAGAACGAGAGCTACCCTAATCTTTCGCCTTAATCATTCGCCTTAATCTGCACCCAAATGGTGCGAGCTTCGTGAGTGACTGTTTGGTTCATAAATAACTTCTGACCAACGCGTTGCGATTCACATCATCAACTGCGGAGCAGTTGAACTGCTCTCTATAGGGTCAATCGTTCCCCGCCGGCGCGCATAGCGCTCCGCGGCAACGCGTTGCAGATCGCCTCACATCCCACACCTCACATCCCACATCAAGATGTCTGATCCTGGGGTTCCGCTACGCTCCACCCCAGGCTCTACTCTGTCGCCCCTCCGGGGCTACCGCTGCCGGCACGGTGTCATTCCCATCTTCCGGCCGACCGGAACGACGCGTCAACGCGTACGTACTGTGCAACGTCCCGAGGGCCAAACCGCTACAACGCGGATGCCGTCACGCGTCACGATGAAGAGGCAAGGAGGTCCGAGGCTGTCCGGCGCGGGAGTTGCCCGCGGATCACGCAGATGAGCGCGGATGCGCCCCAAGGCCCTCGCGGTCCCGACATTACCGTTGCGCCCCGCCTGCCCGCTCGCTATCGTACGGCCTTCCACCGCTACGAGAAAGGAAGTGGCTGCGCATGAAGGAACTCAAGGTAGGTGTCATCGGGCTTGGGATGGGGCGCTGGCACGTCAAGACAGCACACAACCACGACGACGCCACTGTCGTGGCAATAGCGGACCCGGATGAAGAACGACTGGCGGAAACGGGGGACAAGCACGGCATTGCAGAGCGTTACACAGACGGTCTGAAGATGATCGAGAGCGAGTCGCTCGACGTGGTCGTGGTCGCCACCCCCAACAAGTTCCACAAGTCACTCACGCTTGCGGCCCTGGAAGCGGGTTGTCATGTGCTCTGCGAGAAGCCGATGGCGCTGAATGCCGAGGACGCCCTGACCATGCGCGATGCGGCCACCGAAGCCAAACGTGAGCTCATGATCAATCTATCGTCACGCTTCATGGCCCAGTCGATAGCGATGAAGCGCGAAGTCGACAGCGGCGCCATGGGTGAGATCTACTATGCCCACACATCATGGATGCGGCGCCGCGGTCTGCCCCGCTTCGGCGGATGGTTCGGGCAGAAAGCGTTGTCCGGCGGCGGTCCCCTCATCGACCTGGGCGTCCACCGTATAGACCTGGCCCTGTGGCTGATGGGCTACCCCGAGCCGGAGTGGGTCATGGCCAGGACCTACGATCACATCGGCCGGCGACTTGCCGCAGAAGAAGGCAAGACCTTTGACGTCGAAGACCTCGCGGGCGGCGCGGTGACGCTCAAGAACGGCGCCACCCTGCTCTTCGATATCTCTTGGGCAGGACATATCAAGGAGCAGGAGCTGATACAGACACGCGTCCTCGGCACCAGGGGCGGGATGCTGCAGCGTAACCTGAAGGAGGGGTACGAGTTCGAAACGGAGATCTTCATGGAGCGCAACGGCATGCAGGTTGACATGGTTCCGCGCGATGCCGTTCGTTTCGAAGAGGGCGGCATTCCGACCTTTCTCACGGCAATTGCGAACGGAGAGCCCTGCTCGGAGACCGCGGAGGACGGCGTGGCAATCCAACGCCTGCTCGACGCGATCTACCGCAGCGCGGCCGAGAAGCGCCCGATCCAGCTCGGTTGACGCGCGCCGGTTTTCTGCATGGACAATTGGACGCGGATGTCATAGAAGAAGGTCATCATGAAAGGAACTCCTAAACAACCTCACAAGCCGATCAAGATCGTCAAGCAGCACCAGGACGGCAAAAGCCCCGTCCGGCGGGCGCCGCGGACCTCGGGCGGGGGGCAATCCAGCCGGCCGAATCCGGGGGCTGTAGCAGCCGTCTGGATAACAATCGGAGTGATTGCCGTTGTCGCACTTATCTGGGCCATCCACGCCGTGCGGCAACAGGTCTATCGCGACCGGCGCATCGCCATCGACATGCGCGAGACCAAGGAGCAGGCCGGCAATACGTGCACGCAGGTGGAAGATATCGTTGCCGCAATTTCGGCCATGGCGGAGCCCGCCCTGGCGCAAGCCGCCGAGGTCAGCCGGATCATGGTCGAGATCACCGGCGCCCCGCCGCCTGAGCCCTCCTCAACGTCACGCGCGAGCACGCGCACGAGTGGTTCCTCCCCGACGCGACGGACGGGCTCGCCCGCTTCCAAAGCAAGACCTGACCCGGATGATGACCGCGAGGCTCCTCCCGGCCTCATGAGCCGCGCTGCCCGCCTGGCGCAGATCGAAGCTGAGCGCAAACGCCGGGAGACGCGTGAGAAGACCTCGACAGTGGACGCCATGACCCGCGGGGAACAGGCCGGAACGCCAGCATCCCCGTCCGGCGCGGGCGACGGTGGGGCTGCGTATACCAGGCGCACGGCTTCGCGCGAAGAACCGCGCATCCAGGCCCTGGCACGCAAAACGAGGAACCTGAGTGAGGCCGTCGAGCGCAAAGGGCTGGCCGCCCGCGAAATGGAGTCATCCGCCCTGCGGTTCAGGTCCCTTGCCCTTTCGCAGAAGCTTTATCGCAAAGTCAAGCAGCGCGCCAAGGATCTGGACGACTTGCTCGTGAGCGTCCAGGACCTGAAGAACAGGGCTGACGAGGAGATGAAGCAGATAGAGGCATATGCCTCGGAAGCCAGGACCCTCCAAGACGCCCACAAGAAAGAGCTGGCGCGCATCGCCGCCGACAAGGAAGCCGCACGCAAGGCCAAGGAGCATGCGGCCCTGGTCAAGCGGGAGATTGCCCGCGCCGCCGAAATCCGGCGCTTCAATCGCGAGCTGGTCGAGAAGAACGCCTTCGAAGAAGCCCTGCGAAGCGCCACTGACGCCAAGAACCGCTGCCGAACGGATGAAGGACGCGCCAAGATCAAGATTCTCGAAGACAAGTACCGTCGCCTGGTCGAGCTCAAGGAGTTCCTGATCGAACGCCTGACGACTGCCCCGATGAGCTTCGGATGGATCCAGGACGGACCGCCCAAAGACGTCCTGGGAGGCGATGCCGGCGGCATTAAGACCCGCGGCAAGATCACTCCGTGGTCGCAGGTTTCATTGCCGCAAATGGTCAAGTTCATCGACTTCTACCTTGCCGACAAGAGGGTGGTCGTCAGCAAGCGCGGCCAGCAGAATTTCGCTGTGGCGATCTACTTCCACGAGCTGGACAAACCCGAGGTCGCGGACACCTACCTGGAAGAGGCCGAAACGCTCTATCCCACCATCCGCGACGAGACCACCAGGCTCTTGGGTCAGTGAACCTAGAAACGGCAGTTACCGGTAGTCGGTGATCTGTAATCGGTAATCAGTGACAGCGATGCGACGCGACACCCGATGGGTGCGGCTAGTGAACAGCGGAAGTACTTGCGCCACACCGAATACCGATCACGGATTGCCGGCAACTGCTGCTTTCAGGGTGAATTGGCTGACGGGTCAATTGGTTAATCGGTTGATTGCGTCCTTGACCAACGAACCAATCCACCAATTGACTAATCAGCCGGGATCGGGGGCAAAGCGCACGTCGCGGATCTTGTCGCGTCCGAAGCGCTCCTGGATTTTGGACAGCACCTCGCGGCGGCTATAGCGCTTCAATTGGTCCAGCCACACGGCGCTGTCCACAAAGACCGTCAAGACACCCTGCGCCAGGCGGCCGGGAGACGTATGGGCCGCCACGACGTCCCCCACGATTCGGTCCCACTCTTCGCTCAGGGCGATTTCCCAGTGCCGCTGCTCGATACCCAGGCGTTTCAGCAGACCGGGCAGGACCTCGTCGACCGATACGCTCTCCACGAACTCGGGCGCCGGGGCCGTCGAGGGGATACGGTGTCGTTCCCGCTCGACCTGCCATCGTCCCCTGTTTATGCGCCTGCGCCTCAAGTTTCGCCTCCGCCACGAGATAGCCTTCTGTCCGAAAGACCACTATTGCAGATTTGGTCTTGAAAGGCGACCTGAAAACCCGGCATGCTCACGGTCATCTATTTCGAAACAGCCAGGTAACGGAGAGCACACGCATGAGCAATCAACTCACCGGCAATATGCTGATCGCGCAGAGCGGCGGGCCGACGGTCGTCATCAATCAGAGCCTGGTCGGGGCCGTAAAGGAAGCCAGAGAACACGCTTGCATCAAGGGCATATACGGCGCGCGACACGGCATCAAGGGCATCCTGTCCGAGAACTTCGTCAACCTCCGGCGCGAATCCGTCCGCACCCTGGAAGAGCTTGCCCTGACGCCCTCCTCCGCGCTCGGCACGGTGCGCAAGAAACCCACCCACGCGGACTGCCTGCGCATCTTCGAAATCCTCAGTGCCTATGACGTGCGCTACTTCTTCTACATCGGCGGCAACGACTCGGCCGAAACCGTGCACATTATCAGCAACGAAGCCCACAAGGCGGGCTACGGGCTGCGTTGTTTCCACATTCCGAAGACGGTGGACAACGATCTGCGCGAGAACGATCACACGCCCGGCTTCGGCAGTGCGGCACGGTTCGTCGCCGAGGCCATCATGGGCGTCAACCTGGACAACCGCGCGCTGCCGGGCGTCCATATCTCGGTCATCATGGGACGCCACGCCGGTTTCCTCACGGCGGCGGCGGCGCTGGGGCGCGTCTACCCTGACGACGGCCCGCACCTCATCTACCTGCCCGAACGCCCCTTCAGCATGGTTCGCTTTGCGCGCGACGTGAAACGTGTCCATGGCGAGCTCGGCCGGTGCGTCATCGCCGTGTCGGAGGGGATCGCCGACCACAACGGAACCGCGATAGCCGCGAAGTTCAGCAAGGAAGTCGATTCGCACGGCAACGTGCAGCTCAGCGGCTCGGGCGCGCTTGGCGATCTGCTCGTCGCCGAGTTGCGCAAACGCACCGGAATCGCCCGTGTTCGGGCTGACACGTTCGGGTATCTGCAGCGCTCTTTCCCCAGCATTGCCTCGCGGGTTGACGCCGAAGAGGCCCGTCACGCCGGAGCTTCCGCCGTACGCGAAGCCGTCGCCAGCAATCGCGACGGTTCCATCGCGCTCAAGCGCAAGGCCGGCAAGGCATACGTGGTCACGTTCAAGCGTGTCCCGCTCAAGAACGTCGCCGGGGAAACCCGTCATATGCCCGACCGTTTCATCAACAAGGACGGCAACGACGTCACGCGCGCCTTCATCAACTACGCCCGGCCCATCGTCGGCCCGCTGCCAACCATCGGTCGCCTGAAGGGGGTGCCGGTCAAGCGCAGGCGGTGATCGGCAATCCTTCGCACGATGAGAGAACGGTCATATCCGCGGACGACCTGTCATCCCGAGCGAGGGCTAGCAGAGTCGAGGGATCTCGATAATTGGAAACCGCTCCGGACGTTATCGCAAGTCTCGAGATCCCTCGACTCCGCTACGCTCCGCTCGGGATGACAGGTCGTCTGCTCTGTCCGTCAAGCCCCCCCTTTTCACCGGGGGAGTCCAATCCCGATAGTCCGCCTCTCCCCCTTCAGGGGCGCAACGCTTGCCCACCGGGGGACTCGAGTCGGGGGACCTCGGAAACCGAGGCCGGCAACTACGCCACCGGGAACTGTCCGCACAGTTCCTTGATATCGTGGCGCGTCTTGGCGATGATGGCTTCGTTGTTGAGGTCGTTGAGGACGTTGACGATCATCTGCGCGATCGCCTTCATCTCGTCTTCCTTCATGCCGCGCGTGGTCACTGCCGGTGTTCCGATCCGAATACCGGACGTAACGAACGGGCTCTTGGTGTCAAACGGGATGGCGTTCTTATTGACGATTATGCCGGCCTTGTCCAGCGCCAGGGCCGCCTCCTTGCCCGTGATACACTGGTCCGTCAGGTTGACCAGCATGAGGTGGTTTTCCGTTCCCCCGGACACCAACCGATAGCCGGCACTCGCCAGGCACTCCGCCATGACTTTGGCGTTGGCCACGGTTTGCTCGCCGTACGCTTTGAACGCAGGCTTCATCGCCTCGTGAAAGCAAACCGCTTTTGCGACCACGGAGTGCATCAGCGGTCCGCCCTGGATCCCGGGAAAGACCTGCCGATCGACCTCTCTGGCAAAGCTCTCGCGGCAGAGGACCAACCCGCTTCGCGGACCTCGCAGCGTCTTGTGGGTAGTTGAAGTCACGAACTCGGAATACGGCACGGGACTGGGATGGCACCCCGCCGCTACGAGGCCGGCGATGTGTGCCATATCCACCATCAGGTAGGCGCCTACGCTGTCGGCGATCTCGCGGAACCGCTCGAAGTCGAGGATACGCGGATAGGCGCTCGCGCCGGCCACTATCAGCTTCGGCTTGTGCTCCAGGGCAAGCTTGCGCAGCTCGTCGTAGTCGATCGCTTCGTCGCTCTCCGACACACCGTAGGGCACTATGTTGAACATGCGGCCCGAGAAGTTGACCGGGCTGCCGTGCGTCAGGTGCCCGCCGTGCGCCAGGTCCATGGCGAGAATCGTATCGCCGGGCTCGAGCGCGGCGAAGTAGACCGCCATGTTGGCCGAACTGCCGCAGTGCGGTTGCACGTTTGCGTGTTCGGAGCCGAAGAGCCTGTTGGCGCGTTCGATCGCGAGCTGCTCGGCCCTGTCGACAAAATCGCAGCCGTTGTACCAGCGCTTGCCCGGATATCCTTCGGCATACTTGTTGGTCATTACCGACCCCTGCGCCTCGCGCACGGCACGGCTGACGTAGTTTTCGGAGGCAATCAGGTTGACGCAATCCTGCTGGCGGATGATCTCGTCCCGGATAGTCCCGTAGGCCTCTGAGTCTTCCTCGTAGACCGCGGCTGTCTCGGACATCTGGATCGCAAACGCGTCGATTTTCCGAATGCGCCGGAGGTGCCGGTCGCCGACGAAATCGTGCTTGAGCCACTCGTCCAGAATCGGCAGCGCATCTTCTTCGCCGATGATGCCGCCGGCCAGGACCAGGACATTGGCGTCGTTGTGGCGACGAGCCATTTCGGCCATGTGGGGATTCATGCACAGCGCGGCGCGTACGCCGGGAAACTTGTTGGCTGCCATGCTCATGCCGATGCCGGTCGTGCATACCAGCACCCCCCAATCGGCCGCCTGTTCCGATACCCGTCCCGCCACCTCGGCCGCGTAGTCCGGATAGTCTACGGCACCATCGTCGTAGCAGCCAACGTCATCGACTTCCACTCCTCGATCACGCAGCACATCACCCAGGGCCTTCTTGACCAGCAACCCACCGTGATCACAGCCAACAGCTACCTTCATAACACTACCGTCCGTTTTCTTGCTGTTCCTTGATATTCAGTTCGCGCGCGTAGGCTATCAGCCCCGGCAGCGCCGCGTCAATCTGGTTGCGCACTTCGCGGTACACGTCGGCCGACATGCCGATCGGGTCTTCCACGTCGCCCCCCTCCTCCCCCGGCTCGAAGGACCGCAGGAGAAAGAGCTTCTCGTCAAAATGCATGTCCCTGAAGAGCGCCCAGAGTTGCACAATGTGCGAAGCGGTCATCGCCACGATCAAATCGGATTCCTCGATCAGTTCGCGCGAAACCGGACGGCTTCGGAACGGCTTCAAGTCGATCCCGAGCTCGTCCAGAACGGAAACCGCGGGCGCCGATGCGCCACCGCCGTGCCCGGCCATCACCCCTGCCGAAACGGCGTCCCACCCCAACTCGGGGTCCGCGCGGTGGCGAAACAGGTACTCGGCCATTGGACTCCGGCACATGTTCCCGGTACAAACAAAGAGCATCTGTTTTCGTCGTGATTCCGTCACCCTCGCCTCCTCACAGCCCCGCGCAGCTCGTCAATGTCTATGGCTCCCGCACGCAGCACTTCAATTTCGCCACCGGACACCCTCGCGACGGTACTCGGCACGCCCCCAGGCGCCGGGCCGCCGTCTACCACCAGCGCCACGTCGGCGCCGAGGGCATTCGCGGCCTCCTCCGCCGTCAGAGCATCCGGACACCCACTGAGGTTCGCACTCGTGACTCGCAGCATTCCCCCCGCCGCGCGAATCACCGCCCGCGCCACCTCGCAATCCGGCACACGAACCCCCTCCGTGCGGCCGTTCAACCCGATCAACAGCGTCAATGTCCCCGGCCAGAAACGCGACACCAGTGCCCGTTCCTCCGCGGAGAGACCCGCGCCGGCCCGCTCTACAGCCGCGACACTCGATGCAAGCAACGGCAGCGGCTTCTCTTGCGGCCTTCCCTTGGCGCGGTAGATCGCCCTCACCGCGCTTTCAATCCCCGGCTGGGCGGCCACCCCGTAGACCGTGTCGGTTGGAATCACAACCAGACGTCCCGCCGCCAGCTCGCCAGCCGCCTGCCCGGCGACCGCCTCGAGGTCGCCATGCTCTGCCCTGATAATGCGCGCGCCGCTCACGGCGCTTCTCCCGCTCTATCTGCTTCGGCGTCCGAAACGTAAAGGGCGCCCATGCCAAGTACGATGTCGGCGGCACGCTTCAACACTGCATCACCGGCCACACGCTGTGCCATCGTCGCGGCTGTCCTGGCACCCTCGCATCCATCTGCGTCACCAAACAACGGCCCCTCATCGCGTGCCGCCACGGCATCGCCCGCGACTACGATGTCCGGCGCCACGCCGGTTTCCGCGTAGCTGCCGCACGACGGAACCAACCAACGCGTGGCTATGTACAGGCGCCGCCCATCATCGAGGGTCAGGATTTCCCGCACCCCCCAGTCTCCCTTCGTACGGCCACCGCCCACAAGGATGCTCCCCTGCCCCCGCAATACCGCTGCAAGCAGCTCCGGACAGCCGCGCGTGCTCTCATCCAGCAGCACTACCACGGGAAGACCGCGCGGCAAGGCCGGCGTCTTCATGCCACAATGGCGTTCGATCACGTTCGTGCCGCCGTCCCGCACCGTGTAGAGCTGGTTGGTGCGGCCCGAAACCAGGCCGGCGATGAGGTCAACGCTCATGAGGTCAGTGCCCTGGGCGCTACGCATGTCCAGGATGACACCACGCAGTCCGTCCTCGATCCATCCCCCAAGGTACTCGCCCACGCGCAGCCCCGCTCCAACCCCCATGCCGCGCACCGCTACGTACCCGATGCCGCCGGGAAACTTCTCGCCCGAAACATCCAGAGTCACGGTCGGCGCGACCTCCTCCCCCTCCTCGAGAATTCGTCCCCAGGGGTCGACGGCCCGGACCACTGCCTCGAGCGCCCTTGCCGACGCCTTGCCCGAGTCAAACGATATTCCCTGCTCCCGCAACACGCGGTACAGGTTCGTAACCGACGCCTGTGCCGACGCGCACAACGCGACCGCCGCAAGACCAATTGTCCAACGCAGAATCATCTAACAGCCATAGCCGATCGACACGGGCGTCGCCCGCAACTCAAGCACGAACGCACGCGGAGCAATACGTGGGCCGGATTTGTAATCCGGCCGAAAGAGAGGCGCGAATGACCAGAGAGTGGTTTGACCGCAGGCTGTTCATTCACGACAACATGCTCTCCCTTCTCGCGGCCGGATTGCAAATCCGGCCCACCGTGCACACGCACCCTCAACGTCCCGTTCTCTGTGGCAGCTTCGCCGGTTCGGCGCACCGACAACCGCGGTCAGCTCAGTCCGCCAACTCCTTCTGCACGCGCGCATCGCCCTTTTCCACCTTGCGCTTCATGGCCCGCTTGTGGGCCGCAAGCTGCCGGTTGAGCGACGGTCGCGCCAGTGCGATGATCTGCACCGCGAAGATCGCCGCATTGACCGGTCCGGCACTGCCGAGCGTCACCGTCGCCACCGGGATCCCCGAGGGCATCTGCAGCGTGGCCAGCAGCGAGTCCAGGCCATTCAAGGCTCCACCCTTGATCGGGATCCCGACGACGGGCAAGATCGTGTGTGCGGCCAACACACCGCCGAGGTGTGCCGCGCCGCCGGCCGCACTGAGGATAACCTTCAACCCGCGTTTGGCGGCCGTCCTGGCGTAGTCCGCGGCTACCTCCGGCGTCCGGTGCGCCGAAATCACGCGCACCTCGCACGCCACGCCAAAATCATCCAACGTCTGGACCGCCTTTCGCACGATCGACCAATCCGAGTCGCTCCCCATTACTATCCCGACTTCCGGCTTCTTCACTTTCTTGGCACTCACTACTGTCACCTGCTTCCTTTCCTGGAACCGTCCCCGGCTCTCTTCAAACAAACGGCGGAGGACCGGCGTTCACCGAGGCTACGGCACGACAGACCGCCGGCACCCCATCCACCAACCAGTCACCAATCAACCAATTAGTGACTCACCCTCCCAAAGCTGTCGAAAAAAACAAGAAAAACCG